>PMCC01000111.1:14953-15652 GCA_003155275.1 Actinomycetota bacterium | reverse complement strand
CCCTGGTTTTTTTTCTGTCTAACCACAGCGACAAGGCAATAAATACTGCTGCCAGCGCAAAATAATAAATAATTATATGATACGCTTTGAGATTTGAAAGGGTTATTACATTAAAATCAGAGATTTTATAAATACGGGCTATTTTTAACAGGATTTCAACAATCAGCCCAGCAGGTTTTAAAAAAAATCCTCCAAGCGGGGGCCATAATAGGGCCAGGAAAGATGCGGTAAGCAAAATTGCAAGCAGCAAATAAAAAACCGGGGACGCCATCAGATTTGCAGGAACCGAGAAAACAGGCAATTCCTTGAATAAATAAATAAGCACAGGAAATATGAAAATATTGACCGAAACAGTTGTTATTATCGAAGATACAAAATAATTTTCTCCACGCAGTTTCCTTTTGGATTTCATATAGGCGTTATCCAGAGTATCCGCATCCGGAAAACTGCCAAAAAAATAACTTCCAGACTTTTGCATGTTTTTTCTTACAAACCTGAATAAATCAGTGATAACCGGGTTAAGGTATAAAATGCCGGCCATGGATGAAAAAGACAGCCAGAATCCCCAGTTATAAAAAAATCCAGGGTTTAGTGTAAGAAGAATAATAAAGGAAATGCTTAAAATAATCTTTTTGTTATATTGTCTTTCTATTAGATTTGCGGTAAGGACAAATACAGACATTACCGTTGCCCTTAAGG
>PMCC01000111.1:0-14944 GCA_003155275.1 Actinomycetota bacterium | reverse complement strand
TTTCCTGCCGGAGCTTAAAAGCCTCAAAATGAAATTTATAAAAACAGTTGCCAAATATATAAAAAAGGTTATATGAAGCCCTGATATTGCGATAAGATGATAAATGCCGCTTTTCCTGAAATCTGTAAGAGTCTTTTCAGAGATGTTATTTGTATTTCCAAGAATTATGGCTTCACATATTGCGGCAGAGTTATAATCAAGATTGTTGTAAAATGTATTTCTAATGCATTCATAGAATCTGCCGCGAATATTGTAAATTTTTTGGTCTACATTACCACTGCTTATTTTAATAACATTATCCTGGTATGCCATAAGGCTCATGAATCCCTCACTATTTAAAACCCGGCAGCTAAAACTTATAAGCTCGTCTCTTTTTAAAAAATAACTGTCGCTTGTCCTGATTCTAACAAATACTTCATCTTTTGCATTTATGGTTTGCTTCCTACCCGAAGATAGGTCTTTTAACAGCAATTTATCTACGGCAAGTGAAAAATAACTTGTTCCATTCCTATTATTTATATGGCTTGACACCCTTCCCAGGACATTTATCTCCAGATTTTTTGCCGTCCCGGCATTCTGCCATAGCAAATTAAGCACCTGCTTATCTATTGATGTGAAAAAAATACTCGAACTAAAAAATCCACAAACAAAAAAAATCGCAATCGGGTAGAGCAGTGCAACCTTAAGTAAAATATTCTTATCAGANNGGCGAAAATGATTTGAGATTTGTTTTTTTGGTAATAAACCTGTCAAACACTTTCCCATTTGCAAACCTGTTGTATGCAGCAAAAGTATTGTTGGCAATTGACTTGCCAAGTGATTCTCTGTTTGCAAACCTGCTACAGATAGCAAGGAGTATAATTCCCAAAGCAATAGCTATGATAAAAATAACAGGAAGTGTATTTTGGATGGCATCTGTTATTTTTTTCTCATAAGCAAACTTGCATGATATAAATCCGCCTGCCAGGGCGGCGGCCCAAAATATATGATAATACCTTTCTATCAGATTGAAATCAGTTCCTTTACCTTTTCAAATTTTATGTCCCCTATTCCCTTTACATTTTTTAGCTCTTCTTTTGATTTAAAAAGCCCATACTTTTCCCTGTAATCAATAATATCCTGAGCTATCGTCTCACCGATACCGGGAAGTGATTCGAGCTCTCCGGCAGACGCCGTATTTACATTTATTATTTTTGAAATGCTCTCACTGGAATCACCCCCGGAGATATTGTCCTGGGTAAAACCGTTGATGTAATCAAAAAAACTGCCGTTTTTTGCCACTTCCTCAATTGAAGGTATGTAGACCATTTCACCATCGCTTAGCTTTTTGGCAAGATTTACAGCCTCAAGGCAGGCTTTTTCACTTGCTCCGCCGCAGGCTTTCAGGAGCTGCTCTATCCTTGCATCACTTTCAAGTTCATAGACCCCTGGATTTTTTACATAACCGCAGATGTATGCCTTTATTCTTATAACTGTATCTATGTTTGTTACTTCACTGCTGCCTCCATCATCGGCCCCGGTGGCGTCGGCATTAGCACCGGGCTTATTATTCCCATCGTCATTTTTATTGGTATTTCCAGAGATACTTTTATCAGTATCTGCACCGGTATTGCCGGCAGAATTGTTGGCAGAATTTTTGGTGGAATTGCCCACAGAAGTATTGCCGGAAGCAGTACCGAAATTATTGCCGGAATTTTCATTGTTATTTCCACCGGCATTATCTGGGGAATTTTTACCTTCAATTTCTGCAAAATAGCTTTTCAGGATATTTTCCTTTTTTGCAATCACATTTTTCTGGTAAATGTATATCCCAAAAGCAGCAGAAGAAATCAATACTGCAATTAAAAAAAATGATACATAAAGGTTTTTATTCCTTCTGTATTTAAAGCTTCCAACAAAGAATACGAATTTTGATATTTTATATTTAAGCTCTGACAGATCCATAAATAAAAAATCATAGTATAATAAAATAATTTTATATATTTGTGCATTTGTATCTTAGCATAAATTAAAACTCATTGGAATACTTCTTTTTGATTTCTTTATTTAAAGCAGTAGAAAAAGGGTAGTGGTTGCAGTTACTCTTTTATAACAATATTTACAAGCTTGTCAGGTACTACGATTTTTTTAAGTATTACCCTGCCATCAATGAATTTCTGTATTTTATCTGAAGAAAGGGCGAGCCCTTCAAGTTTACCGGTTTCCATTCCTTTGGCCAACTCTGCTTTATCACGAAGTTTCCCGTTTACCTGGAAAATCACCGTGACCACTTCTTCGGCAGCAATCGCCACATCATAATCGGGCCAGGTGCTCCTGTGAATGCTGCCTGTGTTCCCCATCCGGTTCCAGAGCTCTTCTGTTATAAATGGGGCTATTGGAGAGAGCAGCATTAAAAGTTTTTTTGTAGTCTCAAAGACCAGCAATGGATTTCTGGCGCCTTTTGAGTTTTCCTCATTATACTTATGCATCAGGTTTACAAGTTCCATAATGGAACTGATGGCTGTATTGAAATTAAACCTCTGCAGGATATCTGAAGAAACCTTCTTTATGGTCTGATGAAGTTTTCTGTAAAGCTCCTTTTCAAATGAACTTAGGGCTCCACTATTAAACTGCGATATTAAAGCATTCTCACTTCCAGCGGCATTTTTACTGCCCGCAGGATTTTTAAATCCGGAAGCATTAATAAATTTCAGGTTATCAAGAACAAGCCGCCAGAATCTTTTTAAAAACCTGCTGGACCCATCAACTCCGGAATCATTCCAGTCAATTGGTGAGTCTGCCGGTCCAACGAACAGTATGTAAAGCCTTAAAGTATCTGCGCCGTACCGGTTATATACTTCTGAAGGGCTTACAATGTTGCCCTTGGACTTTGACATCTTCTGCCCGCCAAGAGTTACAACACCATGCGGATAATATTTTGTGAAAGGCTCTTTAAAGTCTATAAGCCCCGCATCATATAGAGCTTTTATGAAAAACCTTGAATAAATCAGGTGCATGGTCGCATGCTCTATTCCGCCTATATACTGATCCACAGGCATCCAGTATTTAACCAGCTCCCTGTCAAATGCGCCGGTTTCCAGATGGGGGCTGCAATACCTTAAAAAATACCAGGAGCTGCAGACAAAGGTGTCCATTGTGTCTGTTTCCCTTTTTGCAGGTCCGCTGCACTTCGGGCATTTGGTATTTACAAATTCTTCACTATAAGCAAGCGGTGAAAGTCCGGTGGGCTTAAAATCAACATCATATGGAAGCAATACCGGAAGATCGCTTTCAGCCACCGGAAGCATGCCGCATTTTTCACAGTAAACTATTGGTATCGGAGCGCCCCAATATCTCTGCCTGGAAATAAGCCAGTCCTTGAGCTTGTAATTTATATCTGATTTGCCTATTTTCTTTTCTTCGAGATAAGCGGTGATATCTTTTTTCCCTTTTACAGATGCAAGCCCTGAAAATTCTCCTGAATTTATCATTATGCCTTCTTCGGTGAAAGCTTCCGTTAAATCCGGGCCAGAACTCCCGTCAGGAGATATAACCTGCCTTATCGGGATGCCGTACTTTTTTGCAAAATCAAAATCGCGGCTGTCGTGCGCAGGCACTGCCATTATTGCACCTGTTCCATATTCTGCGAGCACATAATTTGCAATCCATACAGGCACTTTTTCGCCGCTTAAAGGATTTATAACATATCTTCCGGTAAAGCATCCTATCTTCTCAATTTCAGCTGAGCCTCTTTCAATATCAGTCTGCTTTGCAATCACTGCCCTGATTTTCTCAACCTCTTTTTTAAATCCTTCTCCGGTAACAATCTTGCCAACCATCGGATGTTCTGAGGCAAGAATAAAAAATGTTACCCCAAACAGCGTATCTGGCCTTGTTGTAAATACGGGAATTATAACTTCTTCATTATCATCAACCAGTTTAAAATCCACCCGGGCGCCTTCACTTCTTCCTATCCAGTTTTGCTGTATAGTAAGCACTCTTTCAGGCCAGCCATCCTTAATCAATTCCATATCATCAAGAAGCCTCTGCGCATAATCAGTTATTTTAAAAAACCATTGTGAAAGAACCCTTCTTCTGACTGCGCTGTCGCACCTCTCGCATTTTCCATCAACTACCTGTTCATTTGCCAGGACTGTCTGGCAGGAGTCACACCAATTGACGCCGGCTTCNNGGATTGCAGGTAATCTCTTCATCTTCAAAATCATACGTCATGGCCATTCTTTTTAAGGCTTTTTTCATTTTGCCTATGTTTGCCATGGTGCTCTCATAAGGATGGATGCCGCTTTTTATTGCAGCATTTTCTGCAGGCAGGCCAAAAGCATCAAAGCCGATAGGGTGCAGCACATTATACCCTTTACGGGCAATGACCCTTGCAATTACATCGCCTATAGTATAATTCCTTGCATGGCCCATATGAGGCTCGCCGGATGGATATGGAAACATTTCAAGCATGTAATATTTTGTATTTTTTTGTGAAGATTTAAGTGAGTAAATCTTTTCTTTTTCCCAGACCTTGAGCCATTTTCCCTCTAAAGGCCCGGGTTCATAAGCATCACTGTGGTCCAAACCTAAATTGCACTGTACCCTTCTATGTTAATGTCCTTATACTTAAATGTCTGATATGAACTCCGCCGGTATCCTGGACCTTTTCTGGCAGTCATTAAATTTTAAATGTCTTTTACTTCCATCCTGATGCCATCATCAGAAAACAGGGGCTGCCCGTCCTGAAATTCATTTGCGCCACTGTCCTTATCAGGATCAGTGTCTGAAGTCTTTAACCTTATGACTTTTGAATCCCTCCAGAGTCTTTCAATGTCATAATACTGCCTGTATTCATCAGTAAAAATATGAACCACAAAATCATCAAAATCAAGAAGGATCCAGTTTCCTTCCGTAGCGCCTTCAATATGCATTGCATAAATATTATATTTCTTGAGGTTTGCCTGTATATCTTCAGCAATGCGCCTGGTAAGCCTTGTATTGCCTGCACCGATTATGACAAAATAATCCGTGATGGCAAGTCTGGGGCCTACATTCAATATTTTTATATAATCAGCTTTTCTTTCATCTGCAACTTTTGCAACAAATTTCGCAGCTTCTGAAGAGTCCTTGAATACGAATTTATTTACTTTTGGCAACCTCTTTGCAGATATAACGGGAGCATATTCACCTTTACCTATATTTTCTGTAATATCTGCTTTTATCGCTTTTATTTCCTTGATCTTTTTTACTTTGGATTCTTTAATCTCCTTAACGACTTTTACTTTGGGCTCTTTTTTGGTCACTGATTTTTTAATTTTTTTTATTTCTTCCACTATTTTGTATAATCACTCCCTATTATTATTGTTATGTCAACTTTGTCAGGGTTGTCTGAAGATGCTGAGACTGTACCGACCCCCAGTATTTTTTTAATACTTTGGGCCATCTCTTTGATACCGGTTTTATCTGTATGTGTAATGATTTTTGTAGCAGTNNCCATTTAAAATATTCAGAATAAAAACTTCCTTGGCAGCGGCAGTTTCTGCCGTTGTCTCTGCGCTTTCAGATGAGGTTGTTACAGCGGACCCATCAGTGCTGGAAGTGCCTGCAGCAGCTTCAGCGGCCTTTTTGGTGGCTGTTGCCAAATCAAAATCCTTGCCGATTATCAATACCAGGTCAGTTGCCTGAGCTCCTGTCTTGTCATTTACCGAAGTGCCGGTAAATAAAATACTCATCATATATTCTGCTGACTTTACGAAAGATTCGTCTGGTGATTTTAAAATTACCTGTGTCTTTTCATACTTGCTTGGCGCATCACCGACATTTGTAATACTGTATCTTGCAGTTCCGTCTGGAAATTTTAAGCCCTTAAAAAGCTCTGCAGTTTTACTTGCAAGGCCCTTTGTGCCAACGCCATTCAGCACTGATACAGTCATTGTATGTCCGGTTTCAACAGCCGTCGTATCAACAGGCACCGAACTTTCCTGTTTAAATATATCAAGCACTCTTGTAATGTCAGGGACAAACACTAAAGCGCCTGCTTCACCAGTAGATTCAAATCTTCCGTCAAGCGCATAAGACTTGTTGTTTTCAGCAGAGATTCCCGCAGCTGTTGATATAAATTCTGACAGCTCTTCAAGATTTAAGTCAGTATCCATTAAATCATTTACAATGGTAAGATTCTTTGCCAGTTCACCATCTTTGCTGCCTACAATTTTTCTCATTATACTATCCATAAGTATCTTCTGCATCCTGACATCCGTTATCGCCAGTTCAGGAGTATTGCCGCTGTAATATTTCATGAAACTCAAAGCTGTTTCACCGTTTAAAATATTGTCTCCTTCTTTCAGTTCTATTTTTGAGCCTTCCGGCGTTGAAATAGTAACCGCTTTGTCAAGCGTCAGTTTTATCCCTTCCAGTTTATTGACAATATTTAAAATGTCCATTAAAAGATAGTTGTTGACATCCATTCCAATATTGTTTTTTAATGAAAGTTTTACCAAGTCCATCCCGCCATATTCTACAGATTTCTTAATACTGTCGAGGCCAAAACCCGGGATTTCAAATAAAGTATTGGTAGGGATGCAAAGTGAAATAAGCTCTGTTTTTGCGCTGGAATATTTGGAAAACATTACTGAATTGATATCCGGTTCAAGGAGATTATCACCGGCGCCGCAGATTACAATACTTAAATCCTTGCCAAGTTTCATTGAGCCGGGAACAACAATTGACTGCTCAGTGGTTGCTGAAGTAGCTTCTGTTTTGCTGAAATATTTATTTTTAATAAACCGGTACCCATAAACAATACCAATTGCAATCACTGCAAGCACTGCCATTATTATAAGAGAGGCGATTATCCTCCTTATGCGCGTTTTTTTCTTTTTTGTTTTAATGCTTCTGAATCCGCCGTCATCATACTGATCTTCTTCTCCAAAATCTTTTATGGAAAAATCTTCATCCTCAAAAAAGTCTTCATTTTTTTCCATATCTTTGGAGCTGCCTGCCCGATTTTCTTTTTTCAATCCGGTAAAACTGTCATCCTCATTATCAGGGGCATGACCCTTATCATCTTTATACCCACTGAGATCATCATAGTTATCATAATTTTGCGGAAAATCTTTCTCACCCCTGAGCTTTGCCTCAAAAATCTTTTCATCCCTGGACCTGGCATTAATATCCTTTTCATTGCCATAATCGCCGGAGCTGTCTTTTTCACTCCCGTAATTTTTGCCTTCTTTTAATGAATACTTTTTAAACAGGTCTTCCTCATCCCTTGTATAAATATCATCATCGTCATACTTTGATTTGTCATCAGGTGGCATGTTTTAAACCTCCGTGAATATAATTCCAAATTTTTGCTGTATCAGGGTGAAGAACATTGTTTCCCTTTATTACATATATTATATTACTTTTATAAACTTCCAGTAAACACAAATTAATATCCTCCAGAGATAAATGCCTTAATTTTCCCACACCTTCGTAGTCCCTGGTTTCTTCAATCTTGTCTGCAATATAGAGTATTTTATCTGTAATGCTCATTTTCAACGAGCCTGTTGTGTGTATCCTGACAGAATTTAAAACATCCTTTTTTTTTATCTTAAAATCTCTTTTGAGTAAAAATGGCGCAATACAACTATGCAGAATGGGTTCACAATTCAGTTCAAAGTCACTTATCCTTAATTTTTGTTTGACAGCAATATCCTTTAATTCTTCAATGCTGAATATCTTGCCATAATCATGAAGGATGGCTGCAACTGCAAGATCAAAACATAGTGCAGGGATTATTTTTTCATGGCGATTTCTGCCGCCGGCGCTTGTGTTTGTACAATCCTTTAGTCTACAACCGGACATTGCATTTGCACAAAGCCCGAAGCCGCCGGCGCTTGTAAAATCCTTTATGCCTCCAGTGCTGTTGCAATCCTTAAAACCGCTGTTTGCCCCAGTTAAAATAAACCTGTCTGCCATTTTAAAGCAATAATTAAAAGTTCCAACAGAATGATTAAAAAGCTCCGGGCTCATCACAGCCCTGGCAGATGCTGTTATGGATTGCAGAAAGGCAAACTGTTTTTTGGATAAGATTTTTTTTAGATTAACTGTATAATCCATGTTTTAAAATATAGTTTACTGCCCCCTCCGGCATAAGGTATTTAATGGGCTTTTTGGTTCTTATTCTTTCCCGTATATCTGTTGATGATATGGCCAATGCCGGAATCTCCATTAAAAAAATATGGTCCTTTGCGTCAGCCGGATGAGAGTAGAGTTTTTTCTTTAAATCCTCTATTTTTGAAATATCATACCCGGGCCTTGTAGCAGCAATAAATTTATACAGATTTGTTATTTCCACCGGGTTTTTCCATGTAAGGATCTCAAGAATGGCGTCGGCTCCAGTTATAAAATAAAGAGTCACCTTTTCTTTAAAGATTTCCTGGAACCTTTTAAGCGTATCAATGGTATATGAAGTTTCCATGTTGTCTATTTCAATTCTTGAGACTAAAAAATCGGCATTTGAAGCTGTGGCAATAACTGTCATAAGATATCTGTCTTCGGCCTCAGCAAGTACACCTGATGTCTTGTGCGGGGGCGTGCCGGTCGGAACAAATATCACTTTGTCAAGTTTGAACTGCTTAAGAGATTCTTCCGCTGTCACCAGATGGCCGTAATGAATCGGGTTAAAGGTGCCGCCCATTATTCCCACCTTGAGATGCTTCTTCACTTTAAGCATGCTCATTAACTTGTCTATTTCCATTGCCAGCCCTTTTTATTCCTGCCGCTAATTTTAAAAATACTGAAAAAACATCTTATATGCGACAGCTGTTAAAATACGGATATCAAAACAATCCAAATATCAAAACTTACCTTTAATCATTATCCCACACATTACAGATGTTAAAATATGGATATCAAATCCTGATAATTATTTTTAAAAATCCCGAATCCTGGATATCATTCCCTGATTTGGCCACTGCCATAAACTATAAATTTGTTGGTCATTATCTGCGAGAGCCCCATGGGGCCCCTCCAGTGAAGCTTCTGGGTGCTTATTCCGATTTCTGCCCCCATTCCGAACTGGGCCCCATCTGTAAATCTTGTGGAGGCATTTACTAAAACTGTAGAAGAGTCACATCCACTTGTAAAGTAAAGCGAATTATTATAATCAGAAGTTATTATTACCTCCGTATGGCCTGAACCGTATTTATTGATATGTTCCACTGATTCCTCAATGCTGCCGACTACCTTTACTGACATTATAAGGTCCAGATACTCCTCATACCAGTCTTCTTCTGTCGCAGCCCCTGCAGAAGGATAAATATTTATTGTTTCATCGCACCCTTTAATAATAACATTTTTTTCTTTCAGGCGCTCAAGGATTTTCGGCAGCAGAGACTGCGCAACATCTCTGTGGATTAAAAGTTTTTCCGCAGCATTGCATACGCTTGGCCTTTGCGTCTTTGAATTTATTACTATGGAAATAATAGTATCAATGTTGATTCCGTCAAGTTTATTGTCAATATAGATATGGCAGTTTCCTATGCCTGTTTCTATAACCGGGACCTTTGAATTTAAAACAACATTGTCTATCAGGCTTTTTCCGCCCCTTGGTATCAGCACATCAACATACTCCCTGAGCTGCATTAGTTTCTCTGCGTCTTCCCTGCTTCCAGTGGGGATAATCTGGATGATATCTTCCGGAAAGCCGTTTTCTTTAAGCGCCAGGCGCATTATTTCAACTATCTTTAAATTTGTGGCAAGTGCATGGGAACTGCCTCTTAATACAACACAGCTGCCGGCTTTTATGCACAAAACTGCGGCATCTACGGTAACATTGGGCCTTGCTTCATAGATAATGCCGATAACTCCAAAAGGTACCCTAATATTTTTTAAAATAAGTCCGTTTGCAAGGTTGTGCCCGAAGATAACCTGGCCGACCGGGTCGGTAAGTTCTATTACCTCTTTTATGCCTTCAGCAATCTTTTGGATCCTTGTATTATCAAGCATGAGTCTGTCAAGCAGGCTTTCAGAAATGCCTTCTTCCCGGGATTTTTTTATATCCTCCTCATTTGCAGAAACAATTTCTGCCGAATGGTCTGCCAGTTTTAAAGCAATACTTTCAAGCAGAATATTCTTTTGGGCGGTTTTTGCCACNNACCTCTTTTGTTTTTATTAAATTTTCATTCATAATCATTTTCATTAAACACCACCAGGCTGTCTCTGTGGATCACTTCGCAGCAATACTCCCGGCCATACTCCCTAAGTATCTGTTTGTCATTTTTACCCTTGATTTTTTCAAGAGTCTCATCAGAAAAATTGCTTATCCCTTTTGCAATGAGCCTGTTGTCCGGTGAATAAACCCTGACAGTGTCTCCCTTATTAAAGCTGCCCTCCACTTTTGCCACACCAACGGCAAGAATGCTCTTACCCTTTGCTTCGACTGCATCTTCTGCTCCCTTGTCAATATAGATATTGCCTTTTGACTGCATGCCAAAAGCAATCCATCTTTTTATGCTTTTGACCTTCTTTTGGGTTTGGGGTGCAAAAAAAGTTCCAGCCTGCTCAAAGCTTACTATTTTTTTTAAGATATCATCAGTTTTACTGTCTGCTATAACCATGGGTATCTGCAAAAAGGAACAAATCCTTGCGGCTTTGAGCTTTGATGCCATCCCGCCCGAGCTGTACGTGGAACCTGTGCCGCCTGCGGACCTTATGATTTCAGGGGTTATCTTATCTACAAAAGATATAAGCTTTGCGTCCGGATTTGACTGAGGATCCTTATCATACAGACCTTCAATATCGGAGAGGATGATAAGAAGGTCAGCCTGGGTTATGCTTGAAACTAGCGCAGCCAGCCTGTCATTATCACCAAATTTTATTTCTTCGACCGCGACACTATCGTTTTCATTTATTACAGGTATTACCTTTAATTTCAAAAGATTTTCTATGGTATTCATTATATTAAGATACTGCTTTCTTCGCGTTGTGTCCTCACGGGTCAACAGTATTTGCCCTATTTTTTGCTGCTTTTTGGCAAACAAATCCCCATAAGTCCTCATCAATTCGACCTGGCCGACCGCCGCTGCCGCCTGCAGTGTGGAAATATCTTTCGGGCGCACTACAATACCAAGATATTGAAGCCCCGCAGAAATCGCTCCGCTTGTGACTATAATAACTTCATATCCNNTTTTTTAATGTAAGGCTGCTGGAGCCGATCTTTATTACTACTTTTTCAATTTTTTTCAGGTACTTTTTTCTTTCCAATTTTTTTTACATAATGGCTGATAAAATAATTAAAAAATATTGTAACATTTATTCTAAAAGCTAAAAAAGTAAGATTGCCTACTTTTAAAAATTATTCCAAAAGCTCAAAAACAAGATTGCCTATTATTACAGTACTGCCTAATTCTATACCCATTCTTTTCAGCCTGTCTGCTATCTTCATCCTCTTTAACCTGTTTTTTAAATACTCAAGCGCTTCCTTGTTTTCAAGATTGGTCATCGAAACAAGCCTCTCAAGCCTGGCATTTTTAACAATGTATTCTTCTCCGACCTTTATTATCTCAAAATTTTCTTTTTCATGCTCTTTTTTTCCAACAGAATAGACTTTATAGGATTTTTCCTCCACCTCTTGCGCTTTTTCTGTTTTATCCAGCAGCAGCTTTGCTTTTAATACCCTTTCGTATAAAACTTTTACCAGCTTATCGGTCCCTTCGCCGCTAACTGCTGAAATCATTAAAACAGGTTTTCTGCTTTTTTTCTTAAGCTCTTTAACCACAGAATCCAGTTTGTCTCTATCCCGGAAAAGGTCCGTTTTATTGATAATGATTATATAGTCCCTTTTAAATAAAGAAGGCTCATATAATTTCACTTCATTGCGGATCACCTGAAAGCTTTTTATAAGCTCTTCAGGTTCGTTTTCTAGCAGAAGTGATGCGTCAAGGACAACTGCAAGAATCTTGGACCGCAATACATGCCTTAAAAACCTGATCCCAAGACCGACACCTTTATGCGCCCCCTCTATTATACCTGGTATGTCGGCGACCACAAAAACATTGTCATTATATGTGACAACTCCAAGATTTGGAGTCAGCGTGGTAAACGGGTAATCAGCAATCTTTGGTTTTGCCGCAGATATCCTGCTTATAATCGTAGATTTGCCGGAATTTGGAAAACCTACTAGCGCCACATCCGCTAGGAGCCTGAGTTCAAGATTAATCCAGGCTTCTTCTGCTCTCTCCCCTTTTTCAGCAAAACCCGGAAATCGCCTTTCCTGTGAAACAAAGTTGGCATTGCCGCGGCCGCCGCTGCCGCCCACTGCCGCAAGGTATTCCTGGCCGTCTTTTTTTAAATCAGCCAGTATCTGGTCACCGGCTTTTATAATTGTACCTGTAGGGACATGTATAATAAGGTCCTCTCCGCTTCTGCCTGTCTTGTTATTAGGCATGCCTGCCTGCCCGTTTTCAGCTTTAAAATGCACCTGTTTTTTAAAACCCAGCAGGGTGTTTAAATTGGGCGTTGCTCTTATAATGACATCTCCGCCCCTGGCGCCATTGCCCCCGCAGGCAATCTTTTTATAGCTTCCTTTTAAAAGAAAAAAGCTTACGATGCCATTGCCGCCGTCTCCGGCTTTTATATTAATTTGTGCTTCATCTAAAAACATAATAGTTAAAAAACTCCTGATTTTTTTTAACATTATATATTATAATCTGTTTTAATGGTTAAAAATAATCTGTTTTAATGTTTAGAGCAATAAACGGGATTTGAAAATATTTATTTGGCGCCAATTGACAGGCTTGATTATTTATTATCGGGTTTATATAAACGGTTTTTTCCAAGAGATGTTATTACTTTTATATTTATTTTCTATCGGGCTTTTTGCAGGTCTTGTCGGCTCAGTCACAGGAATCGGCGGAGGGATCATAATCGTTCCATTTTTGAGCCTTCTTCTAAAAATCCCCATACATCTTGCATTAGGGACAAGTATTGTGGCAGTGCTTGCCACTTCTCTTGCATCATCNNATACCCACGACAGCCGGGAGCATAATAGGAAGCGTCAGCGTGGCATATTTGAAAAGCGATGCGCTGTTTATTGCTTTTGGCTGTTTTGCTCTTGCCAGCGGCGTACTGGCTTTTATAAAGAACAAGTTTGCAAAAGATAAATTTTCACTAGACAAAACATCAGAAAGTACATCTGTTTATATACAAAACAATTCTTCAGGTGATACTTTAGACACCTCGCCTGTTGATGTGCCAGCAACCGATCCTTCTGTAAAATCATCGATTTTTGATTCAGCATACTATGATGAGTCCTTAAAGCGCAGGATTTATTACAAGCCCAGAAGAGTCGCTGCAGGATCAGGCATATCGGTATTTGCAGGATTATTTTCCGGATTGCTGGGTGTAGGCGGCGGAATTATAAAAGTCCCTGCCTTGAATATAATAATGGATGTCCCGATTAAGGTAGCCACCGCAACCAGCAGCTATATGATAGGAATAACCGCAGTGGTATCATCGGTAATTTATTTTTATAACGGCTATATTAACATGGATATTACAGTCCCGGCGGTTATAGGAGTGCTGATTGGCGCAACTGCAGGCTCTTTTGCGGCAGGAAAACTAAAGAGCAGGTACATTATATTTATAATGCTTATCATTTTTTCTTTCATTGGAATATTGATGTTTTTAAGGGGATTTAAAATATTAAATTATTAGAACCGACAGCTCTAAAACTACCTTTCCTGAAGGCAGGACATATATGAAAACCGGTAAAAAATACAACGCATTGGCAGAAAAATTGTATCTGTTGATTCTTATTGGTTTGTGTGTTGCAGTGATTCTTCTGCTTGCCGGATTTTGCCTGAATTTTTTTAATGGCGCCGGGCGCTTAAGTTTGGAAAGCCTGCAGCAACATGCTTTAACCCCCGCCGGTTTAATCAATTTATTAAAAAATAGTCAGGTATCGGCTGGCATGATTATAAGCTATGCCGGACTGCTTGCGATAATACTTGTGCCTGCTGCAGGACTTATATATATATTAGGATACTTCACACTCAGGAAAAAGTATAACCTCGCCCTAACAGCTGCAGGGGTGCTTTTTATACTCATACTCAGCGCAGTAATAGGCTTGCTAAAATCTTAGCCCTATTCTGGCTTATGATGTGTATTTAATTAATTGAGCCTGTTTGCTGCCATGCTTTTATTTGGAAAAAAGCCGCCCTCTTTCTGTTTACGAATTCCAGGCGGCTTGCTCTTTATTCTTATTATTTATTTTTAGCCTGCCTGCTGCCTGCCATTTCATTTCTTACTGTTTATTAAGATTCAGTAAAATTACCTTTGGTCCATGCGTGTTTCCATTTCTTATTATTTCCTGTTAAAGACAAAATAATAAAAATTGCTCCTATCAAAACAACTGCCGTTCCTGTAATCGGAACTACTGGAGCAAGACCGGTATAAGCAAGTACCTGGACTTTCTGAATCTCTGAATTTTGTAGAGCTGCTACAGTTATTGTATTTTCAGGTGTTTCAGTAATTATAGAAGAATCATTATCTTTGGTAGAGTCTTGTTTGACAGTAGAATTGTTCACCTGAGATTTCTGGGTTTGAGATGTAAACTTTGGCCCCGATACAGTATCTATAGCAGAAATTTCATTTTGATCTGTATTAAGACCTGCTGCATCATCTGCTGCGCTGTTTATTCTTAAACCAGTGCTTAGACGTGTTTGTGTATTTTGCAAATTTGATCCTGTAGTTTGATCTAATCCGGCTGCATCATCATTTGACACTTGAGAATTTTGATTATCCGAAGCTGTTGATTCATCAAGTGATGAATCGTTTGAAAGAATTTGTTGGTCAGTCTGTTCTGAAACATTTCCATCACTGGAATCACTATTAGAAAGACTTAAAATCTGCTGTTGCGTCTGATTTGCCTGGCTCAAAGTGCTCCCATCGCTAACATCTGATCCTGTACTTAAAC
>PMCC01000105.1:16881-21070 GCA_003155275.1 Actinomycetota bacterium | reverse complement strand
CCTGTGGCGTCACCAACATTTACCATCATAGCATACTCACCCTTCTCAAAAAGCACTCCGCCTGGACTTACCGTTACTTTCCATCCATCGGGCTGCAGGATTGAAAATTTATCAGTTTCGTAAATAGTCCCGTTTACCTTTGATTCTGCTACAATCTCTTTTGTTGCCGGCGCAGTTTCAGAGGTCCCATCTGCAGCCCTGTTTTGGTAATCTTCCTGTGAGGGGCTGCCACAATAACCAGCCAATAAAGCCACACTGGCAATTGCAAGAATCAAAACCAATACAAGCAACCATTTCTTTACTGTTGACATTTCTACTCCCTTCGTTTTTAGAGCAAATACTTGATGGCTTGCAGCATTTTAGATTAACGTAAATACTATAAAAATAATTTATTAATGTAAATTAGAAATTATTATATGTGGTTATCGGCGATAGGATTGGAACACTGCCCTAAAGTTAATTTACAAATAGATTTTTCAGATACTTATAATATTATGTTTTACTATATATTTGTATTAATTTATATATTATTTTTAATATTGTTATTTTTTTTAATAAGTCTATAATTGTTATTTAAAGTTTTTTTTAGTATTTACACTCCTGGAGTCCAACCACTGTTTTTTTTATGGTTTGTACAGTTTAAGAAGCATTTGCTTTAACAGATATTTTATTAAAGTAACTATTTTTATAAATATGGCATTACTTAAGCAAGATATTAATTATCTATTCCAAAAAGAAAAATACGCAAATATTATATTTACAGAGCTAAATAAACACCGTGATTTAAATAAAGCCTTATCAACAGTATTAAAAAGAATTCAGGAATTTACTGATGTTGAGGCAACGGCCATAAGACTGCTTCATGACAGTGATTATCCTTATTTTGTTTTTAGCGGATTTCCCCGGGCATTTATAAAAAGGGAAAACAGCATCGTTGCCATTGATAAAAGCGGAAACAAACTTTTATCCCCAAACAAAAAAGACCCCCGGCTTAAATGCATGTGTGGAAAAATTATTGCCGGGAAATTCGATTCTTTACTTTCGTTTTTTACCCAAAGCGGAAGTTTCTGGTCAAACAGTACAACAGAACTGCTTGCTGCTGCCACTGAAAAGGAACTTCAGTCAGAGAGCAGGAATTATTGCAATTATTGCGGTTATGAGTCTGTTGCTTTAATCCCAATTATAAGCGATGACTCCTGTCTGGGCCTTCTCCAACTGAATGATCACAGGAAAAATATATTTTCCCTGGAGTCGATAGAATTTTTAGAAAATATTGGAAAGCAAATTGGTTATTCAGTCCAGAATGACCTGGAATTCAGCAAACTAAGAGATGCTTCTGAAAAAATCAAGATATTAAATGCAAAATTAAAAACACTTGCCGACAAGGACCACCTCACCGGGTTGCTTAACAGGCGCTCATTTATGAAAATCTTGAAATTTGAAAAGAACAGGTCAAATAGGACCGGGAAACCATTTACGCTGATAATGTCAGATATTGATTATTTTAAGAAAATAAATGATACATACGGCCATGATGTTGGGGACAAGATTTTAATTGAGGTGTCAAAAGAATTAAAAAAATCCATAAGAAGAAGCGATACAATATCAAGATGGGGTGGAGATGAATTTTTAGTGCTTCTGCCTGAGACAAATCAAACCGGAGGAGCAGATCTTGCCGATAAATTATTAAATATTTTTCGGAGGAAAGTGTTCAAATATTCAAACAAAAAAATTAACATTACCCTGAGTTTTGGGGTGTTTGAGTATGAAAAAAATAAAAGCATTAAAGAATTCCTGAAAAGTGTTGACGATCTTTTACTTAAAGCTAAAGAAACAGGAAGAGACAGAATAGTAAAAATTGAAAATTAAGTTCAGGGTTTAAATAGTAAAATTAATTGTTGCAATCCGGCATATTGCTTGGTTGTAACCTGACATAATGATGCTCCGGCTGAAGCGCTGGACTAAAGTCAAATATCATATTGCATAATCCAAACCTTGGCCGATGTTTCTGTTAAATGGGTATATGGGATATATGGGGTATATAGGTTACATGGGTCATAAGGGATTTATTTGTAACCAAATGGCCTTAACCCATTTATAATAACCAGGATTGTAACGCCCACATCTGCAAATATTGCCAGGGATAAATTGCTTAAACCAAAAGCAGCCAAAATTAAAAATATAAGTTTTATTGAAACTGCCAATATAACATTAAACCTTATAATCCCCGCAACTTTTCTTCCGAGCCTTATAAGATAAGGCAGTAAATTCAGGTTATCATTTAACAGCGCTATATCAGAATTTTCTATCGCTATATCAGAACCTGTGGCGCCCATTGCGATGCCAACAGAAGCGCTGGCCAGTGCCGGAGCATCATTTACTCCATCACCGGCCATTGCAACATGTTTATATTCGCTTAGTAGTTTTGTTAACTCAGCAACTTTATTTTCCGGTAATAATTCTGCTTTAACAGTTTCAATTCCTAAGTTTGAGGCAATAAATTGTGCGGAAGCCTGGTTGTCTCCGGTTAACATAATCGGTTTTACATTAAGTTTTAGCAGACTTTCTATCAGCGGTTTGCTTTCTTTTCTTATTTCATCAGTTACAGCAATTATCCCTTTGATTCTCTTGTTATCGCTCATCACAATTGCTGTTTTTCCTTGTTTTTCAAGTTCATCAATTCTTTTAAGAATAAAATCATTATTAACAATATTATCAGCAATAGCGAAATTGCCNNTTCCCTGGTTTTCACTGATAAACCTGATGTTTCCCAAAAAATGTATTTTATCTGTACAAACTGAGCACTCACCGGTTAAACCTTTTCCGGTTACTGATTTAAAATCTTTGAATGCATGAGGCTCGGCNNATGCTTTTTGCAATGGGATGTTCTGAAAAAGCTTCAAGGCCGGCTGCACAGGCAAGTACTTCGATTTCAGTAAATCCATTGAATGCAATGATGTCTGAGACGGTTGGACTTCCTTTGGTCAGCGTCTTTGTTTTGTCAAATGCTATTGCTTTTATTTTCCCCATTTCCTCTAAAAATATTCCGCCTTTTATCAGCGCGCCTTTTTTTGTAGCATTTCCGACTGCCGAAAATATGGTAACAGGAGTTGATATTACAAGTGCGCAGGGACAGGAAATTATCAGTAAAGTCAAGGCCTGCACAAACCAGTAATCAAATGGTTTTTTTAATAAAACTACAGGAATAATTACAAGCAAAATGGCTGCAGCCATAACTGCCGGTGTGTAAATTTTAGCAAACTTTTCAATGAATTTTTGGGATGATGTCTTTTTTTCGGAAGATTTATAAGTTAAATCAATGATTTTGGAAAGAGTATTGTCTTTCCCCTTCCTGGTAACCTCTACTTCAAGATAGCCGTTTCCATTTAATGTCCCGGCATATACAATGTCATTTAAATACTTATTTTTTGGAAGCGGCTCGCCGGTAATCGTGGACTCATCCACCAGAGAACTCCCGTAAATAACTTTCCCGTCCATTGGAATCATATCGCCCGGTTTTACGATTACTGTTTGGCCAATTTCTATATCTTCAATTGAAACTTTTTTTTGCCGGCCCCTGACGGATGCTGCTTTGGGCGTGCCGTCAACTAACTTTTTCAGTGCTGCCTGGCTTCTTTGTATTCCAAATTCCTCCAAATTATCGCCAATGGCAAAAAGAACTATTATGATAGCGGCCTCTTCAAACTGCCTTAAATAAATTGCGCCGATAACAGCAATAGTCATCAGCAGATTTATGTTGGAAAATTTTAGTTTGATTAAACTGCGAAAAGCGCTTGAAAAGACTTCTCTGCCAAAAAAAACAATAATTGCGCCAAATATTGGGAGCTCAATCCATAATGGAGCATGTATGGAAAAATATGAAAGAACCAGGAATGGAACAATTACTGCCAGCGCTGCCAGCTGCCAGCGAAACTTCATATTCTTAAATAATTCTCTCATATACAATATGCCCCATTAATTAAACGGTTCTGTGTTTACAAATTTCAAGCCTGGAGACTATTTCTGCCTTTTTAAAATCTTCTTTTATCTTTTTATCATCTTTGAGCTCATCAATAAGCAAGTTGATGATATTCATAAGATTTGGTTCCAGGTTTTCATTAATTGAATAGTTCACCCACAAGCCGCATTTGCTGTGAGTTATTATTTCTGCTTCTTCCAGTTTTTTAAG
>PMCC01000105.1:361-16787 GCA_003155275.1 Actinomycetota bacterium | reverse complement strand
ACCTCGACCAGCGGACCGATGACGGCTGTAAATGCCTGCCCCGAGTTAATACCGAACACTGCTATTGCCACTGCTATTGCCAGTTCAAAGTTATTCCCTGAGGCATGGAATGCAATAGTTACAGTTTTACCATAGTCACCGCTAAGCTTTCTTCCCATAAAGAACGATACAAACCACATGATTACAAAATAGATAATGAGGGGAATAGCTATTCGTACCACATCCAACGGTAATTGGACAATGATTTTACCTTTAAGCGAAAACATTACAACAATGGTAAAAAGCAGCGCAATCAATGTGATGGGGCTGATTTTTGGAACGAACTTGGTTTCGTACCAAACTTTGCCTTTTACTTTTACAAGTAAAAATCTGGTGATCATGCCCCCGAAAAAGGGAATACCCAAGTATATCAGGACACTCTGTGCAATTTGCCATATCGAAATGTGCACCTCCATACCCTTAAGACCAAACAAGGGAGGCAAGACGGTAATGAATAAATAGGCAAAAATCGAGTAAAAGACCATCTGAAAGATGGCATTAAAAGCAACAAGGCCTGCGGAGTACTCATTATTTCCCCTGGCAAGCTCACACCATACAATGACCATGGCGATACAGCGTGCAAGCCCGATCATTATAAGCCCGACCATATAATCGGGATATTTACCCAGAAAAAGAATTGCCAGAAAGAACATTAAAATCGGTCCTATGAACCAATTTTGTACCAGTGAGAGAGTCAGCACTTTCCAGTTGCGGAAAAACTTGGGAAGTTCTTCATACTTGACCTTGGCAAGGGGCGGCCACATCATCAGGATAAGGCCGATAGCGATTGGAATCGAGGTCGTACCTATAGACAGTTTATTGACAGCCTGGCCCACTTGAGGAAAATAATATCCCAGCCCAACACCAACAAGCATTGCCAGGATAATCCATAGAGATAGGAAACGGTCTACAAATGAAAGACGCGGACCACATGATGCAGGTACTTGATTGCTCATATTACTCCTTTTTGTTAATAATAATTTTTTCTAAATCCTTCTTATGCTTTTATATCCTTTTTTGTTTTACCCTTATCATCTATACATTTGACTAAATTTGATAAGTGTTTTTAATTATTATTGCTATATTTAAATATTTAGATATAATAATACAAAAAACTATTTGTTAAAAGCAAATAATTTTATTTTTCTATAATTTTGTTAAATTGATAAATAAAAATATAATAAAACTTAAAGAAAATCGTGTAGAAAAGTGTTGCTCACTATTATTAAAGTATTGAATTAAGCGATAGAATCAACCCTGGAATAACAATGTCCTTTAAAATTAATAGGAAAATGATATGTAAAAATAATAAGAATAATGGTTAGGAGGCCGCATCATGAGTTTTCAGGAGTATGTCTATGACAAATTTATTTTTAAGGTCAAAAATGAGATCTACTATCATATAGACGGGTGCTGGGTTGAAAAGATTGACGACATTGCCACTATCGGTGTTACAGATTTCTTCCAGACTTTAAACGGTGATGTGGCTTCTGTTGTTTTATTTGGTGTGGGCNNGCGGCTGGCTGCTTAAGGTAAAGCTCGATAATTTTGAAACAGACAAGTTAAATCTGATGGACAGTAAAAGTTATTTTGATTTCATGAAATCAAAAGTAGCAGAAGAAGGAGATAAATTAAAAAGTGATCAATGATAAAAAAGTACTCATAATCCCCTGCAGCGGTATAGGAAAACCTATAGGAACGGTTTCAAGGGAGACGACATATGAAATAATTGAAAATTTAAGCAAAGGAAAAGCCGAGACAGTTTGCCTTGCTCTGCTGACGTCTCAGGATAAAGAGACAATGGATAAAGTTAAAGATAATTATGTCATAACACTTGATGGCTGTGCAAAGCATTGTGCTAAAAAGAATACGGAACAGTGCGGCAAGATTCCCGATAAAAATTACATGATACTGAAATTTGCTGCTGCCAACCCTGACAAGAAACCCCTAGGCATAATTGAAATCGGGAAGAGCGGCAATGCGCTTGTTAAAACAATTACAGATACAATTGTAAAGGATGTCAACAGCTTATTGGAAAATAAACAATATGCCGAAAAATAAATAATTTACAATTATTTAAATAGTTTCCGTTTAAAAATTTTTCAAATAGGCCATAGTGAGAAAATGTAACGTTAATTTAAAAAATAGCTTAACAATATTTAAGCTATTCACCAAAAAACAAATAAATAATAATTACTAAATGGAGTTTTTAAAAAAATGGACAATAAATATAGCGAAATTACGAATAAAATTAAAATTGATAATAAAATTAAAAAAGTAGGTATTGTTTCCTGCAGCGGCGAAGACTTGCCCGAAGGTTCAATATCCAGGTTTGCCACGCTGGATGTACTATTAAAACGAAAGCCGTTTGATACTACAACCATATGTCTGCCATTATTTATCGCCGGGGGAGAAGGAGACAGGCTTTTTGCAAAGAATTATCCAACAATTACTGTTGATGGATGTGAAAAACTATGTGCCAAAAAAGCTACAGAAAAATTCTCCGGCAAAGTAACTCATTCAATAAATGTAGCGGATTTTATAAAAGAAGGCGAAAAACCTGTTAACAAACGTAATTTAAATTCTATGGAAAAAGAACTGGCAGGCAGAGTCGCTGACGAGATTGAAAAAAATGTTGACAGGATTTTAAAGGAAGGACAGGATTAAAATGGCAACGTTTATTTATAAGAATAATTCAGAATGGATCAGCGGCCACAAGGGCCATATCAAAATGGAAAATGGCGTTGAGCTTGATTTTTCTGCTCCGCCAACACTTCACGGGCATCCCGATGTTTTAACTCCTGAAGATGCTTTCATGGCTGCGATAAATACATGCTATTTTATGATGTTTATCTGGGCAACAGAGAGATTTAAAATAGACCTGGTTTCCTTTGAATGTGAAGCTATTGGAAAAGTGACTGAGTTTATGGACAAGACCTCTATATTTAAAGAAATAGTCTTGAAGTTAAAAATAGTTGCAAGAAATACCACACCTGAAAAAATAAACAGCGTGATAAAATCTGCCAGGAAATACAGCCTGGTTGCTGAGTCTATTAAAGCAGAGGTTAAAATAGAGCCAGAAATAAAAATTGTTTAAAACANNTCGATACTTGAATAATATAAGCAATAAGAGTAAATTTTTATATAAGTTAAAATTCAATAGATGGTTATATTCTATAAGAACCCTATGGATGACGAAATCGAAGAAAACAAATATAATAAAACCTCATTTGAGTCATTTGTTTTAGGAATGCTGGCTATTTTTTCAAGTATTGCTTTTTTTCTTTTAATGCCCGGAAAATCATTTGGTTTTAATATTATTGGGCTCATAGACCCAGGTGTTGCCTTCAACAAATATGTATTTTTCTTATTCCTGACATTGCTTCTTGGAATTGTTGTGGCAGGCTCGTCCATAATTGCAATTGTGTTTGGAATAAAGGATTTTAAGGGAATTTTTAGAGGCGCACATATCATAAAGGGTAAGGGCATATATCTGGCGGGGATAGCAATGGGTGCATTAAGCATTATTTTTTTAATATCATTTTTTATTATTCTTTATTTGCTTTGATTAAATTTCCCGGGGTCTGTCAAATAATATTATGGAAAATAATTTACCATTTTTTAACTTTAATAAATTTCCGGATATCCTGATTGCCATGTCGCTAAGGCCTGACGAAAATATGAAAGTATTTTATGACTTTGGGAAAGATGAAAAAGCGCTTATTAACAGGGAAAGATTTTTAGGAAAATTAAACCTTTCCGGTAAAAACCTTGTAAGCGTAAAATCCATAAGCGGCAGCAATATCGAAATAGTGACTGAAGCAGACCTGGGGAATTTCGTGGAAAATACTGACGGTCTGATAACGGCCAGGAAAAATGTTTATCTTTCCATTACCATTGCTGATTGCCTGCCTGTCATAATTTATGATTTTAAAAAAGAAATTATTGGTTTGCTGCATTGCGGTTGGAAAGGGATTGAAAAAAATATCATCGGAAAAGCGCTTAAAAAAATGAAAGATGTTTTCGATTCTGCGCCAAAGAACATAATTGCAGGCATAGGAGCAGGTATTGGAACCTGCCATTTTGAAGTAAAGGAAGACCTGATGGAAAAGTTTTCATCTTATCCCGGGGCTTTCAGTAAAGAGGGCGGGAAAATTTTTATGGATTTAAAACTGGTTGCGCAAAAGAAGCTTGAAGAATGCGGAGTCTGGCAGACAAACATTGCAGCCAGCCCGGAATGCACTTACTGCCAACCGGTGAAATACTTTTCATTCAGAAAAGACAATTCCCAGCCGCTGCAGGCAATGATGGTAGTGGCCGGGATAAAAGGAACGAATTAGGAAAGTATATGCGCCAGTTCATATATTGATTTTTTAACAATCTTCTTATTGTTTAAGACATAGTCTAGAGGCACAGCGACAATTTCTTTCCCCTGTATTGCCGTCATATAGTCGCTCTTTCCCTCTAACAGCAAATCCACAGCTTTTTTACTGAATTCTGCTGAGAGAAGCCTGTCCAGCGCAGACGGTGAACCACCCCTCTGTATATAGCCAAGGACCGATACTCTTACTTCATGTCCAACGAGCAGCTTGATGGATGCAGCAACATCAGACGCTTTTGCAGCCCCCTCGGCTACAACAATAAGGGTGTGGCGCTTACCCGGTCTATGGTTTTTTATTTTAGTGGCGATTTTTACCAGGTCAACCTGTACTTCCGGAATCAGTATATAGTCCGCCGCACCGGCAAGACCTGCATGAACTGCAATCATCCCGGAATTTCTGCCCATTACCTCTATAACAAACAGCCTGTCATGAGAAAATGCAGTATCTCGTATTTTGGAGATAAGGCTGATAATGACATTGAGGGCCGTGTCAAAACCTATGCTATAATCGGTACCTGCAATATCATTATCTATTGTACCTGGGATCCCTACTGCCTTTACTCCTCTAATGTGAAGGTCATGCACTCCCCTGAAGGATCCGTCTCCGCCAATTACAATCAACCCGTCTATTTTATTCTTTTTTAAATTTGCAATAGCTTTCTGCATGCCTTCTTCAGTTTTAAACTCTTCAGACCTGGCAGTATAAAGGATGGTGCCTCCCCTGTCTATAATGCCTCCTACATTTTCACTGCTCAAATCAATGAAATTATTATTTATGAGGCCCTTAAATCCATCCAAAAAACCTATTATTTCAAGGGATTTATATTTTGCATACCTCGTGGTTGCCCTAATAGCGGCATTCATTCCGCTGGCATCACCGCCGCTTGTCAACAATGCTATTTTCTTTATATTGTCCGGCATATAAATCCTCTCTTTAATAAAGAAACCGGTTTTTTATAATTTATCTTATTATTGTTTTCTTGTTGCCTTATTTTCTTATTTTCTTCTTGATGAAAGCTCATCAGATATATCATCCAAAGAGATTTTTTTCTCAACCAGCAAAACGACAAGGTGATATAACAGGTCCGCTATCTCTGATATTGTACGCTTTTTCTCCTGGTGTTTGGAAGCCAATATGACTTCAATTGCCTCTTCTCCAAGTTTCTTAAGTATCTCATCAAGCCCTTTCCCGTGGAGGCTGTATGAATAAGAGTCCTGGGCCTGCGCTTCAATCCTCCTGTTAACCGTATCATACAGTTCGCTTAATACCTCAAAACCGCTGCCGTTTCGGTTTTTAAAAAATTTTAAAGATTCAAGCGCCGGGGCAGTTTTTTTATCATTAAAATCTATTATGTTAAAAAAACATGTCTTGTTGCCTGTATGGCAGGCATTGCCGACTTGCTGTACCTTGACAAGCAGCGTATCATTGTCACAATCATACCTTATTTCCTTTATGAACTGGCTGTTGCCGGATGTCTCACCCTTGTTCCAAAGTGATTTCCTGCTTCGGCTCCAGAACCAGGTGGTTTGAGTTTGCATGCTTTTCTCAAGAGATTCCCTGCTCATGTAAGCAAGCATAAGCACCTCGTTTGTTTTAAAATCCTGGATTATCGCAGGGATTAGACCAGGTGCGGAACCGGACAAAACAATGCTTTTTTCACTTATATTAGTAATATTCTCCCCTTTACATTTATTTTTATCGTCATTTTTTAAATTATTTTCCATTTTTGAGTCTTTTTTCTTCATATTATAACCTCACATCTATGCCTTCTGACCTTAAATATTCCTTGGCCTGCCTGACAGTAAATTCCCCATAGTGAAATATTGAAGCAACAAGAGCAGCATCGGCTCCTGCCAGATTAAATACATCCCTTAAATGCTCCAGATTTCCTGCTCCGCCTGATGCAATCACCGGAATATTAACGGCATCCACAACAGCACTTGTCAGCTGCAGGTCATAACCATCCTTTGTTCCGTCCTTATCCATGCTGGTAAGAAGGATTTCTCCGGCGCCAAGCTTTTCTGCTTCTTTTGCCCACCATATTGCATCAATTCCTGTTGGGGTCCGCCCGCCATTCAGATAGACCTCCCAACCGCCTCCGGTTTTACTCTTAGCATCTATTGCCACAACAATGCACTGGCTGCCGAAAATCATGGAAGACTCTTTAATAAGGCCGGGATTCTTGACCGCTGAGGTGTTTATTGATATCTTGTCAGCGCCCATCCTTAAAATCTCCCTGATATTTTCAACACTGCCGATACCGCCTCCAATGGTGTATGGTATAAAGACTTTTTCTGCGGTACGGCTCGCCAGTTCTACGACAGTTTTGCGCTGTTCATGCGAAGCAGTTATATCAAGAAAGACCACTTCATCGGCGCCTTCCCTATCATAAAACTCTGCCAGTTCGACCGGATCCCCGGCATCCCTTAAATTTAAAAAACTTATTCCCTTTACTACCCTGCCATTAGTCACATCAAGGCAGGGTATTATTCTTTTTGATATCATATTATAATCTCTTTGTTTAAATCCTGCAGTTTACTTTATTTTCCTTAAGAGCCTGTTATTCTGCCGCGGCCAGGGCATCCTCAAAGCTTATCGTTCCTTCATAAAGCGCTTTTCCGATTATTATGCCTGTAATTGCAGGATTATTTAAGTCTTTTAGCTTTTTTATATCATCAACTGTCGTAATGCCTCCGGCAATTATAAGATTAAGGCCGCTTTTTTGCAGCACTTTTTCTATAAGGCCGATATCCGGCCCTGAAAGGGTGCCGTCTCTTGAAATGTTAGTGATTATTATAACACTTATCCCTTCAGGCTTCAGGCTCGCTGCATAATCAAATATATTCAGTTGGGTCTCTTTCTGCCAGCCGTCTTTATATATTATTCCTTTTGCTGAAAAGTCCAGGCTTACTATAAGCCTGTTTCCAAACATCGAAACGGCCTCTTTTAGTAAAATTCTATCCTCAATCACCTTTGTGCCTAAGATGGCTCTGTCGATCCCGGTATTTAAAACCTCTTTTAGCATCTGCATATCCCTTATTCCACCGCCATATTCCACTTTCAACCCGGACTTTTCCTTTATTTTTGCAGCTGTCTGCAGATTTTTACAAACGCCATATTTTGCGCCGTCCAGGTCAACAATATGCAGCCATTGTGCCCCTTTTTCCTTCCAAATCAATGCTGTCTTTACAGGATCACCGGAGTATCTCTTTTTAGACTCAAAATCTCCCCTGGTAAGCCTGACAGCTTCACCGTCTATAATATCTATGGCTGGAAAAATTATCATTGAACCGGGTTCCCTTTGGATTTATAACTATTTTTAAAAGTATTTGATATTTTCAATCTCTTTAACAACCCGCAGATACCTGTAACTATCTGCGGTAGTAAAACTTTACATTTATAAAAAACTGCCGGTCGCATTTATAATGAAGCTATCTCCATGAAATTTTTAAGAACTTTCAGTCCAAAAGCGCTGCTTTTCTCAGGATGAAATTGCAAAGCATATGCATTTCCTTTTTCTATACTGGATACAATATCAATCCCATAATCAGTAGTAGAGCTTATTATTCCCTCATCTGCGCAAACAGCATGATAAGAATGGACGAAATAAAAACTCTCTCCGCTGACAATTCCTTTAAACAGCATGCTATCCTTTTTTATAATCCTGACTTTATTCCACCCCATGTGAGGTATTTTGACTCCATCCGGAATTTTTTCAACGCTGCCTTTAAATATTCCCAATCCAGGGCTTTTAGCGCCTTCCATACTATAATCAAATAAAACCTGGAGCCCCACGCAGATACCCAAAAAAGGTTTTTCCCGTGCAATAGTATCCATAATACATTCATCGAGACCCAGCCTTTTTAGATTTCCAATGGCGTCCCTGAAAGCGCCCACACCGGGCAGTACGACTGCCTTTGCTTTGCCTATTATTTCAGGATCGTCTGTTACTTTTACATCTGCGCCGATTCCTTTAAAAGCATTTTCAACACTTTTAATGTTGCCCATATTATAGTCGATTACTGCAATATACATATCTGCTATAGCATTCCTTTGGTAGAGGGAATTGAATTGCTGCTGCCCTTTTTCACTGCCTGTTTTAGCGCTATGCCAAAAGCCTTAAAAACTGCTTCGATTATATGGTGTGAATTTACTCCAACATTTTTATTTATATGAAGATTCATTGATGAATTATCTACAAGGGCCTTGAAAAAATCCCTGACAAGCATGGTTGACATGTTTTCAATTTTTTCATTTAAGATTTCCACAGAATACCTTAGGTATGGCCGGCCTCCCAAATCCAGAGAGATTGTCACTTCGGCCTCATCCATGGGAATTATCACAAATCCAAACCTGTTGATACCTTTTTTATCACCAATGCATTCTGTGACAGCCTTTCCAAGACAGATACCGATATCCTCGATTAGATGATGGGGATCCACTTCAACATCACCTGTTGCTTTTACATTAAGGTTAAAGCAGCCATGCCTGGCAAAGCTGGAAAGGACATGGTTTAAAAAAGGCACAGGTGTATTTATTTCTGAATCTCCGCAGCCGTCAATATTGAGCTCAATTTTTATATCTGTTTCATTTGTCTTTCGCGTGATTGTTTTTATTCTTTCCATAAATTACCTGCCTGTTTATGTTAATTGTTTTTTTAAAATATTTACTATTGCTTAAAGGCTATTTTAGAATACATACTGTTATTTTAGCTAATTTTAAAATATTTACTGTTATTTAAAGCACATCCATAATAATGCTGCTGCTCACAATTGCATTGCCGTTACCGGCATAGTTTTATCACCATTTATTGTTATGTTTCAATGTTGGCTGCAATGTTGGCCTTTTAGGTGTTTGTCATAGTTACTGACGGATACTGTCAATAAACTTATTTATGGCGTCAAATTTTAACCTGTAGCTTGCAGAATTTACAATCAGCCTGGTTGTCGAAACAAGGATATTATCCATTTCCACAAGGTCATGCAGCTTTAAAGTATCTCCGGTAGCCGTTATATCTACTATCTCATCTGCTATTCCAAGTATAGGCGCAAGCTCTACTGAACCATAAAGTTTGATTATTTCAACCTGCATCCCCTTGCCGTCAAAATATTTCTTTGCAATATTTGTATACTTGGTTGCAACCTTAATGGAACCAAAATGTTCATATTTTTCTTTTACTTTTTCAATATTTTCACTGATTGTGGCCACTATCATCCTGCACTCGCCATTCTTTAAATCCAAAAGTTCGATAACATCGCTGTCAAGCTCCTCTAACACATCTTTGCCTGCAAAGCCGATATCACAAGCTCCCTGTTCAACGTATACCGGAACATCCATCGGCCTTGAGAAGACATACCTGAAACGGTCCCTTGCAGAGTTTGTAAAAAGCCGGCGCGACTGTTCTTCAAGCACTGAAGTATCATAGCCCGAAGTTTTCAGCATCAGCTTGCAGACGCCAAACAAATAACCTTTCGGTATTGCAATGCTTAAATCAAATTCTTTTTTACCCATACTTAAAACCTTCAAATAATATCATCAATTTTTTTAGACTGCTGTGTATTGTTTTTTAAATCTGATATTAAAACAGTATTGCTCTTAAAATCAGCCCTGAATATAAAATCAGCCTTTTTTTCCAAACTTAAATTTTCAACGTCCCTGTCAAAACCAAAAATCAGTTCAACAATATTACTGCCCCCATTTTTAAGCTTTTCAGCTAATTTTAAGGTCCTTAAATAATCGGTTGATTCAACATTTAAAATAATTTTATTTATACTTTTACTTTTACCGGAAATCAATCCTGCCAGCGCTTTATGAAGAATATCCACATCAATTGCAAAACCTGTTGCCGGCACATCAAGTCCGAACTTTTTTAGCAGTCCGTCATACCTACCGCCGCTTCCAATCATTTCGAAAATACCAGGAGTATATATCTCGAATATGAGACCGGAGTAATATCCGAAATCCCGTATAATGCTTAAATCAAGGATAATATTTTCTGCAAACCCGAGTCCGTCTAGTACGCTGCAGGACTGTTTTAAATAATCTATGCTGCTCGAAACTTTTTTATCAGTAATATCCATGCAAAGACCTTCAATACATTTAAAATCCTTTGCGGGCTTTATCATATCCATAAAAACTCCTGCTTTGGCAGAATCGATTGCCGCAAGATATTGCTTTAAGGCAACATAGTCTTTGCTTATAAGATCCTCTTTTACAGTTTCATAGCCCTCTTTGTCAAGCCCGAACCAGCCGGCTATTCCTTCAAAAAACCCCACATGGCCTATTGCTATTTTAAAGTCTTTTAATCCTGATTTCCGTAAAAGATTTATAAGTATGGTAAGGATCTCGAGGTCCGCAGAAATACCTTCAGCGCCAATGAATTCGATGCCAGCCTGGTTTAAGAACCGTTTCTGCCCCTTTTGTGGTCCTGCCTGCCTGAAAGAGTTTGCAAAATAAAAGAATCTTGCCGGCAGCTGCCGTTCCTTTATCCGCATTCCTGAAAGCCTGGCAATCGGCACAGTCATGTCTGCACGAAACGAAACAATATTGCCGTCTATATCAAAAAAACTTATAAGTTTGTCTTTCCACTTGGCGCCAGCGCCTGCTGAAATATTTTTTGTATATTCAATGATAGGGGTCTTTACTTCTCCGTATCCCCATGAAATAAATTCATTGCGCAAAACCTCATCAATGTCTTTTCTTTCCTGAGCTTCAACAGGAAAAATATCCCTGAAACCAAATGGTAGCATTAATGTTAAGTTTTCTTCATTTTCTTTAAACATTTTTAACTGATGTTCTTTAAGTTATAAAAAAATCCGGTTGTTATTTAATTTAACATAAAAAAATTATTATATAAATTAATTGAAATTTAATCGAGATTTAATTCCATGAATTCCACCAGGGATAAGCTCAANNTTTTTTGTGTATGGTATCGAAGTGATGCTTTTTTACACTGTCTAATGCTCTTCTGTGTGAAGCTCCCATTTAATGGAATCCTTAAAGCAGGACTTCAGCCTTTCAAATAACCGGCCCTTAACATTAACTGTGCATCCCCGGTTCAATCTGTATTTTTTTTCAAATCCATCGTTGCCATCGGTTGCAATCCTCACTTCCACTGAAGTCTGGCCAAAGTTTTGTGTGAGGATTGAATACAGAGCATCTATGGTGTCTTTTGTAAGAGCATTTTTGTTTATTATAAGGCTCAGGATTTCATTACCGGTAAAATCAGCGTTAAAACCGTTTTTAATTGCATCACGTGATTCTTCGCTTACTGCAGTTGCCTTAAAGCCTTGCAAGTCTGAATTATTGTTACCATTTTCAGATATCTCATTTTTGTTGTTCTCATAAACTTCGCTTTCAGAGATTTTTGATACGGAATTCCCGCTATCTCCTGCCGCTTCATCGTAAATTCCACTGTTTCCGGTGCCTGCTGCTTCTGCGGAAGCCTTACCAATAAAAATTCCATAGTTCCCGGTTTCTGAAAACTTCCTATAAACCTCATCATTTCCTACGTCTTCCCTACCTTTGAAAACCTCACTATCACCCACACCTGCCTCTTCATCGTAACTTCCACTGCCCGCAGCGCTCACCTCTTCATCGTAAATCCCGCCGTCATCCATTTCCTCTTCGATGATCTCTTCCTCAAAAATCTTTGTGTTTTTTATAATTGTATCCCGGCCTGCATCTGCAGATACTTTTACTTCCCCTATTTCGCTTGCGATAAGCTTAATCTGGTCCTCTTTTTTATCTATTCTTCCTGTTATTTTTATTATCCTGTCTTCTTCAAGAAGCGAGCGGTATTTTTCAAGTACAGTTGGGAATATTACAACTTCGATTGAATCTGTTAAATCTTCCAGGGTGATAAAATACATAAACTGGTTATTTTTGGTGGTTATCTGTTTTATCTGCGAAATTACACCTACTATAGACAGGGCCGCTTTATCCTTTTCTTCGCTTAAGCTCTGTATTGAATTGTACTGCGCCATTACGTCCTTATACTCAGATAATGGATGTCCGGATATATAAAGGCCGAGCATTTCCTTTTCAAAATTAAGCAATTCCCTTGAAGAATACTCGAGCTTTGAGTATTCTGTCTGCTTTTCTGAGTTATTAGCGTTTTTGATGTCTTCCCGGTAACCATGGTTGTTTCCATCCTGCTCCTCTGAATTATCAAACAATGAGCCCTGACCTGACTCTTTATTCTTTTTTCTTTTATTCGCTTCCTCAGTTATGCTTTCATAATTTTCGAGAAGATATTTCCTGCTGACACCAAGAGAACTAAAGACCCCGACTTTTATAAGGCTATCCATAGTTTTTTTATTCAAAACGATATTTTCAACTCTTGCGCAGAAATCTTCAAAATCCCTAAAAGGCCCTTCTTTCCTTTCATGCGCAATAAGCGCTATGACATTCGTACCAACGTTTTTTATTGCTGAGAGACCAAACCTTATGGAACTGCCGACAACAGTAAAATCTGAAAAGCTCTCGTTTATATCGGGAGGAAGAACTGTAATGCCCATCCTGTTTACTTCATTGATATACTGTGCCACTTTCTCCTGGCTTCCCATCCTTATACTTAAGAGCGCTGCCATAAATTCAACGGGATAATTAGCCTTAAGGTATGCAGTCTGGTAGGAAATCATGGCGTAAGCCGTGCTGTGGGATTTATTGAATCCGTATTCTGCAAAATGCGTAATCAGTTCAAACAGCCTGGCTGCCGTAGCTTCATCGATTACACCCTCATTTTTTGCGCCCTGAAGAAACTTATTCTGTTGCTGCTCCATGACATCCCGCTTTTTCTTGCTTATGGCATCTCTTAAGATATCAGCTTCAGCAATGGAAAAACCTCCTAGTTTTGATACAATAAGCATAATCTGCTCCTGGTAGAGGATTATGCCATAGGTATCTTTGAGAAAAGGTTCCAGGCTGGGATGAAAATATTTTATTTTTTTAATCCCGTTTTTTGCATCTACAAAATCCTTGACCATGCCGCTCTGCAAAGGGCCCGGCCTGAAAAGAGCGAGTGTCGCTATAATGTCTTCAAACCTTGATGGTTTTAAACCTATGACAAGGTCACGCATACCGGAGCTTTCAAGCTGGAACACTCCAAGGCAATCGCCATCGCAAAGCATTTTGAAAGTCTTTTTGTCTTCCAGGTCGATAGTATTGATGTCTAATTCAATATTTTTGGTTTTTTTAATCAGGAAAAGAGCCCTGTCGAGCAGTGAAAGAGTCTTTAGTCCCAGAAAATCCATTTTTAGAAGCCCTATATCCTGCACATCCTCCATTTTATACTGTGTCTTTATGCCGCCGCTCTTTTCGTCTCCTTGTATCGGCGTGTAGTGATATAGCTCTTCTGCGGATATTACAATACCTGCTGCATGAGTAGAGTGCTGCCTTGCCTTACCTTCAAGAGATTTTGCCGTATCGATTATATCTTTCACTTTTTTATCCGAGCCATACAGGTCTGCAAGCTCCTGGACCACTTTAAGTGAAGAGTCTATAGTAATACTTAATTCCGTTGGGATAAGCTTGGCTATCCTGTCAACTTCATTATATGGCACATCAAGAACCCTGCCGGCATCCCTGATAGCTTGCCGCGCTGCCATGGTCCCGAATGTTATAAGCTGGGCGACCCTGTTTTCACCATATTTCTCAGTCACATATTTAATTACAAGGTCCCTTTTCTCGTCAGTAAAATCTATATCAATATCAGGCATTTTTTTTCTTTCTTCGTTAAGGAACCTCTCAAACAAAAGGTCATAACGAAGCGGCTCAATATCAGTTATATTGAGCAGAAAGGAAACAATGCTACCGGCTGCAGAACCTCTTCCCGGCCCAACTCTTATGCCGTTGCTTTTTGCAAATTTAACAAAATCCCAGACTATCAGGAAATATTCCGCAAAACCCATTTTCTTTATTACGCCCAGCTCATGCTCTATCCTTGACTCGATCTGCGGCGTGATTTCCTTGTACTTTTTGCTGATACCTTCAAAACTGAGCTGCCTTAAATAATCATCAGGCGACTTTTTATCCGGGACATCAAATGGTGGAATCAATCCCAGGTTAAAATCAAGTTTTAGATCACACTTTGCGGCTATTTCTCCTGTATTTTCAACAGCCTGAGGGAATTCTTTGAAAATCTCACCCATTTCCTCGCCGCTTTTAAAATAGTACTCCATGGTCCTCGGAAAAAACCCGCTCTTTTCCGGTTTGGACGAATCGATGTTTTCTCCTTTTGCCTCTTGCTCTGCAAGCTTTAAGATAATCTGCCTGATGTTCTCATCAAGGCTGGAACCCGGCCCCAGGCCACCGTAAAATCCCTGGAAATCCTTTATCGTTGTTCCTGACTGGATGCATAGAAGAAGAAAATGATACTTAAAATCCTCTTTATTCAAATAGTGTACATCATTTGTGCAGACTGCTTTTATGCCAAACTGGCCGGCAAGATCCCAGAGAACCCTGTTAATCTCCTTATGCTTTTTTATGCCAAAATCAGTCAGCTCAAGATAAAAGTTTTCCCTGCCAAATATGTCTATGTAATCCTCTATTGCTTTTTTTGCCAGGTCGATTTTACCCGCCTCTACAAATCTTGGAACTTTTCCGCTCAANNATCCTGGGTTTGTGGTAAAAACCTTCAAGAAAGCCCAGGCTCACCAGCTTCATAAGATTCTGGTAACCCTTTTTATCCTTTACAAGCAGTGTCAGGTGATTGTAGCGGTTTTCCTCCCTGTTTTCCTTATTTACTTTTTTGTCAAACCTGCTTTTTGGCGCCTGGTATACTTCACAGCCGATTATGGGTTTTATACCCGCCTTTGTTGCAGACTTATAAAAATCAATAGCTCCATACATGTTTCCATGGTCAGTCAATGCAACTGAATGCATACCCAATTCAGAAGCTTTTTTAACCATATCATTAATTTTTAAAAGTCCATCCAGAAGAGAATATTCAGTATGGACATGAAGGTGTACAAAATTATTTTTCATGGTCTATATCAATCTCAATGCCAAAATACCAGGAATTTAAGCAGTATATGCCCAATAAGATCTCGATGGTAAAAGCCGGAAAGAATAATACGGCAAAGCCCAAAAAAATCTTAAATGGCTAGAGCCTTAAAAAAATCTTAACGGCAACAGCTTGAAAAACCTGACCTTTAAATTATATATGAAAGAGGTTCTTACTTAAATTACAAAATTAAAATATTTGAAAAAATCATAGCCTAAAGGCTGTGGGGCTATTGGCCGGGCGTCCCAGAGTTTATAAGTCCGGCTGCATATCCGGCGCCAAAACCATTATCGATGTTTACCACGCATATCCCCGGACTGCATGAATTAAGCATGGTAAGAAGCGGCGCTATGCCATTAAAGCTTGCGCCGTATCCTATGCTTGTAGGCACACCAATGACTAAGCAGTCGACCATGGAACTTATAACACCCGGCAATGCGCCTTCCATACCTGCAACAGCTACGATTACTTTGGAACTTTGCAACTCATTTTTATGGCTCATCAGCCTGTGGATTCCGGCAATGCCGACATCAAAAATCTTTTTTACATCATTGCACATAAGATGTGCAGTAATAGCAGCTTCTTCTGCAACCGGNNGTGAGGTTTTAAGGGTGTATAAATAATGCCGGCTGCATCATTGAAAACTATACCGGGAATTTCTGTTTTTAAAAGTTCAAAGACTTCTTTATTCGTCCTTGTTATAAGCAATATTTCTGAATATTTTAAGATTTTCTTTGAAATATCAAGTATCTGCTGCTGCGTTTTATTCTGTCCGAAAATAACCTCCGGAAAATTTCGCCTGAGAATTCTATGGTGGTCCACCTTGGCAAAGCCAATGTCTTCAAAGTAGATATCTTTTATGCGGCCGATTATATCGTTTTCACTGGCGCCGCCATTTTTATATTCTTTAAGCATCTCCCTTATAAGGCCGCTTACCATATTTTCGCCGGGATTTGTGTCTTTACTTTTATCCTTATCTTTTTCTTTGCTATGTTCGTTA
>PMCC01000105.1:0-281 GCA_003155275.1 Actinomycetota bacterium | reverse complement strand
TCTGCTGCCTCTTCGCGGGCGATCCTTGTCCAATTAATTGCGTTTTCCGGATTCCAGGAAAGCGTCATAACATCGCGAAGCATCACTTCTGCCGGGCAGCAGTGTTTTTTTGCGGCGCGGAAAGTGCTTCGCAGTTCCACTCGCGCCATCTCTTCCTCCATTATGGGAGTGGCCATGTAGGCGGGATTGATTTTGCGGCAATATACGTAGTTTTTATTTAATATTTCCGCCATGTTTTCAGGGTCCGACCAAGGTGAGACAGTAACCCTTCGCAAGCGCGG
>PMCC01000019.1 GCA_003155275.1 Actinomycetota bacterium | reverse complement strand
ATCTGCTCCCACAAGCGTTCCTTCATGTCTGGAACCATCAAATAAAGTAACAGTAATTTTGTTTGCATCCCCCGCAACATGATTGTTGGTTATAATATAACCATCTTCTTTATAAATAATGCCTGATCCAACTCCCTGAGCATTCTGGGCATTTGTACTNNGGGCAGTTGTTGATACTGTTGTAACAGCTGTTGTTGTGCCCGCAGCACCGCTAGAACCTACAGCACATCCAGAAAGGGAAAAAACTGTTATTATTGATAAAGTCACAATAATGATAGGGAACACTAATAAATAATTTCGTTTCATTTTTTAACCTCCTTTAATTTAAAAATCAAAATTGAAAATATATCTAATCATTATAACTATAATTTCACAGCTTAGTTTTAGTAACAGTATTTGGACTAGGTTTATACTGGCAATTGTACTAGTTTTCTTTAAATCAGCAGACCAGACACTTCAAGTAGTATACATTGTATATAGCCTGGGTATTATTTTCATTAATATTTTAAATAAAATTATTCTGGTAGAAACTATTAGAAATGCCTATAAAGGAAAATCAACATTATCGTCTGAAGCAAGTGATTTTTTAATATCAAGCCTTAAAAATCCACTTTCCACTGATTATCAGCTTACCAGCCAGGAGAAAAAAATTTTGGCTTATATAATAATTAAAATATATATTTATATTACTGCTGGAATCCCTTGCCTGCTCCTCCTGGGGTAGCAGTAGGTGCCTGTGCTGAAGCATCAATTTTAAAAGCAATCAGCACTGGTGTTTTACCTAGTGCTTCATATTAATAATATAAACACAAAATATTATTTTTTATTGAACTATAATTTTTCCAGTCATACTTGGATGAATAGCACAGTGATAGGTAAATGTCCCGGCAGTTTTAAATGTAAAACTATATGTTGCACCGCTGTTTACACTTCCACTGTCAAAAATGCCTTTGTCTTCTGTTATTGTGTGGGCGACACTGTCTTTATTTGTCCAGGTTACAGTTTCACCAGCTTTTATTGTCAAACTTGCTGGGTTAAATAAAAACGACTCGATTGTTACTGACGTAGTTGCTGCTGTAGTAGAAGCTGCTGTGGTGGAAGCCGCTGTAGTGGACGCTGTAGTGGAAGCTACTGTGGTCACGCTTGCTGTGGTTCCTGCAGTGTTACCAGAACCTGTGCATCCTGCCAGAGGAAGGGCTATTATTAATAAAGCCGCAATAAGCATAAGACACATTAATAAATTTTTTCTTTTCATTTTTAACCTCCGTTAAATTTTTTAGAAATCAACACAATTGTATTTATAAAAAATAATAAGGTAATTTACCTTATTATGACTAATAAAATTGTACTTTTTACTTTTTCAATCCAATAACTAGGCATTGTCAGCTGCTTTTAAAACGTCCTGTATTTTTCCCGTTTTTTGATCTTCCTTATTTGTTTTGTTATTTTTATTTTCATGAGTATAATCTTGCAACACAATGATTGTAACGGTATTTTGACCAGTTTTATCCTGGTAATTGGGATAGTTTTTGTTTCAAATTAAGATAAATACTTACGGTTTTTTAAAATATGTGGTCTTATTATTTATTTTAGCTGAATAAATATCTTAAGATTTATGTGAAGTACATGTCTGAAAAATAGCAAAGTTTTCAAGTTTTAATGTCTTATTCTGAATCAGGTGGCTGTATAATAAAGTGTTTTTTACAGTTGCCTGATTGACATAAGGATTTTTTAATATTATCATAATAGTGCATTTTAATTCAAAATTGAACATTCTATAAAAACCTAAACCCTGTACATTATGGAAAAAATTGACAGAATAACTGACTGCAGCTGTTTTTTTGGAGGCAACAGTATGTCTCCCGGTTTGTCGGTCAGTGAAGAAAATATCGTTACTTATCATGAACATCTTGGAACTGCCTCCAACAATAGCACAATAATGCTTACAAACACGCTCTCAGTTTTCCATGACCCTGTGGAAGGGGATAATCAGATTGCAGAATTGACTTGCAGGCACAATTTTCTTAAAGGGTGTCTGGTGTTTCCAAATTATTTTATTGGAAATGAACAGGATTTTGAAAAATACCTTGTTGGCAGGTTTCGGGAAGATTTCAGGATTTTAAGGCTGTATCCAAAATCCCATAAATATAACATTGACCCCTGGGCCTTTAAAGATATTTTTAAGATCCTTGAAAAATTTGCTGTCCCGGTGTTGATAAGCCTTGATGAATTGGATATCACCGGTAATAAAGCAATAGACTGGGATTTAATTTACAGGATTGCGGGGGAATATCCCAATATTCCTTTTATTTTAGATGGAGGCAATTCCAAGGAACTTATGTTTACAGGATATTTCTACCAGCTTCTGGGGGCAACAGGTAATGTTTTTCTGGAATCCCACAATCTTCTTGGCTTTAACCAGGTTGAAGATATTGTAAAAAAAACAAATTCTTCAAGAATAATATTTGGTTCAAATTATCCCGTATTTCCTGAGCTGCTTGCAGCAAAAAGGATTATGTTTTCAAGGTTAAACACAAAGGATAGAAGGAATATCCTTTCGGGGAACCTGGACAGAATGATAAGCAATATTAATATCAGATAAAAATAAATTTAAGAAAATACTTTAAAAGCAATGAACGATTTAAAAGATTTAAATTTAAATGATTTTAAAATAATAGACACCCACATCCATATTGGCAAATACACTAGTTCCTTTGTCAATTCATCCTATGAGGAAAACCAGAATGACGTAGCCAAAAGCCTCAATTTTAAAAAAATCATTTTTATCCATAACAGCTTTTTTACCGATCTGGATCTGGGAATTAAAAATACGCTTGATTTTTTAAGTAATAATCCGGATTTTGCTTACGCTTATATCGTTTACAACCCACATTATATTGAAAAATCGTTAAGCCTGATTGATGAATATTTTGGGAGCAGCAATACTGCGGCTGATTTATTAAAACTGGAGAACTCCCCGGGTAAAAATAGCTCAACGGAAAAAATATCAGCAGATATTTTCAATAACAAAAACTCAGTAAAAAGCAGGATATTAGGAATAAAAATACATCCTGAAGATCACCAGGTGGCCATAACTGATAAAAGGTATGAAAAACTGTGGGAGGCAGCCNNATTTAAAGATAATCCTGGGGCATGCCGGCGCAAAAGATTATTATTACTTTAAAGTCATAGAAATGATGAAAAAAAATAATGGAAAGAACCTGTTTGTCGATATAGCCGGTGATATTTTTTACAGGGGAATGCTGGAGCTTTTCGTAAGGGAGCTGGGATCCACAAAGATATTATTCGGCACAGATTCCCCATGGGCAGATCCTTTGCTTACAGTACTATATGTGCTGGATTCAAAAATATCTGTAGAGGACAAAGAGAATATTTTTTATAATAATGCTGCGGCGCTTTTTAATATATAGTTATAAAAATGGCGTAAAGGCTATTTTACCGCATAGATGGTTCTATGGTTTATTTCTTTGTAAATACCTGGCCAGGCGTGTATGCATTAAGTTTTGAATTTTAATCATTTACAGATTTTTAATAATTTTATTCAGCAGAATAAAATAATGCGGGAATAAGAATTTCTTTAATTATTTTTACTAATTGAAAGCTTAAAAAACATGGGAGGGCTAAGTGGAAAAGTATACATCAAGGGAAAGGCTGCTGCGGACTTTTGAAGGAAAGGATATAGACAGGATTGCCACTTACGACATCATTCACAATCTTGACCTTATCGAATTTGCTACAGGAACCAAAGTCACGCCTTCTAATGCAGAAGACCTTATGTGCGCCACTGCAGGCAAATACCTTGACCTTATAAGGCATTTTGCTGTTCCTGATTACGAAGGCGTAAAAATAGTTAAAGAAGATGATGGGTTTACATATAAGTATGAATGGTGGACCGGGCACATACTGGAAAAACCAGTGATAAAAAACGTGGATGATGTGGCAAGGCTGGTGGAAAAAGATATTGAAAAGATTGCCGGGTGCACGGCAGAAGGGAAGATCTGTTCCAGGGTCAATAACCATGTAAACCTTTTCTATGAGAAATTTGAATATTTTGAAGAAGTCTGCCGGGAATATAGAAGAATAACTGAGAAACTCGGCGGCACAGTCATGCTAGGCCCGGAAATGTGCCAGGGAGTATCGATAGCGCTCTTCAGGTATGGAATAGACTGGTGGACATATCTTTACCATGATTACCCTGAAATAGCATTAAAATTTATTGACACATACTATGATTACGAAATAAAGTTTATTGAAGCTTATGCCGGAATGGAGGAAATGCCTTTCGTCTGCTCTTCAGGGTCAACAGGCTTAAATGACCGGCTGATGTTTCCTTACAATTTTTTTAGGGATGTAATAATACCAAAAGAAAAAAAGGTGATCGAAGCTTTTAAAAAGCATGGCAAATATATTGTTTACTTTCTGGATGGCTATAAGCTACCCATTCTTAGAGATTTTATAGAAGCCGGGGCAGATGCTATAGATCCTTTTGAACCGTATTGCGCAATGGATGTAGGAGCCTTCAGGAAAACATATCCGGAGACAGTCATATGCCAGCCGATAGACTGTACCCAGCTACTTCCATACGGCACACAACAACAGGTAAGCAGGGCAGTCATAAAAGCAATTGAAGATGCCGGCAGGAGGAAAATCCTTATCGGCTCGACTTCAGAGGTGCATCCTGAAACCAATATTGAAAATGCTGTCACAATGTACGAAACAGCGAAAAATTATTCACTGTAAAACGTTAAGTATTGTTAATTACAATGGTTTAAAGAATAGAATAAAAAAGAAGATGTAATTAGGAAGCATTTATTGAGGGACTGTAATTAAGAAGCCGGTAATCATTTGCTATATAGAATAAACCTTAAAAAGGTTAAAATCTGGCTTGGATTGAATTCAGTTTGGACTTAATATTGAAGGAGCCATTGGGTAGCTGCTCTGAAATCACAATATTCATGTATCTTTATTCTTTCATCCTTATCAAAAACTTTGACATTTCGTCCAAGCGCAGTGTCTTTATCATATATTTGGGATGCGGGATAAGTACTCCTGATTTGGTTAGCAAGTTTTTTTGACTGTTTTGTCACAGCGTTTACCACAAGACTGTCCATGGCGCTCCAATAAATCATCAGAGGCACTTTTGATAAATTCTCCATATAATTTGCAGGGCTTCTCTTTAAGAATTCGCCCTTTTTTTCCAGGGGAGTGCCGCCAATCTCTTCCAAAAAAAGGTCTAAAAGACCGGATTCAATAATGAGTCTGTCAGTTTTTCCTTCTACTATATCATAATACCAGGTCTCCAGATCTGTTATTGCATTAAATGAAAATGCCGCCGAAAATAGCTCAGGATACCTGCCAACGCAAGTAAGGGTTTCCATTGCACCCATACTTATGCCTCCGGCATATTTTTTACCTATTTTAAATCCTGCTGATTCCAATACTTCAGGTATGTATGCCATATCATCAATTTGAGCCTCGTAAGCCATTGATGCTCTGTCATGTATTCTTCCGTGACCCAAAGGAATTGCAATGAGGATATTAAAGCTGTCAGAAATGCCTCTCCAGCCGTGGAATTTCTCTTTCATTCCTGAAGCGCCAAGGTAATAATTTTCAAAGAAAGTGGCGCCAAAAAAATGCGGGCTCACAATAAGAGGGTATTTTTTTGAGGCAGAATAGTCACATGGCAGAGATAGCAAAAATTCGCGCCTGGTGTTGTCAAATTTCGAGGTAAAAACTATTATTCTTAGATTATCGGTTATTTCATATTCTGTCATTTAAACATCGGCCTTTTTGATATTTTGAAAGTCTTTCAAAGAAAATAATATTACATTTAAGTGAAACATGCTAATGCTTCCAATAATTTTTCTTCCCTTATAGAGCTGGCTTAAAAAGGGCAGTNNAGGGAGTGAGTATATTTTGTTTTTACCCTTTATTTTTTATCTGCAGGGCCGGCAGGGTCAGCAGAGCCAGCATCGGCAAAGCCGGTATTACCGGTGTTGAGAGGGTAGGATACATTGTAGGGTGCAGCGCTGATGCCATTTGTCCCTGTCCCTTCCGGAGGAGACAGAACAAATTCGGGATAGGCAAGCAGGCCCATTTCAGGAACATCGAGCCCTTCAATCTCATCTTCAGCTTTGACGCGTATTTTTATGATTTTGTTCAATACTTTCCAAAAGGCCCAGGATAAAAGGACCCCATATACAATTATAACTGCAACATTTATGAGCTGCGACAAAAACTGGCCGGTCCCTCCATAAAATAAGCCCCTGACATTTCCGGAAACCCCGTTTAGTCCGTCACCATAGGTTCCGTCAGCAAACAAACCCAGGGCAAGTATTCCCCACAGGCCGTTTACACCGTGAACGGAAACTGCGCCTACAGGGTCGTCAATTTTAAATTTGTTTTCCACGACCCATACGGATATGCAAACGAGTACTCCCGAAATCAGGCCGATTATCATAGCCGCTATGCTGTTAAAAAATGCGCAGCCTGCCGTAATGGCAACAAGCCCTGCAAGACCCCCGTTTGCAATCATTGTTGGGTCGGGTTTTTTGAATTTTAGCCATGTATATATCATTGCAGAAAATGAGCCGAACGCCCCGGCAAGCACGGTGTTTGTTACGATGACTCCAATCCTTAAATCAGTGCCGGAAAGTGAACTGCCGGCATTAAATGCAAACCATCCGAAGAAAAGGATGATGGTCCCTATTATTGCCATGGGGATATGATGCCCCGGAATTGCTACAGGGCTGCCGTCTTTTTTGAATTTACCTATCCTTGGCCCAAGGACCATTGCACCTGTCAGGGCAATCATCCCACCCATTGCATGGACAACTCCCGAGCCGGCAAAGTCAAGCACTCCATGGCCAAGCCCAAGATTTGAACCTAACTGAGCCAGCCAGCCGCCCCCCCAAACCCAGTTGCCATAAATAGGATAGTAAACCATTGAAACAAAAAAGGCGGAAGCAATCACTGCTTTTAATTTGACACGCTCAGCCATCGAGCCTGTAGGTATCGTGCAGGTGGTGTCCATAAAAACCATCTGGAAGAAAAACAGGGTAAATACCGCGACATCATATGAAACACCGCTTAAAAGAAACCCCTTATATCCGATTATTCCCCAGCCGTGTATTGCAAGTTCTTTAGTTAAAACAGGGTTTCCGCCCAGGGACGCAATGCCTCCCACACCGCCAAACATTAAGGCAAAACCGACAAAATAAAAGCCAATTGCTCCGATTACAAAAACGAGAAAATTCATTGTCATTGTATGCAATGCATTTTTTGCCCGTGTAAAACCCGTTTCAACCATAGCAAATCCGGCCTGAAAAAAGAATATAAGAAATCCACAAAGCAGTACCCAAACAAAATTAATGCCTATCTTATTTTTTCCCACCTGGTCGGATATCTCTGCGGTAGTTGGATTTCCGGGAGTATTTGAGGAAATATCTGAAGTTTTTCCGGTCGAAATGCCTGACGGGTCACCGGCTGCAGCCCCGTCTGCAAATACCAGTCTTGGAATTATCATAAATGTAAGCAATGCAATAAAAACAATTGTCAGAAAAATCGTCCTGTTTCTTTTAGAAATCCTGGCTTCCATAATGTTCTCCTTTAAAACCTATAATCATCTATTTTAAAATTTTATAATTTTTTAAATTGGTATTGCTGTGTTCATCAGGTTTACAATTAATACAGGCTTGTAAAGATTTGCCTTAAGCTTTGCCAGAATCAGATGACCTGATAAATCCAGAATAAATCTCAAAAGAGCGTTTGCCACCCCAAGTAACTCCAAAAAATTGGCAAAAAAAATCTTAAAAGCCAGCAATGGTAAGATTATAAAATAAGATTATTAAATCAGTGTTACGGCAGTGTTAAATTTAGGTTAACAATAAACTGNNTTAATTTTTCCTCCAAAGACAAATTTCAGTAATTTTTAAAAAAGGAAAACTGAATTCAAATCGATGAATCCACTTGTTTTTTATTTTTTTAAAATTACATTTTTCAAGAATGTTCTTTTGATTAAAAAAACCTGATACAAGTAAATAGTCAGTTTGGCAATTTTTAATAAATTTGTTGATATCTTCCTCTTTTAGGTAGTATAAAACTTCAGCTGCCACGATCATTGAATAATTTTTAGCAAATTTAATTTTAGTTAAATCCCCTGATATAAATTTTGGTCCGCACACCATTTGCGCAGCTCTCTGAATAGCAGTTTCACTTATTTCAACAGCAGTAATATCAGGACAAATTAAAAAAAGAGGTCCTGTTAAGTGTCCTTCAGCACAACCCAGCTCTAAAATGCTTTGAGGCTTTATCATGTTGACAAATTCCAAAATTATATTGAACCGCTTTTTCTCATATTTAGAGGTTGAAAAATTCCAGGGGTCTTTTTTTATTTTAAACAATTTTTCAAATTTTCCAAATTCTCCAGAAAAATGGTTAGGTGAATTAAATAATGCAAAAAATGATTTTTTAAGGTTATAAAGCATATCGGCTGTTTTTATATTTATTTTTTGGGGCAAAGCAGGAGCACAGTGTCTGGATGGCTAGGTTGATTAGTATAAATACACCCGGTACAACCCAACGATAGGGATAAATCTTGTAACTGTTATCAGGAATGGCAGCCGTTCTCCTTTATCTGTTTAATTCATGTAAGGGAAAAAAGTTATTTTAGGATATAACCTTTTAACCAGTGATATCAAGTCTATCCGATAGCTTCATGTCCTTCTTCCCCGGTTCTTATTCTTATGCACCTTGGCAGGTCAAGAACAAATATTTTGCCGTCTCCGATTTTTCCGGTATAGGCCCCTTTTCTGATTGCTTCTATTGTTCTCTCTACGAAATCATCGTTTACAGCAATTTCCAGCCTGACTTTTTTTATAAGGTTTACTTCAGATATTACACCGCGATAAGTTTCGGTAAAACCTTTCTGCTGTCCACAGCCAAGAACGTCGGATATGGTCATCTTAAAGACATCTGCATCAAATAAAGCTTTTTTCACATCCGGGAGTTTATGGGGCTGAATCATTGCTATTATCAATTTCATTTTTTCTCCAATCTCAATCTTTTTTAAAGTTTTAGCCAGGGAGTTTTATAAGAATTTTTACCCCGGGATCTTTTAAACAGGTAAAATTTAAAATTACAGGTTATTATAATCCACAATTTTTACATTCATGTTACGCCAATGTTAAATGTATGTAAAATATTAAAACTGTAAAGTTATTGCCTGAATGATTTCAGGTATTTTTTCACCAAGTTTTTTGACGGATTCTTTATTGGCTCCGTGACCGGTAATCATAATATCTGCAACATTAATAGATCCAATGGTACATGCAGACACCATATTTTATTCAGTGTTTCATCCGGACATAATATCTGTTATTTTTAATATTTTATGTTATTATTTTAAGATATTTTAATTCCATTAGTTCTTAATTAAAAATAATTTTATGAAAAAAATATCAGAGTTATGTTTAAAAAAAGGAGGGGGGTGAAATGGTCTTTTTAATTTTTCATCATCTCATCAATTAAAATCATTTAGCTAATCAAGGGAGGAAAAATGAAAAAATTTTTAATGATTTTTCTGGTGGCATTGTTGGTGGTTTCATTTTCTATCGTTGGAATAAGCTGCAAATCATCTGCAGCAACAACAACTGCAGCAGCAGCTGAAACAACGGCAGCTCCAGCAACCACAGCAGCAGCAGCAACCACGACCGCAGCAGAAACTTCTGCAGCAGCCGGCGAAGTAGTTTTGAAAATAGCTGACTTTCAAAATGGCAATACGGGGATGCTTAATACCTATAATGCGCTTGCAAAAATTTTTGCCAAAGAAAATCCAGGAGTTAAAATCGACTATCAACAGTATACTGTAACAACTTTTAATGAGTTCCTTAAACCGGCTCTTGCAAGCGGTACTGC
>PMCC01000043.1:46282-50925 GCA_003155275.1 Actinomycetota bacterium | reverse complement strand
CTGTCATTACAGATCTGCAGTCAAAAGAGATTATTGATAATATAATTGTCCCCCGGTTTAAATTAAATGATTATAATACCGGTATATATAATGGAATTGCTGCAATTGCCAATATCATATATGAGAATCAGGGTAGCGGTAACCTTAAAGTCAAGAGTGCGGCAGCAGAAGTTAAAAAACCATTTGACGAAACAATATGGTTTCCACTTAGCATAGTGTTTGCTAACCTTTTGCCATGGCTGATAATTGGAGTTGCGGCCCTTACTATTTTTCTAAAAGGTTATATCAAGGAACATAAATGTCCGCAATGCAAAAAAATCGGACTTGTTATTAAACGCAAGTGGCTTCTTTATCCTGCATATGATTACCCCGGACGACAGGAAGTCACGAAAAAGTGCAGGTATTGCAGTTATTTTGATAAAAGAACAGTAATTGTTTTAAGACTTTCAAGGACTTACGGTTCAGGCTCAAGCGGAAGCAGCTCTTCAAGCGGGTTCTCTTCAAGCAGTTCATCAAGCTCCAGCAGCTCTTCCAGCAGTTTTGGGGGCGGCTCTTCAGGCGGCGGCGGCTCAAGCGGCCACTGGTAGAAAGAGCATATTTCACAAGCGCAATTTATCAAGGCTTCCCGTTATGATTTTAAAAAATTGCATCAACTTACAGCGAAACAGGGCAATAATGCTATTAAAACCCTGTTTTTTTAACCCATGATTTTATAAAATCCCACTTTTACGAAAAATATAAAATAGAAATTTTAAAATATTTAAAAATAAAAAAGATTATAAAGTTTTATAAGTTACATTATTAATCCTGCGCTATAACAATAATACTGTCATCAGCAGAAAAATTTATCATTTCTGATTTTAAAGGATTTACGNNCCTCTTTAAGGTAAATCTCTGAACCTTCTGCATCAAACAAGTCTGCGAAAACAAGGTTTAACAACTTGTTTTCAGAGATCTGCGCCATCAGCAGGGAAAGCAGGCGGTTGCTCACTATGAAATCATTGACCTGCGCAATCTCAGCAAGCGCCCTGTTTTTAATATCCTGCATTTCGCTTATAAGTGAAAAATTTATATTCTTCTTCCCGGAAATATCACGCAAATGCAGAAGTGTTATTAAAGTCTTTGCGTCTGCTTTTTGTATATCAAGATCATGGTAGGAAAGAATTACTATATGGCTGTATCCCTTTTCTGTGAGACCGTCAAGGACTGCCCGGTCGTTTATATCAGCTTCAAAGCATTCAAGGTTTATATTTTTAAGGTTTTTGGAGCATTTGTCTTCAAGGTCAGTCTTGTTTCCCTTAAATTCAGCAGACATAGTCACTAAGGAACCTTTTGCAACATAGTTATCCAACTCCCTTATAATGGTTCGGGCATTTTCATTAAAACCCAAAATAAGAACTTTATCCTGATTTTTACGGTTATCCGGTACTTCTTTTGGCGAGCACAAAGCAATCGCGTTTTCCATAACATTTATTTCAGTCTTGCCTGAAACAACTACTGTGTCATCATCTGCACTTATTGCTATGACTCTGTCATTTGCTTTAATAAGAGTATCCATCGGCGGGTTTATGCAGACCTTGCCTTCAGCGCATAAACCGATTATCGTCGAATCCTCATACATTAGCAGAGACTGCTTAAAAGTTTTTCCCTCCAGGGCACTGCAGTCCGTCAGGTATATCTCATCTCCCCCAAAATCAAGCAGTTCATTATAGACCAGAGAAAGGCCGGGCTGAAGGCAGGTCTGCGCAGTGAGCCTTGCAATTATATCTTTTGACAGGATAAATTCTACTTCAGAACCTCCTGCAATTTTACCGACTTCAAGATTTTCGGGCCTATTAAGCATGGCAACAATATGATAGGGCTCTTTTCTTCTGTTGCCATTATTTACTATTGCAAGCACTATCTTGATTACTTCGGAATCTTCTTCTTCCAAAAGTATTATGGACCTTGAGCTGTTTATATTGACCATATTTAAGTCATTTATCTCAAGAGGATTTCCCTGCCGGCATATGATCCTTGTATTTTTCCTTAGCTGAATTCTTTCCTTTACCATATCTTCCATCTCTACTTTATCCATTTGGCCCATTACAACGATTACACCCTGCCTCTGGTTTGCATTTGCCTCCATCAGCTCTGATAATATGGTAAAGATCTGCTCAGACCACCCAAGTATTACAGTATGGCCATTTTCAAGTACCAGTGAGCGCCCTTTTCTTAAAGACTCTATTTTGCCTTCGATACCGGTCGTCAAAACACCGATAAGTAAACTTATAATAAAGATTCCGCCGAGAGTCACTGCAAACATTGAAAGTAAAAACAGAATACTTCCTTCATCTCCACCCATAGTTCCGGCATCAAGTGTCCTCATAAGGCTCATCCAGATAATCTGCAGGAAACCCTTGTCAGGATTTGACCTTGTTATCCATGCAAAAAATGAGATTATCAGTATAAGAATAACTGAAGCAATTGCCAGGATACCGATAAGGGCGGAGGTACCCTTCGACATCAGGTTATCAAACCAGTACCTTATTTTCTGCTGATTAGACGGTCTCCTCATTTAATTCCATCCTTTTTATAAAATATTGAGTAATTTAACTCTGTTTTTAAACCATAATTAAAAAAACAAAATTTTTACTCACCTTTTAAGAATTCTTCATATATTTCGACAGTCCATTTTGCAGCATTTCCACAAACAGCAGTACATCCCCAATCGTGGCCACCTGCTAAATCAAATTTCTCTGATTCTTGCCTGTCAAGAAGATAAAATGGTCTTCCATACAGTTTTCTATGGATTTGATGGCATATGATTGAAGTGTATTCATCTATAAACCTGTCACGTAACTTTTTAATCAATGGTGTCAATACTTTATTCTTTTTTGAACCTCTTGGGTCTTTTGGATCTGTCCCAATATCAGAAATATCTCTACCAAGTTTAAGGCTAAGAAAAATCATTCCGGCAACATACGCTCCACACATGCCATCTCCCTCTGTAGCCCCTCCTGCGCCAAATCCACTTAACGCCCTGAAAATGTCCACATTATCGATTTCATAGACATCGGAAAGAGCTTTAATGGTGCATTGAGAACATACTCTCCATTCTTTTTCATATTTATATGCTAGGTCGTATGCTTTAACTGCTTTTTTTTCTTCCACTTCTTATCTCCCAACTTTAAAAATAAATAAAACTTGATTTAATTTTTATTTAAGAATATCTTTAATCTTAACAAATCCGGATATCGAATGTTTTTCCTCTACTTCAAATTGCTCAATTCCACAAACTGAACCTTTAAGCCGTTCGGATCTAATATATAAAAAAATTTAGTTTTCGGGTTTGGCGTAAAAGGGCCACTTTCAATTTTTATTTCTTTTTCTTTTAAATATGCAATCATTTTATCAACTGATTTTACTTCAAATCCTATGGAAATATCTTTTCCGATATTGACATTATTATTTGCTTTATCTGATAACAACTCAATTTCGGTTTCTCCGTCACCCAGAAAAGCAATTTCAATATTTGTTCCAGTTTTAAATCTTCTATTTAACTGTAGGCCGACTATTTCCTGATAAAACTTTAAGGATTCTTCAAAATTATTAACTATTATTGTTATCCAACAAAATTTCATACCTTTTCCTCCTTCTAAGATCAAAATCTTTATATTGTTCAGTTTTTAATTTAGATTATATATTATAGCATATAATTAAGGCAGTTTNNTAAAATAACAACTTCTATAGCTTTTACCTGAACCTGATAAGATTCCAAAACCTGACCTGTAAATAATACCTGCACTTTTTGCTCAATTTTAAATGATGTAAAGTTCATTCAACTACATTATTTATCTTAAATGTCTTTAAGGGTGCTACTCCTTTTTCCCAGGGCTGATTATAAGTTAAAATGATAGTAGTGCTCCCTTTGGATTTAGCTTGAAAAGTAAATGTCTCAAAACCGCCTGCTCCTACCAAATTTTTATCTGCGGGGGTTTGCTTATAATCTGAAGAGACAAGAGAAATTATATTTGCATCAGTTTCATTTGATAAGTTCCATTTAAATCCTGTTGTAATATTAGATTCAAGTTTTATTGTTATTTCATCATTAACCTTTAAATTCAAATTGTCTCCATTATTGCCTTCTGTATAAGTTGTACCCTTGATATTACATCCACTAAAAATATAAACTGTAGTCAACAGCAATAATATAAGTGATGCTCCCAATAAAATAGATGGTTTAATTTTTATTCTTTTTCCAAAATTTTCATTAATCATTTTGACTCCTTATTTAAATTTCAATTATTTTAATTAATTCATGCAATATAGATATTCGATAATTTCCTGTAATTAGATGGGGTGATGCCAAATTTAAATTATTGAGTTTCAAGATCCTTTTCCAATTTTAAAACCTATGACAGTTGATGTAAAAGAAAATCAATTCACAGAAATTAACATTTCATTTGATACAGGAATTAGATAGAATATTTGAAATATTTATGCAGTAACGAATTAACAATTTAAATAAAATAATGGCAATAAATCTCTGAATAACAAAGTCAAAATAAATACAAAATGAAGGGGCATATTTTGAAAATGAAAGTTATTATCTCTACAATAATAGTTTTGACTATTATTTTTCTTTTTGCATTTAATTCATG
>PMCC01000043.1:29114-46251 GCA_003155275.1 Actinomycetota bacterium | reverse complement strand
AGTCGAAGGTGAGGCAAGGGGAACCTGGTTTTTTGAGGCTACCTTTCCTGTCAATCTACTGGATGCTAATGGAGATGTGATAGCTTCTAATCCTGCAAAAGCTCAAGGTGAATGGATGACCCAAGATTTTGTTCCATTCATAGCTCAACTTATATTTGAAAAACCTGCTACAGATACAGGAGTACTTGTACTTAAAAAAGATAATCCTTCAGGTCTTCCTGAAAATGATGCCAGCATTGAAATTCCTATTTTATTTAAGAGTAAGACAGAAACAATTATAGGGGATACAGACCCAAGTAAAGGAGAATATTTTGTAAATGCTGTCTTAAAAAGCATTGATGTCAAAAATAATATAATTAATGTAGAACAGTTAATAAATGAGCCCAATCAAAAAGAGATTTCTCCGGAAGTTAAATTGTCTAAGGATTGCAAAATAATAAAAGTTATTCTTGAAAGACCTGGAGAAAAAGAAACTGTAACTGAAATAACTCTTGACAGTATCAAACTGGGTAGTGAAATAGGAATAATATTTAAATCTGATAATACTGCAAGAGCAATAATTTATCAGGAGATAATTGAAAAATAATTGCATCAATAATTTTTAGATTTATGTGACACACATATCTTGATGACTGGCCAAGGTAGTGAAATTTCGAACCTTTTTTCGAGGGACTTAAATGCTTTTTATTATCTATTCAGTTCTTAAATAATATAATTATATNNAAAGTTCATCAAAAGAAGAGTAATCTTGCTTAAATGCTACCATCATAATTAGTGCTGCATATTTTTTTGCGCGAAGTATAGCAGCATCTAAATCCGGTTCAACTTTGTTAATACCTGCTATTACTATTACATTTTTTGGTCCAAAAATAAGAGATGCTACTCTGTTTCCGTATCCATCTATATTCACTAGCTCGCCTGTAGTAGAAATAGCGTTAGAACTCATTAAATAATAATCTGCACCTAGTGCCTGATGAGCTATTATATCCTTTGCTTTTCCCCCTTGAGGCTCATTTGGGTCTAAAACATTGTACTTCTCATTTTTTAGAGCTACCTGCAAACCTATTTCATGAAGGGTAGCAGAACCTCCCCAAGAAACCAAAGAGTCTTTTGGAATCATCTCAAGGACTTTTTTTAATGCCTCTTCTTTTGACTCAAAATAAAATCCTTCCATATTACGCTTTCTGAGCTCTTGGATTACCTTTTGTGCTAATAAGGTATTGTAGTATTTTTTAGGTTCCATAGTATTCCTCTTTTAAACTTTTTGATAATATAATAGAGATAACGGTCAACAAATTATGGATAATTATGTTTATGATATTTTATCAGTAGGACGTAAAATGAAAAGTCTATATTTAAACCTATAATAATTTCCAATTCCTTATGTGATTTCACTATTGACATCTCACTACTGCGTGATATTATATAGATGTAATCAGTAATACTGAGTAGATGGGAGGTGGCAAAAATGGAAAACTTAACAGAGATGTTTAAAGGTATTTTAGAGGGCTGCGTGCTTGAAATCATCAGCCGAGAAGAAACTTATGGTTATGAGATTACGAAAAAGCTAAACACCCTTGGATTTGAAGATGTTGTCGAAGGAACGGTATACACGATTTTACTGCGTCTTGAAAAAAACAAGCTGGTGGATATAGAAAAAAAGCCATCTGAAATCGGTCCGCTGAGGAAGTTTTATACGCTGAATAACGCTGGACAGAGGGAACTTTTATTGTTTTGGGATAGATGGAATTTTATCTCATTAAAAATTAATGTATTAAAGGAGAATTTTCATGCCAAATAAAATATTTTCAACTTTAAAATTTTGGAAACAGGAAAAAACTGATTATAAAGTTTACAAAAAAAGAATTCAGGCTCTGCCAAAGGATTATCAAATTGTTTTTAAAGAAATTGAAGCGTTCATGTGGAATTTTGCATCAGGGGACGGCAGGGGCATGATGTGTGTCCTTATGGATATACTGGAACTTTTTGAATCTGGAGCGCAAGAGGGCAAAAATGTACTCAACATTGTGGGAGATGATGTCAGCGATTTTTGTGATGGAATCCTTAAAGAAGTTCAAACCCAAACATGGACGGGTAAAAAGAAAGAAATGCTTAATCAAAGTATTCACAGAAAACTTGAAAAGCAGGGAGATTGAATATGCCACAAAACGCAGCTATTTTTGGCTATCGGACTAAAAAAATACTATAAAAAACTCAAAGTTGCCATAGAGGATTCGAACCTAGGTAAAACATTCAGCAGCAGGCCGCCTTAAAATTAATAATATTAATGTTCACAACTAACGTTTTCTCTGATTCTCCCTCACTCCCCTCAACCTCAATGCAAAGTTTTTAACGCTTCGTATTGTCTTAGATCAAACAAGCAAATGTTTTGCCGGAATAAAGAAATCACATATTTTCAATAAACCCAATAAATCATTTAAAAATTTTTGCCCTTAAACTATAATCTCTTAGCAAAGTTAAAAGAAAATCAATGTAAAAAATTATGGCAGGTAATTTCAACTATCAGTTCCAGGATTTTGATAGGAAATTTTTAAATATCAATACTCAAATTTTTTCGGATGGAAAAGAAAAGAATTAAATAAATAATCATATGGTTAGTAATAATGGCCATTTATAAAAACTGCAATTGAATGGAAATTGACGAAGAAAAATTAAAATTAAAAGGCAGGCTCACAGGTTTTTTCAAAAACCTGAAAGACAGGTCCAATAGAAAGCTTGGCNNGGCGGCGATATGGGGGCCCATAACTATGCAGCCAAGTTTTTTATAGACAACCTCCTTCCCCATTTCAGGATGTCCGGGTGGGATATGGGTTGGTTCGCCGGTATGCCAATGCTTACATTTTATTTCCCATTGCCGTTTTTGTTTATTGCCCTGCTGTCAAAAATATTTGTTTACAATGTTGCATTTAAACTTGTGACAGTTCTCGGAAGCCTTATGCTGCCGGCTGCGCTTTACTTGTTTGGCAGGCTATTTAGGTTTAAATTCCCTTATCCCCAGCTTGCCGCAGTCGGGGCAATGGCTTTTTTATATATGAAGAGTTTCAGCATATATGGCGGCAATTTTCTGGGTACCTTTGCAGGTGAATTCAGTTATTCCATAAGCTTTGCCCTGGTATTTATTTTTCTTGCCACATTATACCGGGGTTCAGAAAATGGAAAATTTGACTGGCTCTTTGCAATAAACTGTATCCTCCTTGGGGGCATAGCCCTCACTCACATCATAACTCTTATAGCAGTCGTCGTGATTGCCCCAAGCCTTTTTCTGATAAACCGTAATTGGAAATGCGCAAGATATATAATAGTTGTATTTATAATAGGATTCTTCATTTCCGCGTTCTGGTCCTTGCCCTTTGTAATGCTGGTAAAATGGACGCCGACTATGTCCTGGTCAAACATAAAAGATCTTAAAAGCCTTTTCCCGCTTGAGATAATCCCAGCACTTGTCCTTGGCGTTATTGGACTGTTTTTTTCTACAATTAAAAGAGATAAAAGAGTTGTTCCGATAACATGGACAATAATCGTGTTTATGTCAGTTTTTTTTACATGGAGTGGAGGGCGTCTTTACAATGCAAGGTTTTTACCTTTTATTTTTCTATTCATTTACTTGCTTGCCGCTTATGGAATGTCGCATGTATATTGGCTGTTTGTAACAACCTTTCCTCAAAAATGGAGGAAACCAATTAGAATAAAACCGGGATCCGGGCAAAGAACTGTTTTGGAGCATGAAATCAAAACATCGACAGAGCCTGACAAAGAAAACAGTATGGAAACAGAGTCTGGGCAGAAGTTTTTACGGGAGGTTTTGCCTGAAAGGACAGAAGTACCAGAAGTTGCTGAAGTTATCGAAGTTGCTGAAGTTCAAGATTCTGCTGCCGGCGAAATTAAAACAATTTCACACCGGAGAACAAACACCAGACCTGGTTTTTGGACCATCTTTGAAGAAAAACTCTCCCGGAAAATTGCCAGGACTGATTTTACAAAATTCAGAAAAGGTTTTTATAAATTCATTGTTTTCTCATTTATACCAATAATAGTAGTTCTTGCAGGCGCAGGCATATGGGCCGGCAATCCTTTAGGGCCGGCGTGGGCCCGCTTTAACTTTACAGGTTTTGAAGAAAAGCCTGACTGGAAGACCTATGACGCTCTGATGAAATATCTTGACAGTCTTCCATATGGACGGGTCATGTTTGAATTCAATAAGGATATTATACAAAAATACGGTACTCCCCGCTCCTTTGAACTTATACCGTATTGGACAAAACAACCCGGCATGGAAGGCCTCCTGGTCGAGAGCTCTCTTACCGCACCCTGGCACTATATAAACCAGGCGGAACTTTCAGTCAAGCCAAGGGGCACTGTTGCCGGCTGGCAGGTGCCTGGCCGTAATTATGAAGCTGCAATGAAACATCTCCAATATATGAATATCACATATATAATGGCATGTTCAAAAGAAGTTATAGCTGATTTGGACAGTGATAGCAGGGTAGAGTTTTTAAACAAAATAGATCCCTGGTATTTTTATGAAATTAAAGGAAAACATAATTATGTTGAGATTATGGATAACATCCCATTCAGGTATAAGACCGAAGACTGGTTAAATGATATGAGGGACTGGTACCTAAACGCCGATAATGTGGCTAACCCGGTTATCTATGATGATGGAAGTGCAAATATGGCGGATTTTACTCCAATTAATAAAGAATCATTAAAAAATGTCCCCGAAAATCCTGTAGTCGGCAAAGGAGAGATAATATATGAAAAAGTTGAAAGAGAAAAAATAGAATTCTATACCACCGGTATCGGACAGCCTCACCTTATTAAGGTTTCCTACTTTCCAAACTGGAAGGTTACTGGCGCTGAAGGTCCTTACCTTGTTTCCCCATCCCTTATGCTGGTGATTCCTACCCAGAATAAGGTGACATTGTATTATGGAATGACCCCTGCCAACAGAATCGGCGTTACGCTGTCAATTTCAGGATGGGCTGTGATATTGCTGGTACTTATTTTTAACCTGGTTTTTTATCTGATTGCAAGAAGAGAAAAAATTGTTCCAAAGAATAAATGATATTTTTTAAACTTCTAAATATAAATCCGTATTTATAATAGTAAAAATAGTTTTACATCTCTATAAATTAAAAGCACAATTCAAGAAAAATACTATCCTTAACCGGGCTTTTAATAAAAATCCGCCTTTATAATAAAACACTTTCTTTGGCAATTATTTACAAAAAACCCATAAGAGCCAATACTTTGCCGGTCATTTTTTTCTCCTGAATTTTTTAATTAAGCGGTATTTCAGATTCACAATACTTAGCGCAAGCCTTCTGAAGGGGTTTTTGTTATACATGCGCATTATATCCTTTGCTGCAAATTTTATAACTATTTCCCTGCCATACTTTAAGCTTAAATACCTTTTGTGCTCATTTATCCAGATATACAGATCAGTTTTTGTACGGTTGGGAAATTTTTCCAGTATCCCATAATTCTTTATCGTCTCAATTGCCGGAAGGTAAATGTTGTCATACCATATAAGTGAGGCTTCTTTAAATGTAAGCAGTTTTTTATCTTCTTTGATGTTTTCATTAAGCTGCACCAGCAGTTTATTTATCTGCCCCAAAAGAATATCATACTGTCCCGGTGCGGTGACCCTTGTCTTTATCTCAGGCCTGTTTATTTTAAGCCCTGTTAAATTTAAAAAATTTTCCTTTTCAATAAGTAAGACTATTTCTTTAGGGTCCATATCCGGGGTAATCTCGACATCAGTAATATACTCAATAACTTCTGCATCAATGTATTTGACACCCATTTTTTTGGATGCGCTTACTCTGTGATGCCCGTCCAGGACAAAATATACCTTGCCTACCTTATAGAGTTTTACGGGCGGCAGTATCACGTCACGCAGCAGAAGGTTATGTATTTGTGCCCACCTTCTCTGCAGGTGAGCTTTTTTTGGCAGAAAATATCTGTCAAAATCACTGTAGCGGTCCAGGCTTCCAATAATATCGTCTACAAATACTGGCCTTACACCAAGATTATTCCTCTTATATAATCCAAACCCTGTTTTTACCTTTTCAAAAGATAAAAGTTCATTATTGCGGCCAACCAACAGGTATTTTAAGTTTTTAAGCAGTGAAATAAACATCGCGCTTTCAAATTCCTGCCTGGAAGCAGTAATTGTACCGCTTGAAATGCCATCATCAAAATAATTATCTTTATTCATATCATTAAATCTTATATTTCTAAAATCCTGTAACCGTATGCATTTATGACTTTTACATCTCCGGCAACTGTTGCCCAGACCTTCGAGTTTCCGTAAAGATGTATATGCCCGTGCAAAAGAAAGCGCGGCTTATATTTATCAATAAATTTATTAAAGCATTTAAAACCTCTGTGGCACAAATCCTCAGCGTCATGTATCTTATAGGGAGGAGCATGTGTGACAAGAATGTCAAGGTATTTTTTTTTAAACACCTTGTTTAACAATAGCCTTGGCTTTAGCCTGTTGATTTTCCACGCCATCTGCATTTCCGTATATTGAAACGCGCCTCCGCTGTATTTCATAGAACCCTCCAACCCCATCAGGATGACATTTTTAAATTCAATTATCCTGTCATTTAAATTTATGCATCCTTCGGGATAACCGCTTACTTTACCGGCTTCTGTATACATTGAGCTGTTATTATGGTTTCCCATGACATAAAACAGGGGTTTGTTTAGCATTGACACTATAAATTCAAGATAATAGTTAGGCAGGTCCCCGCATGATATGACGCAGTCCACATCACTGAACCTTTCGGCAATTGTGGCGCTGTATATATGCTCTATGACTTTATCGCTTATCAGAAGTATTTTCATGGTAAAAGTATAGAGTAAAACAGATTATTTTAAAAATCATGTCAACGCTTACCATCGTTTTTGGAGCCGCCAAAGAAACCGGTGATAAAAAAAGCATACATGAAGTAATAAATGAAGCAGAATACCAAGTGTACAGCCATAAAATTCTTAAATCCAAAAGTATCCAAAACTCCAGAATCAAATCCCTGATAAGGGCCGGCTGAACAAACTTATGAATTTTCTCTCTAGATACCCGGCCAGACTTTTCGCGTGTTTCGCATGTTTTTAAGCCAAAGTTTACAGATTTTATTCAAAAATTCACTCAGTTAAAATACCCTGTGTTTATACTCAAGCTCATCAATATCTTTGACTTCATTGCCGCTGTAAACCCTGTCTTTCCAGTCTACGCCTTTGCCTAATTTAGACTGCTTGTATGAATTAATTGCCAAAAAGTACACAAATGCTATTGCAGCCGGTGTAAGAAAAACATCAAGTATTCGTTCCTTAAACCTGATTGCCAGAATAAACTTTATTGTAAATATTAAAAATATCTGAATGATGTTTAAGGATATTATTCTTGCCGGCCACTCAAAAATAAAAATCCCTAACGGCAAAAGAACAAATGGAACCATAAATATAAGGGCAATGAAGGACACTGCAATAATTTCAATTAAAAAATTACAATCGAAAGCGGCATAAATAAACCTTGAAAAACCCTTGATAACATCCGGGAGATTTGTAAACATCCTGCAGAAGATGCTGTCGCTGCCATCATAAACCATTATCTTTAAGCCGCATCTTTTTATCTGTTTTGAAATGTTGATATCTTCAAGTATCTCGTTTTTTACCGACTCAAAACCGCCGCATTTCTCATAAGCCTCCCTTTTAAAAAGGAAGAATTGCCCTATTGCTGTGCTAAAAAAAGGCGCTTTTGAATGCTTTACAAGTATCAGCGGCATGAAAGAAAGAATGATAAAATTAATAAACCGCACTGACATCCTCTCTGAAAAAGTGACCGCTATCTGCCTGGGATAAACCGATGTAACATCAACATTATCCTTAAGCAGCGCTGCAAGAGAGCCTGAAATGGAATTAGGAAAATGCAGGGTGTCTGCGTCAGTAAATACAAAGTAGCTGCCTTTTGCAATTTTTGACAGTTGGTGGCATGCAAAACATTTGCCTTTCCACCCTTGCGGCAAGGGAGCTCCCTGAATAAGTTTTACTCTGCCGTCTTTTTTTACAAATTCTTTAATTATATGGCTGGTAGCATCAGTTGAATTATCATCCAGTACCAGTATTTCCAGATTCGGGTAATCCTGCTTTATCATAGAATTGAGTATCCGCCTGATATTTTTTTCCTCATTTCTTGCCGGAATCAATACTGAGACAAGGGGCGGTGAAGCCAGGATATCATGCGGAAGTTTAAAATTCTTGATATTTTTAAAAAAGATATTATTGAATATAAAATTAATTATTACTAAAGAGAGGGCAATCAGAATAAAGTATTGATAGTACAGGATAAACATGAAATTTAACCCCCGTATCATCGGTCTTTATTAAAACAATATAATTTAAACAATCATAATGTTTGTATTAGGAATTTGCAAGTAAAACTTACAGCAATATTGCAGAAAAATTTAATAAACTTTAATTCAAAATATATTGGATATGCCGTGTATATATGAGTTTGGAGATAGTTATATTGGTCATTTCAAAAGCAAGTCAATACTTTTTTTTGCAAGTTTTCTCCAGTCGGTGCTCTCTGGATTTACAATTCCCTGAATAAGTAAACCGAAAGTAATCGCAATAAGTATCTTTGCAACATCTTCTGCATCATCAGCGGACATCGACTTGCTTATTACTTTTTCTTCCAGGGCTCTCCTGTAGAAATCAAAAAAATTATTATAGGAAGTTGATACATATTTTTTTAGAACCGGGTCATTGACTGCTTTTATATACAATTCCAGGAAAATAGGCAGTTGTTTGCCTGCATTTTCAAAAACCGGCTGCATTTTATCAATGATCCTATAAAATATCACTTTACAGTCCTCAGATTTAAGATTTGCCGTGCTGAGATTGACGGCCATATTAACCACCCATTTGTCCAGTAATTCAAGTAGAAACTGCTGCTTCGTCGGAAAATGGTAATAAAAAGCGCTTCTTGTCAGCCCTGCCTGCCTGCATATCTCAGCAATGTCAGTATCGGTGATACCGTTTTTTGCAAAGTATTTTTCAGCAATATCTAAAATCTTGTTCTTGGATTCATTCCCCTTTATGTCTTTGACCATTTTGCCTACTTTTGCTATTTTTTTACTGTTTATTACTTCTATTATACTATTTACATCAGTATAGTCCCGTCAAACATAAAAATAAACATGTTGCCTGGCAGCCCTTTTATTTTAATAGCTTTGTTGCCTGCCTGCCTAACTGTCCAAATATCCGGATCGTCCGGCGGCCCGATTGTTTGCCGGCCCCCTGGCTTATATTCCCCGTCATTTTACCGCTCCTGTTGCTGCTTATTCTTGCTGCTGCGGTTGTTCAAGATCAAGAAGCATAAGCTTCACTTCCTCACCACCGCCAAAATATCCTATCTCTCCATTGGACCTGATTACTCTGTGGCATGGCACAACAAGCATCAGTGGATTATTTCCTAATGCAGTTCCTGCAGCCCTGAACGCATTCGGATAACCTGCCTTCTGGGCAAGTTCCTTATAGCTTACCACATTGCCGTACGGAATCTTTCTTGCAGTTTCCCATATTTTTTTTTCAAAGTCTGTCCCATAAAGGTAGACAGGTTCGAGGCTTATTCCCCTTGTTTTGCCGCTTAAATATCCTGCCAGTTCCTTTTCAATCTCTGGAGATGACATATCAATGATAGGACAGTGAGGGAATTTGTTTGCCAGGAAATTTGTAAAAAAATCAAAGCTTTTCTCGCTGTTTGAGAGAAAAAAGATTGAATTATCCAAATTTGTCTCACAGATGTCTGTTTTAACAGGCCAGACATAATATAAAGTGCCAATTGCCGATGGAATGCCTGATTTTCCGAATTCTTTTAATTTCAAGTATGTACAATTGCATTTTTTCAAATTGCCGTCTTTTTTGCAATCCATCAAAAACTCCTTACTGATTATACATTGCTATGGATATTTAAAGCATTTCAGTGATTTTCTGGATATTATCAACACATATAACACCTTTTTCCAGTATTTTTTTATAAAGTTTTTGTGATTTGCCATCAGTGTAATCCCGTTTGGCGATAGCCTCTCCGGTAACCACAATTACTTTTTTGCCCATATCAATTGCCTCCTCGACTGAAACAAGGTTTGAAAAGTTACCGTGGCCGAATGCAATTGCAGGCAATATGACAATATTGCTTGCCTTTATAAACTCGAGGTTCTTATTGGCCGAATAAAGGCTTATTGGGGAAAAGGGAGCTTCGCTTACATAAGAAATGCCTAACATTTCTGCAGTATCAAGATCCGTATCAAAATTATTTACGACACCACAGGTAAGCATATAGCCTTTATTATACAGCAGATTAAGGATTGGAGATGCTGCTCCCCCGCCGCCTATGACATGCACTTTTATATTTATGTTTTTCTCTTTCCGGCTATCGTTGTTATCCGGCGTATCTGACGCAAATGTAGGGCTAACATACAACTTACCGGTAAACGGGTTTTTACCGACGTAAACATCGCTTTTAAAAACATTCCGGATATTTTCACGTGTAATGACTGAAGCTATATCCCCTGACGCATAAATTTTCCCCTGCCTTAAAAATATGGCTGTGCTGCTGTAATTGGAAGCAAGGTTTATATCATGAAACACCCCTATTACAGTCTTTCCCTCATTGCGGTTAAGCCCATAAAAGAGTTCCATCATTTCAATCTGGAAATTTATGTCAAGGTGGGATGTTGGTTCGTCAAGAAGTATTATCGGCGTATCCTGGACAAGGGTTTGGGCAATGACAACCCTTTGCTTTTCGCCGCCTGAAAGCTCATTGAATTTCTTGCCTGCAAGACCGGTGATCCCGGTTTTTTCCATAACGCTGCCGACAATTAAAAAGTCAGAATGTTTTTCCCTGCCGAATCTTGAAATATATGGAAACCTGCCCATTAAAACCATTTCCTCTACGGTGAAATCAAATCCCGGGTTTGAATACTGCGGTACCACCGAAACAAGCTTGGATATGCTTCTTGGGTTTAAATTTTTAATATCGTTGCCAAAGATTTCTATCCTGCCGGTGTAACCTTTAAGCACCTTGCTTAAAAGGTTTATAAGCGTGCTTTTCCCTGATCCGTTCGGGCCAAGAATTGATGTAAAACTTCCTTTCCTGACTGTAAAGTTTAAGTCATCAAGGACCGGCGCCCCGTCATAAGCAAAATTTATATTTTCAACTTTTAAGATATTTTCTGTATCCGGATTATCTTTCATATTTTTAAAATACTTCTTTTTTTGATCTTAATAGCAGATATATGAAAAATGGAACCCCGATTATTGATGTAATTATACCGACAGGGATTTCCCTTGGTTCAAGCAGAGTTCTTGCGATGGTATCGGAAAAAAGAAGGATAATGCCTCCCATCACCGCCGAAGCCGGGAATAAGGACTTGTGGTCAGGGCCCGATATGAGCCTCATGATATGCGGGGTTATAAGCCCTACAAAGCCTATTATTCCACTTACTGAAACAGCTGCGGCAGCTATAAGCGATGCCAATACCAACAGGATTTTTTTAACTTTTTCAGTATCCACCCCCAGCTGGGATGCCCTCTCATCGCTTAATGAAATAAGGTTTAAATCATTCATAAAAAAACTGCTGACTATTAAAAGGACAACAATTATTGGCGCTACTATGAAGAACTGCTGCCATGAAGCAGCGGTGAGTCCGCCCATCAGCCAGAAAATGACTTTTGCAAGGTCCTGGGATCTAAAAATCAGAATAAAGGAGTTTATGGAATTTATAAGGGCGCTTATTGCAACACCTGCAAGCAGCAGGGTCACAACAGATATCCTGCTCCTTATGCGCGAAATATTATAGACCAGGAAAGTGACCCCGATAGCACCTGCAAATGCCAGAAGACTTGCCATTGAAAGATTTAAAAGTCTTATTCCCGAAACCAGCATAAGACCTATTGTAGCTCCCAGTGATGCTCCGGCTGACACCCCTATAATATAGGGATCAGCCATGGGGTTTCTGAAAATGCCCTGGTAAATAACCCCTGCACAGGCAAGCGCAATGCCCACAAATATTGCAAGAAAAATCCTGGGCAGCCTTATTTCTGATATTATCTTGACGCTCTGTGGGTTAAGCGAACCGGAATCAATAAAATAATTTATCCCCGGTATAAAGCTTGCAATTATCAATCCTGTTTCCTTTACGGAAAGTTTGGCAGAACCCACGGATGCTGCAACTACGATAAAGATAAGAAGGATTATTACCAGCAAAATTATATATTTTGTTTTTGATGCCCTGCGAATTTGCATATTTATATCAGCCTTAGAAAAATATAATACAGCAATAAAAAAAATATCTCAGTAACCACGCATACGGCCCCAATTATGTCACCGCTCAAACCGCCTATCCTCTTAGTAAAAAACCGCCCCATGCCGGCTGAAAACAAAAATGTAAAAACAATTGCCGCAAACGATTTTAAAGCGAAAATTGCTGCAAGCATTTCCAGCCTTATATTAAATCGNNGCTGCCTGGACAGCCTGGTTGAAAAACCCTATTTGTGTAAACACACATAAACCTGTAAAAAGTACGCCTATATAAACAACCGAGAGCCAAAATACTTCAGTATTGCTCTTATCAATAAAAACACTGGACAGGCTTTTTCCGGTTGCTGCAGGTTTATGCCTTGAGAAAAGATAAAGCATGGAAAGCCTTCCAAACACGGGCATAAAAACCACTGCAAGTATAAAAACCAGAAAACCTGAAAGTTGAAAATCAAGGTTTATAGCCGGTGGGGCTAACCTTAAATCAAATGCAAGAAAATTAGCCAGGCCGACAGCTTTTGCGACAAAAAATAGCAGTGATATCTTTAATGACGTTGAAAACAAAAGAGCCATACCCCCAAAGACACCTATATCACCCTTCTTCATGATTTCCATTATCCTGCTTTTGTTTTTTTCTCCGGAGAATACCCCGTCAAAAACATCAGCAATGCCGTCAGCGTGAATACCTCCGGTCAGCACTAACTCAAATCCTGTAATAATCAGGATACTTAAAAAAACAGGCATAAAAAAATTCAAAGCTGTAAAGACTATTGCATTAAAAATGCCGATTAGCAGGCCGGCAACCGGAAAATAGACAAGTATCCCGGGATACTCCTGCTGTTTGAGGTAATACTTTTGAGGGATTTTTACTATTGTCAAAAAACCTATTGCGTTTAAAAACTTCATTTCCGGCCTTTTTCTTTATGTTTTTTTGCCCAGCATTTTATTATCATTTTAAAAATTATAATCTTATCTAAAACCCAGCAGCTCGAAATCCATAATCTTTTCTATTGGTAATTTAATATTTAATTTTCCCTTCAGCAACCCGCAAACAGCCAGCCATTTCACATTTATCTTTATCCAATCATTTTATATGCATCTTTAACACGGCCATTTTATCTATATTCTAATGCTGTCATTTCATCTGCATCTTTAATCCTGCCACAAAGAAATATACTTCATCACTTACTGATGCGATTTTTTTATTCACCAGCCCTAAAAGGTCCCTGAAAACCCTGCCGAATGGATAGGACGGTACAAGCCCCAGGCCAACTTCATTTGACACTAGTATTATATTTAAACCATGATTATCCCTTATAGCAGTGAGTTGTGACAAGAATTGAGCAAAAAATTCCTGAACTTCCTCCTCGATCTTTCTTTCAAAGANNATTGTCTATTATTTCCAGATCCTCAATCCTGTGTTTATATACAATCCTGAAAAGCAGGTTGGTAATACAATCTATAAGGATAACTTCCATCTGTTGTGACACAATACTTTCCAAAACAGGATTAATGTCATCTTTGATGATATTGCTTTCTTGAAATTCAAAAGTCTGCCATTCTGCGGGCCTACGGCTTCTGTGAAGTTCTATCCGTTTTTTCATCTCCTCATCTATTATCTCTGCCGTGGCTACATAGGCCACTTTTTCAGATAATGATGAAGCAAGGTTTTCCGAATATTCACTTTTTCCGCTTCGCGCTCCGCCTAATAAAAAATATATTCTACCCATAATTATATTGTATAAAAAATCTGATATTTAAAGAAATAAAAAAATGCCTGTGAATCAAAACAAATCAAGACCAATAGAATAGCAAAAAAATGATTTGTCTTTCTGCTTGATTTATTTAACTGAAATTTAAAAACTGCAAAACCATCATTAATAAAAATACATAATCTCATGATACATGGGAGAGGCTATTTTAAGAACCTTGTTTTTTAACTGTTGCTAAAATAAAAAGGGGTATATTTTAAGCTTTGGCCATTTTCCGCTGACATATGTGGAAGCATTTAAAAATAACCTCTCCCATTCCATCCATGACACTCGTGCTGTCAAACTGTTATTAAAAACTGTACCGTAATCTAAAAATTATTGTATAACTTTAAATTCCCCAAAAATTTCCGGGTGTATTGCCTGTGCAATCATCGTAAGCCCTTTTATTATGTTCTGGCTGGGCCTTGAAACCGGATTATCAGGAATTATGTATACCCTCTTGTTTGTGATTGCCGCAATTTTGGAAAACCTTGCCTCGGACAATATGGCGGCTGCATCAGGCGCAAGAGATATTGGTGCAATCATTATGTCAGGATTATTCTGGATTAATTTCTCCAGGCTGTATTCGGGCCAGCCTTCAAGCCCGTCTGCCGCCACAATATTTATTCCGCCGGACATTTCTATAAGCTCGCTTATAAAGGTGTTTTTGCCAGCGCTCATCAGAGGTTCATTCCATACTTCATAAAAAACCTTTGGCTTTTGTGACTGCTCAATATTTGGTACTTTCGATGTTATCTCGTCAACTTGTTTTTTAAGTTCACTGCTCATTTTTGATGCTGCATCATTCAAACCCAGTATTTTTCCCATATTTGTAATCTCTGTATATACTTCGCTTACTGTATTTGCGTCCACTATGTATACTTTAATGCCTAAGTCATTTAGTTTCTGTATGTCCGTCTCAGCCCATCCGACAAGCCCTATAATTATATCCGGGGCAGCAGCGGCTATTTTTTCCATATTCAGTGAATTAAAATCACCGAAACCTTCNNCTTGGAACAAAAACTATGACTTTTTTGGCCGGGCCGTCCAGGGTTATGGCATTGCCCATACCATCAGTGACTTTTACTTCAGTGGATGTTTCCCCGGAACCTGTTTCTGAGGGATTTGAAGATATTCCCGGATCTTTTGATGCAGCCGCAGCTGTATTTCCTGAGGTTTCCTGTGCTTCTGAAGATAAAACCTGTGACGATGCAGTTTGAGCAGCAACTCCGCTTGAGGATTTGGCCGAATTGCTGCATGCACCCAGGACTGTCGCAGCAATTAAAATTGCGGCGATTGCGAACACTGCAAGTATCCTTTTAAAGGCTTTCTTTTTCATTTTCTCCTCTTTCCATGTTTTGCTGTTTTCCTGTTTTTTGGTTTTTGTTTTTTTAAGATTTCTTTTTACAATATTCTTGACCGCTTTTATTTTTACTCCTACTTCGTTGCTGTTTCTACCTTTTCTCCTTTACCCGGGTTGCTATCTGCCTTTCTGTTTCATCAGGTTCTTTCTTTTACTCAGTTGGTATCCTGCCCAGGCAGTTTCTACCGGTTTAAATTGAATTCTAAAATAAAAAAACTCCCTTAGATTCTTTAACCGGGAGTTTAATAATTCAATTTAGGCAACAAAAAAATTACCCCCTTTAAGCCGAAGAGACGTAAATGACATCTATAAGCAGGTTTCCTGGCTTATGGGACTTTGTCTTTTGCCTTCCCGGCTATTTCTTAGCCAGTGGCTTCAATCAAAGACACAACACCCAATTACAGTGGCGGTACCGCTCCGGTTTTTAACCGGATTCCCTTCACTAACAGATGAATATTTTATTTTCAAAAAATCATAAAAAACTTTGTCTAAATATACCAGAATATTTTTTAATTGCAATGCCTTTTCATATACTTTTTAAGTGTGGAAACGAGTGATTTTTTAAACGTTCTTAATATTTAAAAAAATTTCTGGTTTTTTTTAAGAAGATTGAAAAATTTCTGCCAACAGGTTATGAAGAGTTCTCTAAAGTACGATTGACAGTGCAAGGAAATTAGACATGCAAACAGGTTTTACCCTTATAACCGGATCAACAAAGCAGTTTATGGACGTCTTTCAGGCCTTCAATGATTTCAAGTGTTTGAGGACATTTCTCCTCACATTGTCCACATTCTGTACACTGGTTTGCGCCCTTTTTCCCATTTTCAAAGACCTTGTAAAAAATCTTTGACACTTTCAGGTGGTCAAGCATATATACATCATTGTATAATTTGAAAAGATCCGGGATTGCAACTCCTGAAGGACAGGGCATGCAGTATCCACATCCCGTGCAGCCTATTTTTATTTTACTTTTTATTAAATCCCTTACCCTGTTTACAAGCGCTGATTCTTTATCATCTAATGGACCTATAGGCATATCATTAAATATCTCAATATCCTCCTTTAGTTGCCTCATACTGCTTACGCCACTCAGAATTACAGCAGTTNNCCTTAGTGCGAGGCTTACCGGATTTAAGCCGACGCCATCCTTCCTTAGGAGCTCTGTGACTTCGCCGGGCAGGTTATTGACAAGGCTTCCTCCTTTTAACGGCTCCATAATTACAACAGGAATACCTTTTGAGTCGGCGTACTTAAGTCCCTCAAGCCCTGCCTGCATATGTTCGTCAAGGTAATTTAGCTGTATCTGGCACATATCCCAGTCGTATGAGTCTGTTATTTCCTTAAAGAGCGCCAGTTGGTCATGAAAAGAAAACCCTGCATATAGTATTTTGCCCTGTTTTTTTGCTTCATCAAGGAATTTGAAAACATCAAGCTTTTTATAGTTTTCCCAATATGATTGCCTCATAGCATGCAAAAGATATATGTCAATATATTCCACCTGGAGTCTTTTAAGCTGCTCATCCAGGTATTTATTAAAATCACCATAGGATTTTATTTCCCATGAAGGCAGTTTGGTTGCAAGTATTGTCTTTTGCCTGTACCCTTTGGCCAGAGACTTGCCTACCACCAATTCACTGTCACCATAGGCATATGCAGTGTCAAGATAATTGA
>PMCC01000043.1:6479-29097 GCA_003155275.1 Actinomycetota bacterium | reverse complement strand
ACATTAAAATCCTGCCTGCCAAACTTAATATACTGCATGTTTTAAGACTCTCTTTATTATTCTTTTATTACTCTATTATCCGGACTTTCAGAATAATTTATAAAAACTAAAATATACACAAACTAAACCTTCTAATCGAAAACTGGCTTTATTAAAAAGAAGTTATCGATATTAACTTGAATGGGGTACCCATATAAATAAAAGACAATAACCTAGTTTATTGTTTCATCAAAACTGAATTTATACTGCCACAGCCCATATTCGTCTCTTGTCTTTTTTATTACTGCCTGCATTGCATCATTCAATGGGACACCTTTATCTTTTCTTTCCATCCATGCAAGATATTCCTTTTCACCTGCAGTATATATTCTATCCTGGCCAGGAGCTTTTTTAGAATTTCTCAAACTTCGCAGTATTTCTCCTGTATGCTTTTTAAAAGTATCAATGTCAACAAAGCTTTCTATATCAATTGCAATAAAGAAATGGCCCAGCCGGCTCGGCACCCTTTTACCGCTTGCATCTACGTCTGACAGGTTTTTTAAAAACAGGCCCGACTGCAGCGCCGAAGAAAGAATTTCAACAACTGTGGCATAGCCGTACCCTTTATACCCTGCCAGCTCTTCGCCAATACCGCCTAAAGGTGTAAGCGCGCAAGTCCCGGTATCTAATCCTTTTAAAGCCTCTGCTGCATTTGTCCTTGTATTACCATCCTGGTCAATGACCCAACCGGGGGGCATACTTTTCCCCTCGCGCTGATAAAGCTCGATCTTACCACGCTGAGTTATTGAAGTGGCGCAGTCAATTACAAAAGGAAACTCCTCATCTGTCGGCATTCCATACACAAGCGGGTTTGTGCCGAGCATGTTTTCGACACCAAAAGTCGGGGCTATTGAAGGCCTGGCATTTGTTCCGGTTATTCCTATCATATTTTCGTTAGCAGCCATTATTGCATAGAACCCCGCAATCCCATAATGGGTGGAATCCCTTACAACCACCATACCCATACCGTATTTTTTGGCCTTATCAATTGCCATCTGCATTGCCTTTTTGGCGATTACCTGCCCCATTCCATTATGCCCATCCACAACAGCAGTTGTCGGGCCATCCCTTGTAATTTCGAACTTGGTTACAGGTTTTTGAAGTCCCGCATTTATCCTGTCGATATATATTGGCCTGAAACGCCCTACTCCATGGCTGTCAATGCCCCGCTTGTCTGCTGCTATTAAAACTTCAGCACACACTTTTGCATCTTCGGCAGGCACTCCAACTTTAATAAAAACATCTGTCATAAACTGTTCCATTTTTTCAAAGGTTTCATAAAATATTTTGCCTGACATGCTCACCTCAAGTTTTTTATTATTAAAAAATATTTATTATTAGAACATCCCTATTATATATTAAAAATAGTATTTTTATTCATATTAGAAATTTGCCATAAGCAGCTTGATATCAGCCGGACGGCAGTAAGAATTTATTGAATTATTGACCTGATATTATTTATACTGTTATTCTTAAACATAAACAAAGCTATAAAAGACAAACATATTTTTTGGCAGATAGTTTCAGATAAATTATTTACGGGCAGCCAGTATTGCAATAATATGGCCAGTTATGATAAAGAGCTTGCGGAACTCATGGATCCGGTCTGGAAAGAAAAGTATTTAAAGACATTATAAAAAAACAAAAAACCCTGGATAATCTACTCAGAAAATATCCTTACAGTTTCTTTGCCGTCCACATTTACCGAAAGATCNNGCCTCATTTACTTTAGCCTGGGCATTTTTGGGAATAAAAGATGCCAGCTTAAGTCCTGCCCTGATTAATTTATACGGCACTCTGATATTTACTTTCTCGGGGTTATCGCTCTCCGGGCCGGGTTCCACTACTACCCTTAAATACTTAGGCTCCAGTTTTTTACCTTCATCTCCCTGGCCGGGTCGGGTTTGTTCATTACCATAGAGTGCCGATAGCAGCCTTTCAGCTTCATCGGCATTTATCTTGCCTTGTGCCAGCATCTCCAGTATTCTTTTTTTCTCTTCGCTCATTCTTTTTGTCTCCTTACTTTAAAAATTGTAAATTTTACTTAAATTCTCTCCAAACTTATCGCGTCCAACTCACCATAAATTTATAAAAATATCGCTGTCTTTAGATTGCACTTCAACCTTAATACCGGACATACTGCCGATAATTACAAAAACAGTCAAATAACCATGCAGGAATAATTTCCCTTTACCTTCATGCCATAACACAAGTGAGCATATAAGGATAAATGGAGCCGCCAGCAAAAGAAGCGGAAAAACAAGGAGCCAGATAAGAAAAAACGGAAACCAAAACCCGACAACCCTTTGGGTTTTCCCTTTTACACGTAAATTCATCATAAGCGGAATCATTTATAACCTCCCGCCATTTATAACCTTAACTCACTGTTGCTGTCATTTATGGCTCATATTCTGTTTTCCAGTTTTTTTATTGCTTCTTCTGCAGAAATTTCCCCTCTTTCAAGTTGTGTGATAACCTCATTATTTGAAGCAGGCGGATTTATCTCCACAAATTCAAGCTTTGCAGCAATACCGCTTAACCTGTTCTTTACGGTCGGGTAGCTTATCCCGAAAAGGTACTCCATATCTTTAATTGAACCGGAACACCTGATAAATGCGGCAACAAAGATTTGGTCCTCAATTGTAAGATGCGCTAATAGAGGAAGTTCAAAGCTGCCTTCAATAGCAATATTACTTTCTTTAAGCCTAACCCGTTCTATCTCAATTGCTGCACCATGTGTTAATTCTGACAGTTTCTTCCAGTCAAGCGCCATATCATCACCTTCACTATCCTTATTCAGCAAATTATTATTATAAATTAATTTCTTATTTATAATATTCCAAATTATTGATAATGTCAAGTTAATTATTGATAATTTTAATTTTTTATGGTAACTATATTAAAATTATTAATAATTTGTAGGAGTTTAATTAAAAAGTCGATTTGAAGGTTTGGCGATTAATAAACCAGATGGCCCGTTTAGCAGCCCAGCATTTAAACATTATTCATCTCAATATGCACTTTTAGAATATTTCATACGAGAAGGATTATCAAATATTGCAATTAAATCCTTTTAAATTTATTTGAGATCTATATTGACAAACCATCTTCATAATTTATACTTATTGTTGGTGATTATAAAATGTCTTCCAAAAAAATAAATATAACAATGCCCGAAGAAAATCTAAAAATATTGAATGAATTCTGCGATGTTGAAAAAATCAATAAGAGCTTGCTAATTCGCGAAGCTACAGTTCAATATATTGCAACTTTCAACGAGCATAAAGAGATTGAAAAAAAGAATTTAGACATGAAAACAGCTTCTGAAATAATGGAAAGATTACGTAAAAAAAGCCAAGGATTTGTTGGTGGGAAAAGTGGTGCAGAAGTAATCAGAGAAATAAGGGATAGCAGGTAAAACAGGATGGACATAGTTATGGATGCCTCTATAGCAGTCAAATGGTTTAATGTAAAAGATGAAAATAATGTTGATCTTGCGTTGGAAATACTGAAGCAAAAAACAGCCAATGAAATAGAAATAACTGTTCCTGATCTTTTCTTCCTTGAAATAGTTAATGCCTTTCTTACAAAATCATTTTTTAACAGACAAGATGTGCTTGTGATAGAAGAAGCCCTGGATAAAATGAGTCTCATTATCGCTTTCCCGGATCATTTAGCATTAAAAAATGCCATCAATATTGCGTCCGAAAATGACCTTACAATTTATGACGCAATTTATGTAGAAACAGCAATTACAAATAATGCAATGTTACTGACTGAGGATAAAAAAATCCTTTCAATTAAAAACAAATATGATTTTATTAAAACTTTGGAAGACTTTAAAAAGTTTTTATAAAACTCTAAGACCTTTACCTTAAGCAATTTAGAGTACCATTTTCAGCAAATGCGATTTTCCAAGATACCGGAAATCATCTGAAATCCGGGACTTATGTGTAAACATTTAGCTTTTTTGACAGATTATTTAATCAATTAATAAGGGTTTACTTCTCTATCCCTTCCCTGGCCTCGATTCCTTTGTTATAGTAATGCTTGATCTCAACCATCTCAGTAACCAGATCAGCTGCGTCAATTATACGGCTGTCAGCTTTGCGTCCTGTAAGAATCAGTTCCACATTCTGTGGTTTTGAAACAATAAGTGCCAGGATATCTTCGACGCTTAGCAGTTTAAAATATTCGGCAATTGTTATTTCGTCAAGGATGATTACATCATATTTACCTGAGGCAACAATCTTTTTGACCTCTGCCAGGCCTTTTTGCGCAGCGTCTACATCTTTTTGGGTCGCCTCCCTTCTTATGAAGCATCCCCTGCCGTATTGTTTGACAGTTATGTTCTCCTTAAGCTTTGCAAGGCTTAAAAGTTCACTATACTTCATGCCTTTGACAAACTGGGCAATATAAACTTGCAGCCCGCACCCGGCAGCCCGCAGCGCAAGCCCCATCGCAGCCGTGGTCTTGCCTTTTCCGTTGCCATAATAAAGTTGGACCAGGCCCTTGTCAAGATGAGGTTCTCTGCAATCTTTTTTTATTGACTTTTCCATCTTAAAAAATCTTTGTATTTTTTATTTTTAATATTATTTAAAAAACCTNNCCTATTCCTATTGCCGCTCCGGTTCCTTCGCCCAGCCTTAAATTAAAATTAAAAAGCGGCTCTAATTTTAACTTTCTGAGCATGATTGCATGGCCTTTTTCAACAGATGAGTGTGATGCTATCATGTACTCCCTGCATCGCGGCGCAATAAGCTCTGCAATCAGCGCTCCTGCGCCTGAAATAAAACCGTCAATAACAACAGGGACTTTCAATGCTGCGCACCCGATAATCACTCCCGCAATCCCGCCAATTTCAAAACCTCCGACTTTTGACAGTATGTCTATTCCGTCCTGTCCATCAGGTTTATTTAGCATGATGGCTTTCTTTATTATCCTGACCTTATTATCAAAACTTTTATCATCGATACCGGTCCCATATCCTGTGACCTTTTCAACATCGACCCCGCAAACGACTGCTGCTATGGCGCTGCTAGCCGTAGTGTTTGCTATCCCCATATCACCGGTGCCGATTATTCCATACCCTTTTGAAATCATTTCCCTGGCTGTCAGTATTCCGGTCTCTACTGAATCACAGGCCTGGCTTCTTGACATTGCCCGGCCTTTTGCCATATTTGCTGTGCCTAAAGCTATTTTTTTATCAATCAGCAGACTCTTTGCATTTTTTATTGCCCCGGCCTCTTTATAGATATCAGCGGCAATTCCAATATCCACTATAACAACATCTGCGCCGGCGTGCCTGGCAAGCACATTTATACCTGCTCCGCCGCTTAAAAAATTGTAAACCATCTGGGGTGTGACTTCTTTTGGATAAGCGCTGACACCTTCCTCAGCAACTCCATGGTCCGCCGCCATTACAATAATAAGCTTTTTTGCAAAATCAGGGCTTAATGTGCCGGTTATGCCGGCTATCTGCATCGCAAGATCCTCAAGCCTTCCGAGGCTTCCGACCGGCTTGGTAAGGTTGTCAAGCCTTGCTTTGGCCTCGCTTAAGGCTGGTTTGTTTAAGTCCATTATCTTATCGGCTGCTTCATTTATCATCTCACTGAAAAACTGTTTTTTTTGTTTGTCGGCCATAAATTTTTTCCCTGTCCTCTTTTTTAAACCTACAGAGTATACCTTGTATCGTAAAAAACTGAAATAGAATTGCGGGCTCCGTGGGTCCCATGAATTGTGGAGTTACGGCGGCGCTATTGTATAATATAACCAAATATTTGGTAGACTTCATATAAGGCTGCCCCAACCAACAGAATTGCAACAGCCGCAACAGACACAATAAAAACAGCTTTTTTGCGAAGCCGGTTTTTGGCAAGGTGCTCACCCGCAGTTAGCGCCAGGCATCTGTATAGCGCCTCAACACAAACAAGGATTATTACCTCAAGTGGAATTACATGCTGCTGATTCCTGACGGTACCTGTAAACAGAAGCGCTGTTACTATAAATCCGGTAAGTATTGCAACAGGTATCAGGGTCTTTAGCCACCCGATTGCAAAATAAGCTGCGGTGGAAATCAGGTTACCGGCAAGTATTGTAAGTAAAACTTTTAAAAACCCTATGCCCGGCTGATATTGCTTTATACCGAAAATTCCCTGTATAAATTTATACCTCTCAATGATGGAAACAGAAAAATCCTTGAAAAAATAAAAAAAAGCGAATCCGGCTGCCGCTCCAAGTATAAGCCAGCCTATGCATTTAAAGAATATTACCCAAAAGTCAGTTATTACCTTTGGGTTTGTTGAATAGCGTGTTCTTGTTGAATTCATTTTAAATTCTCATATAACTAGATGATTATTTTTCTTTACTAATTTAATATTTTAAAAATTATTTAAATTTACCAGATAGTTCTTGAAGAATTATTGGCTGAAATAAAAAATTCCAAAGAAATCCATGCTGCAGAAATCAAAATTATTTCCAAAATAATAAATTATTAAATAAAAACTAATTAAGTTCAGGCAAAAAGACAAATCAAACTGCCTTTAAATAAAACATCACCTCAAACAGGGTTTAAGGTACGCTCCAGCCTGGATGTTTTGGCGTTTATTATTCCGATCATTACATCACACACTTTGGCATCAAACTGTCCGTCCTTATTTTTTTCAAGCTCAACCAGTGACTGTTCATCGGTCAGAGCCTTCTTATAGGGCCGGTCTGTTGTCATTGCGTCNNCCGTCAATTCTCTCATGATGATAAAGAATGGATATGGCCTTATCTTTTAGAAAATCTATCTGCTTGACAACCTCATAGCTTATAACAGGGTGCTTTTTTATTTCTGCCCAATCCTTATTGGTAAGCATTTTTTTCTTGTTAAGTATGGACAAATCAATTTGTATTTTACCAATATCATGAAGGCTGGCCAGGTTTTTTACTATTTCGATATCATATTCGTTCAGCCGCATTCCCCTTGCTATTTTTTCACTGTATGCAGCGACCCTCATGGAATGGCCCGCTGTGTATACGTCTTTTGCTTCGATTATTTTTACGATTTGCATAATGCTGTTAAGTATCGTCCTCCTTTCTTTGATCCGCAGAAGATATGTGTACTGTGCAATTATAAGCGGAAGCGATGTAAAGATAAGTGTAAAAGGACTGTACCGCAGATATAAAAAAGCGATAGCCAGGGCCATTGAAGCAAGAAAAAACTGGAACGGTATAAGCCAGGCAAAATTAAATATCCATACATTCAGTATATTAGTGCCCGAACTTAAAGAGATTGCTCCCGCAGTTAACACGGTATTCAGGATAAAGAATATATAGGTTATAAGAATTATTACCCAGACATTCCTGGCGTAAAAAAAATTTACCTGAGACCTGTCGTAATACAATTCAAAAAGCACTGCTCCTGCTGAAAAAGAGAGCAGGTATTGCCCTGCATTAAAGAGGTGCTTATAGTATGGCACTCTTTTAACAAGCTCTTTTATATTAAAAATGGAGATGAGCGTAACGATAAGCGCGGTAGAGGGCCCGAATATAATAAGGCTTGCCAGAGATATGCCGAAATTGACTGATACGCTGCCGGTTTTTGGCAGGGGTGCAGAAAGATTATCCGATGTAAAAATAAGCAAACCGAAAAGGATAGTTCCCAGCAAAGAAATATTCCTATATTTGAGAATTATATATATAAAAGATGACAATCCTGCTATAAAAATTACAAACACATAAAATAATAGACCTACTTTATTGCCTTCTTCTTTCAACAGGAATCCCTCTTCTAATTCTCAATTATAGGAATTATTTCGTTTCTTCATAATTCTCTATTGTTCCTGCAAAAATACTACCATCTTACAGTAGCACAAATGCCAACAAGAGAACCAAGGACTAATAATACTTTCCAAATCTTGCTCATTTTCCCCTCCATTACTCATATATTCCAAAATTGCTGACTGCCAGTCTTGCTAAAACAACACTGACAGTAAAAATTAAAAAAGTGTAAAAAAACTTTAATTTAAGTATTTTAATTTCTTTCAATTAATCTTATTACATTATTATACTTAATCTTTGTAATGTCAAGGCTTTTTTAAATAAATTTTTATATTTTTTTTATAAATTTATAATAATTATTATACGGTTTTATCGTAATGATATTATTGAATATTATCGATATAAATGTAGAAATAAATGCTTTATATATACTTTTAATATGCGAACTATTAATAAATATAATTTTGCATATAAAAATACAATTATTTATAACTATTTAAATAAATATTTTTTAAGATTATCCAGGGGTATTCGTCAAAGCGGGCTGCTTTTTAATAAGAGCCTCTTTAGCCAAGGCAAAAACGTTGACTATTGCCTCGACTAAATACTTATAAAAAATATTAAACTTAGTTGTAAAAATTTAGATTTTATGCTATTATAATCATATTGACAGTTAATATAGACTTTCAATATTAGAATAATAGTTATATTAATACAGTTCTATTTAAAAGCTTTGTTTTTTAAATATTTAAAACTGTGAAAATTGTCAATCGTAATAACATTAAATATGCGGGTTTTAATCAAGCTCGTAAAAAGAAAGCGGTGAATTGAAATGGTTAACAGTCTAAGAAAAAAATCGGAAGAATTAGGAATCAGCGGAATAAACAGCATCAGCAACCTTGAGGCTGAGATAATGAAGATCATATGGGACAGGGGGCCCATATCAGTTCGTGAGGTTCATGAGATTATGTTAAGAAAAGAAATGGAAGATAAAGAGGAAGGGTTTATCCCCTACACTACGGTCATGTCTACCATGACGGCCCTGGCCGATAAGGGCTTACTCAGACAGGACAAGACAGCCAAAACATACATTTATACAGCTGTAATAGACCGAAAGGAACTTTCAAAAAACATAATAAATTCAGTAGCTGACAAGCTGCTGGCAGGGGCCACCACAGGTATGGTTTCAAGGTTTTTGTCTGATGATAAGAATGTTTCAGCTGATGGAATAAAGAAAATGCTTAAAGAGATAAAATAGAAAAATTGAAAGCATGACTATCATAGACTTTTTGAAAGATTTTATTTTGGTGATGGTTTATGATAGTTTCATAACTTTAACAATAGTCCTGCTTATTCTTTCAGTATTCAGAATACGCGATTCCAACATCAGGATAATGTTTCTTTTTTTACCATTGATAAAGCCTTTCCTGATTGTGCTTGAAGATTTTAAGCTTAATATAAATTTTTTTAATAGCAGGAGCAGCGTTTTAGGTTTTAGATTTCCGAGCCCGAATACAATTTTTCATAGAATAGACTCAGCAAACGATAGTTTTTTATTTTATTCAAACATTGACACAATTATCCTGGCCATAGTTTTTTTGTGCATATTGGCAATTTTATTAGTACGTTGGTCTTACCTGTTTTTATTTTATAAGAGACTGGCCTATGAAGAAAAAGTAACAGAAGCAGATATCCCGGATATTTATAAAATTCTTAAATATTCTGCAGGCAGGCTTAATGTTAAAACTCCCCAAATTAATTTAACTTACAGGAATTATTTTTCTCCATTTGTTGTGGGTATTAAAAAACCGACAATAGTCATCTCTCCAGTTTTATTGGATATTTTAACCTATGAAGAAAAAGAAATATTATTAAGCCATGAATTAGCGCATATAAGGCGGCATGATAATTTAATCAGCTGGCTGTCTTTAATATTTAAGGACCTTTTATTTTTTAATCCTTTCGCATATATTGCATATCACCTGATTAAATTTGAGCAGGAGAAAGGCTGCGATAATTTAATATTAAAGTTTTCCGGCATATCCCCAAAAATAATTGCGACAGGTGTCTTAAATATTATTTTAAAAATTAAAACCATAAATAAAAAATCTGATAAAAAATATTTATTTATTCAAAGCTCAGGGTTTGTATCTTTCCAAAAAATAAACTTAAGGTTTCTTAAGTTAAAAATTAACAATATCCTGTATTCAAATCCTGATAAAAATTTCATTAAAAAACCTTTGAAAATTTTCTGCATATTAATCTTTATCCTGCTGCTGGCAATACAGTTTGTCATAGTTGTAAAGATAGGCGGCAACAGTTTTATATTCCTCAGATGAATTTATAATACCTTCACAAAATCTTCATATATCCTGTTCCAGTATCCTGTATTGGTTGGCGCATAATTCTTTATGCTTGCTGACTTTAGCGCTATCTGTCTTCCTTCATCAAGACTCTTTATCTCTCCTGCTGCCAAAAGCTGCATCAGCAGGTTCCCTACTGATGTTGTCTCAGTTGGGCCGGCATATACCAGCAGTCCGGTGGCATCGGCCATCCACTGGCATAATAAGACATCCTTGGTCCCGCCGCCGACCATATGCATCGCACCTATCTTTTTTCCAGTAATCTTTTCCAGATCCATTAAGTTATGCTTTACTTTTAAGGCCATGCTCTCATAAATGACTCTTGCAACGGCGCCTATGCTCCCAGGTATTTTCTGGCCCGTCTTTTTGCAGAACTCCCGGACTGTTGCGGGCATATCTGTCTGGGCAAGCACAAATTCTGTGGCGTCAACATCTATAAAGGACTTAATGGTTGAAGTGTTTTTTGCAAGGTTCATAATATCATCCCAGGAAAGTCCGCCCTCGACTTCTTTGAGCCATTTCTCCCTTGACTGCTGGAAAAGCCACATACCGACGAAGTTCTTAAAAAGCAGTGTCTTTCCTGCAGCCCCTGCCTCATTTGCAAACCCAGTCTTAAATACCTCATCGCTTATAAGGGGTGCATTCAGCTCAACTACGTTTACTCCCCAGGTGCCGATACTCATAAACACCGTATTTTTGGACTTGTCTGCGACCGGAATGCCGGCTATTGCAGAAGGAGTGTCATGGGTTACCGGGGCTATAACAGATATGGGGCTTATATCCAACTCGCCGCAGACACTTTTCTGTAAGTCCCCTACCTTGCTTGACGGCTGCACTATCTCGCAAAAAATATCCTTTGGAAAACCAAGCCTGTCAAGAATTTGCGGCTCCCATCTGGCGGTAAAAGGATTCACCATTAGCGATGTATGCGCGTCAGTATATTCATTTACGGCAACCCCGGTAAGGAAATAATTAAACAAATCAGGCATCATAAGCAGTTTATGTGCATTGTTAAATTCCGTGGCATCCTGGATTTTAAGCGAATAAAGGTTAAATAGGCTGTAATAGGATGCCAGCGCGCATCCTGTTATATTCTGCAGCTCCCGGGCAGAAATGATCTTATAAACTTTGGCAGGCATACTGTTTCTGTGCTTATCCCGGTAGTTTACAGGGTTTGCAATCAGCGCGCCGTTTTTATCAAGAATACCAAAGTCAACACCCCATGTATCAATGCCCATTGATTTTATATCCCTATATTTTTTAGCTGCCATTGCCAGTCCGGCCTTAAGATCAGAAAATAATCTTAAAAAATCCCAATATATGGTGCCTGCCAGATAAACAGGAACATTGTCAAACCTGTGAAGTACGTCAAAGCCAAACTTGCTGCCATCGTAATTTGCAACCAGACCGCGGCCATTGCTTGCTCCAAAATCAAATATAAGATAATTCTGCACTGCCATAAATTTCCTTTCGCTATTTCCTTTCGCTTAAAGATAATTTTAGTTAATTTTCTTAAAAAATGTTTATAAAAACTATAGTTTAAAACTCACTGAAATACCTTAAATCCAAAAATCATCAGAATAGTTATAGTCATTAAAGTTATTTGGAAGCTGCCGGATTTAAATAGAAAAGCCCGCCGCCATCAGCCACTATATCAGCTCCGCATATATAAGCCGACTCATCAGAAGCCAAAAATAAGGCGATATTTGCAATGTCTGCCGGAAGCCCGATGCGCCCGATTGGAACCCTTGCTGCAAGTTTTGCATTAGTTTCAGGATTGTCGGGATATCTTTTTCGCAGCATCGGGGTATCAATTATATGAGGGGTTATTATATTTGACCTTATGCCTGAAGGTAAAAGCTCATATGACAGGGCTTTGACAATACCGTATTGGGCGACTTTCGTTGATGCGTAGTGCACCCCTCCACCGCTTCCGGTAATAACTGCTCCGGTACCTATCAGGATGATGTTTCCCTTTTTCTGTTCAATCATCTTACTTATAAATGCCTTTATGGCATAGAATGTTCCGTTTAGGTTAATGTCTACCGTTTTTTTCCACTCATCTATTCCAAGCTCGGTTATCGCTACTTTTGAGCCATAGCCTGCAGCGGTTATAAGAGTATCTATCCTGCCATAATCTTTTAATATTTTAAGGCCTGTATTCTGCGTCTCTTCAAAATCTGCAACATTGCATTTGTAAAAATTAGCCTTCACTTTGTATTTTTCCGATAGCTCGGCGGCAAGATTACGGCCCGCAATTTCATTGATGTCCATTACTGCCACATCTGACGAGTTTTTGGCAAAAGCTTCACAAACAGCTTCCCCTATACCGCTTGCTCCGCCGGTTACTGCTGCCAGCCTGCCTTTAAAATCATATTTCACCATTTTAACTGCCACTCCTGTCTTATAATTATCATGCCTATTTTAGAAAATTTTACCATGAGGCACATTTAATGAAAAATCCTTGCTTGAGTATTTGACTGTTTCCACAATAAGTAATTTAATTTATTCAATACCCAAAAGCCTTTTTATGACCTTAACTCCTTCGGGTGCAGTGGCTCCGTAGGCATCTGCGCCTATTGAGTCGGCAAACTCCTGGTTTATCGGGCTTCCGCCTACAATAACCTTTACCCTATCACGCAGTCCTGCGTCCTTTAGGCCCTGTATAACTTTTTTCTGTTCCATGGCTGTAGTAGTAAGAAGGGCCGACATTGCAAGAACGTCTGCATTTTCCTCTTTTACCGCTTTAAGAAAATCGTCGCCTTTTACGTTTATACCCAAATCAATTACCTTAAAACCTGCGGCATAAAGAAGGGTTGCAACCATCCCTTTTCCGATAGAATGAATGTCCCCAAATACCGTTCCGATTACGACCTTTCCAAGGGATGCCTGTTTCCGGCCGCTTTTCTCTATGGCTTCATTTATAACAGGGAATGCTTTTTTTAGTACTTCAGAGGCGCAGACAAGGTCAGGCAAAAACAAATCCCCTTTGCCAAATGCATCTCCTACCTGCCTTATGGCATCGGTTAATGCTGCAGCAGCTGCCACCGGGTCGACACCACTCTCTATCGCTTCTTTTGCCACTGCTTGAGCATTGTCAATATCAAAATCTGTGACGATATCTTTTAAGCGCTGGATATAATCAGACATTATAAGTATTCTCCTTCCTGATACAGAAATATAATTATATATATTATTAAAAATATATTATTTAAATTTTAATCAAAATAAAAACTTAACTAAAGAAGACCTTTTTTCATGTAGTAGGCCCTGGCGTCATCGAGTATCTTTCGTACCTGCCGCTCTTCATCATCGCTCAAAGGCTTCACATTGTGCTCAGCCAGTATTTCTTCAGCTCTTTGCTTTGCCTTGTCAATCACTGAAACCTTTCCGGTCCTTTCCCAATCCTGATATGAAAGCCTGTCAAAGACTTTAGGCACATAGTATTCTTTCTTCCAGTTTTCCCGGGTGTGCTTCTTGCCAAGGTAAGAGCCGGGAGACGGGCCAACCTCGCTGATAAGTTCAATAGCCGCAGTGTCACTGTTTATCTCAAACCCTTCAATATAGCGTCCTATTATGTTTGCCGAGTCATTGTCTATTACCGCCTGCAACGGACTCCACGCAAGCTCCTGGCTTACTGAACCCAAAAAAGCAATCATGCTTGCGCCAGAAAGCGCGGCGCTCATTGCAAGATGGGTTTTTTCAAAAGCATTCTGGTAATCTATAAGCTTTGAGTTGGGAAATGCAGCCATTGCATTACTGGTGGGAATCCTGTAAAGGTCCCTGTATATCTGGTTAAATGCCATTTGGTGAAATCCTGAGCCTATTGCTCCAAAAAACAGGTTTCCACTTTCCATATCCATTGGAATCACAAAATCATTTGCAATAACCGGATGGCCTCGCCGGTAACATTGGATAAGGGTTATGGCAGCCAGGGTCTCGGCATTGTTGCTGATGCTTGCGCCTGCAACTGTGACCGGTGAACTTCCACCCATCACAGAGCCTCCTGTTGCCCAGATAGGAAACCCGTTATCCATATACTCAAATGCCGCATTTATGGCATCTTCCGGAAAGCAAAGCGGGGCTGCCCCTTCGATGGTGCCAATCAGTTGTTTGCCCACAGCATTGGCAATACGGGCCTCCCATATAAAAGAATCGGTTGCTTGTGCGCCTCTTGAAACCCTTGTCGTGTTTCTGGCGATGCTCGCCTGGCTCTCTGCCAGAAGCATCACTGGTTTAACATCCTTTAACTCAAAGAAAGGACAGTATGATGCCTGGAAATCAACTGTCTCCAAAGCGTCACAAAGCCTGACTCCCTGATTGTTCTGCTCAAGAGTTGCAATAGAAAGCTTGCCGGTCCTCTCATCATGGAGCTTTGCGCCTGCTGCAGGCATAAAATACAGGGTTGATGGGCTTATATGCAAATCATCCTCGGGGATCCTGGCTTTTACTGAAAAACTGCTCGGTGCGCTTCTTATTGCTTCTTCAACAAGGAAAGGAGGGAACTTGACTACTTTTATCTCAAAATCAACTCTGCAACCATTCTCCTTTAAAAGCTTTAAGGCTCTGTCGCTTTCAAGCTTAATGCCTGTTTTCTCAAGCACTTCCAGCGTTGAGCTATGTATGTATTCAACCTGTGCATTCGATAGGATCCTAAAAGGTTCCAGCTTTCTTATGAAACCTTTCCTCATAATTTCCCCCATTAACTCTTTTTAAAATTTCAATTCTTTTAGCCCTTTAATGTTTCATTCTGCAGCTTTTTCTTCTTTTGATTTCCAGTTTTAAAAAAATGCTATTTGTATCAACTGGACTATCACCATTTTATATCATTGGATTTCTATTTTCTTTTTATTTTCATCTGCCTTATTTCTGCTCGCCGCCTTCAAAATCAAAAACACATTCGAGGGTTTTTACAGCTTCATCCGATCCATAATCAGGCTGTGTATCCATGAATGCTGAAGTAGCTTCGTTCCACTTTGGCGTACCCGGTTGTTTCCCAAGATATTCAAATGCTTTTTCAATATTTTCCGATTCTATATAACAAATGGCATTGTTATCAAGCATAAATATCTTCATCTTTTCAAAACCTGCATTCTTTATATTTTCCAGCACTTCATTCCATACATGGCCTTTTTTATGGATATCCACATAACCCTTTATCCCATCAGGTTTGATTTTCATATAAAAGCAACTGCTTTCCATATTCTTATTCCTTTCGTCTTTAAATAAAATACTTAAATTTTGCTCTTTGTCTTACCGGCATTCCTTAAAAAAATCAAAGAAGTCCTTTGGCCTTGTAGTATTTTCTGGCCTCATCCAGTATGCAGTCAATCTCAGCATCCTGACTACCACTTAATGGCTTTACCTTGTGTGTCGCCAGTATCTCTTCCATACGTTCTTTTGCTTTCTCTATTACACCTTTTTTACCAGTGCGCTGCCACTCTGGAAATGAGGTCCTGTCAGCTGATTTGGGCATGAAATATTCCTTTTTCCACCAGGTCCTGGTATGATTTTTATTTAAAAATGTACCAGGAACAGGGCCCACTGACTTTATTAAATCAACAGCCATGGTCTCTTCGCTTACCTCAAATCCTTCGATAGTTTTTCCGATCGTAATAGCGATATCATCATCAATTATTGCAAGTATAGGGTTGTAAGAAAGCTCAGCCGTAACACCGCCGTGAAATACTATCATATTCGCACCTGAAAGCGCTGATGACATTGCAATATGGGTTTTTTCATATGCGCTCTGGTAATCTGCCTTTTTGGAATAAGGAAAGGCAGAACCGGTATTGTTTGTCGGGATCTTATAAAGGTCATGCCATATCTGGTTAAACGCCATCTGGTGAAGACTTGCGCCAAGAGAACAGAAGAACAAATCCCCGCTTTCCATGTTCATTGGAGTCACGAAATCATTAGCAATGATTCCTGTTCCTTTCTTTATACACTGGATAAATACAACTGCTGCCAGAAGTTCCGCATTATTGCTGATTGTCGAACCAGCAACAGTAACCGGTGCAGTTCCACCCATTACTGAACCCGCTGCGATATATACCGGAAATCCTGCCTCAACATAGGTGAATGCCGCATTTATGGCATCTTCAGGATACGAAAGCGGAGCTGCAGCTTCCATATTTCCAATAAGCTCCTGGCCTGCAGCCTTCGCAATCTGGGTCTCCCAAATGAAAGTGTCAGTAGGCTGTGTTCCCCTGGTAATCTTCGTTGAATTTCTAAGCCTCATTGCAAGGCTCGTGGAACAGAGCATCACTGGCTCAACGCCTTCGATTTCAAAATATGGAGTGTACCCGCTGTAAAGATCTATGGAATCAAGGGCATCAGAAATAAACACCGCCTGGTTATTTTCCTGCATAGTAGGAATGCTGACATCGCCAGTGTCAATGTTTGAAAGCCGCGCTCCAAGAGATGACATAAAATATAACGTATTTCCGCCAATCAAAAGATTGTCCTTTGGGTCTCTTGAACGGACCAAAAAACTGCTTGGGCAATTTTTAATACTGCTTTCTACAATATCAGGAGGAAAATATACAATATGCCCCTCAAAATCTACCTTGCAGCCGCTTTCTTTTAGAAGCTTTAGCGCCCGCTGTGATTCAAACTTGCAGCCGGCTTCTGAGAGAACCTCAAGGGTCCTTTTGTGTATGGTTTCGACCTGGGAGTCAGTAAGCACCCTTACAGGTTCAAATTTTCTGGTAAAGCCTCTTCTCAAGGACTGCCTCCTTTGTGCCTTTTTCAATAAAAACTTTTGCCAGCAATGTTATTTATTTTTTGCTTATGACTTTTACAAACTCTTTTGCAGCGCTTGATGCATCCGGAGCGTATATCTCAATGCCATACATGTCTGCAAAGTGCCTGGTAACCGGGGCGCCGCCTACAGCAATAACAACATCTTTACGAAGTCCGGCATCCTCAATTGCCTTAATATGAGCTGGAACATTTGCCAGGGTTGTTGTAAGCAGGCCTGAGAATGCCACTATGTCAGGTTTGTGTTCTTTTATTGCATCTACAAATCTGCTGTAATCAACATCTATGCCCAAATCCACTACTTTAAAACCCTGGCCTTCTGCCATTGTGACTACAAGATTTTTTCCGATGTCATGCAAATCGCCTTTTACAGTGCCTATTACCAGCACTCCTTTTTCAGCAACATGCTCTGAACCTTTTAGAAGCGGCTTGATATAATCCATAGCGGTCTTCATGGCTTTTGCTGCAAGCAGCATGTCAGGCATGTAAAGCTCGCCTGAACCGAACTTGTCTCCCACTTCCAGCATAGCCGGCGATAAAGACTTGTTTATGATTTCGTCAATAGTTGCCTTTTCATCTATGGCTTTTTTTACCAATTCCACNNACTGCATCATGAATGTCTGATAGTGATGACATTTATATGTGTCCTTTCTTTAAAATAAAATTATTAAATGTTGCTAAATATTTTTTTAGTTTTTTTAACTTTATTAAATTTTAGAAAAAAATTTCAAATATAATTTAAAATACTTCTAGTACTGACTAAGCAGTCTTTGCGCCTCTTTACGTATGCCCCATTATGGCGGGAATGCGCCTTAAGGCTTGTGAACCAGCAGCACCCGGTATAAAAAATCAATACTGGCCATATTTATGGACAGCGTTTATATATGCAATCACATTTTCATGTGGAATGTAATTGACAACAGAATGCGAGACTGTTGCAACATAGCCTCCGCCCGGTTTTAAGACTTCCATATGAGCCTTGACGTCTGCATCTACATCTTCAGGAGTGCCTTTGGAAAGAGGAAACTCTATATCGACATTTCCGGACAGGCACAGCCTGCTGCCGTACTTTTTCTTGTACACCCTATAATCAATACCATAAGGATCCAGCGGGTTAAGGCAGTTTAGCCCCATCTCTATTAAGTCTTCGACGATATCATCTATTCTGCCGTCTGAGTGAAACATAATCGGAATTCCCGCATTTACAGCAGGCTCAAATATACGTGCCATTCTTTTAACCCATATTTCCTTAAAAAGTTTTGGTGGTATAAAAAGGCCCGTCTTAAATGCCACATCATCGGCAGGAAATACAAAATCCACTCCAGCCGCAACAAGCGCTTTGGTCATCTTTACAAAATGCACACAGGAAATCTCAAGCATTTCCTCTATTAGCTCCCTGTCTTCATATACCATCATCATAAAATCATTCATGCCGACTACAAACTCATATGGGGTTTGGAGAAGGCACCCGTATATTGCGCTTATGCCTATTTTAGAATTTCTTCTTTTTACTGCATCCTTGTATTCTTTTACATAGCCAACTGTGCTTGCAATAGTTGCATCGCTGTCAAGCACCAAAGCTTCAAAATCCTTCCTGCTTTTGCATGCCCTGTTATATGCGGGTATAAGATTGCCGTTTTCGTCTTTTCTTTTAAAAGGTGTCCAAAGGCCGCCATCAAACATAATAGCGTCCTGGCCTATGAGTTCGCACAATTCAATATAATCGTCTGGATACATGGGCCGTCCCTGTTCAGCATCTGCCCCTTTTGCGGGGTCCCCGCCATATGATAATGTGTTGCCTGCATACCTGCCAAGCAGTTTTTCAACATGCTGATCTTCATATAAAATCTCAAAATTTGGTACCCTGTCGACGGGTTTTCTCCTGAAAGCAGCAAGCAGCCTTTCCTTGTCGGGCCCGCCCTTGAAAGGTTCTATTGTTTTTGAATTTACCATTTTTTAAACCTCCTTTAAGTAATAAAACGATATGAAAATAACAAAAAATAAATACAAAACGTCTAATAATCATAAATACATATAACAGGAAAACGTTTTTCTGTCAATCAGGTTTTTAATTCTTTTTCCTATGGACTATAATAATACCAAAGTAATCATCCGACCTATTTTAAAACATCAAAACCTTTAAGACCTGAAGTTTTTAATCGCTTAATTTCTAAAACTTGTCACAACTACGATTAAGCTTCCTGCCTTTAAGCTTTGTCTGGACCTCATAGAACTCCTCTATAACGCCGCAAAGGCCGTTGACAGTCATCTTATGTATTGCTTCACCAAATTCTTTCGTTGCATTAGTGGGATCCCCTGCCCCGCCATAAGTACTGTTTTCAAGATACCATGTAGAAAGGTATAATCTTTTTTTCCCTGTTATCCCCCAATCTACAGGACAGTTTTTTAAATCACTTTTCATAATATCGGTATCGTCGGCAACTGACATGTCAACAAGGTTCTGTCCGTCTGTCAGATACAGCATCACACTTGTCTCAATCTCGCAGGCGTGGCCTATTCCGCCGGGTTTTGATTTCCGGTTTTGGATTATATATTCCTTTTCCCAACAGTCATAAATATTAACCACTCCAGGGAATACCTTAAAGTCATCCCCTGCGGAGCGAACCACCACGTCTAGAACTCCGGGATTATTTCCATGGCCGTTTACAAAAAGAATTTTATCTATCCCCATGTCTATCAGCGATTGGCAAATATTGGACAGAAGATCGATTAAAACTTTGGGCTTAATTGTGATAGTGCCTGCCCAGTTTTTCAGCATGGCAACAGTATAGCCAAACCAAACGGCAGGAAGGACCGAGACAGGTATTTTTCCTGAAAGTTTTTTTGCAGCATCAATTGCGGCGCTATATGCCATTTGAGTGTCAGTAATAACCGGTAAATGCCGGCCATGTTCTTCACATGCGCCGATAGGGATAATTACCATACCGCCTCCTGCCGCAAACTCAGCAACCTCGGGTGAGCGCATTTGTTCAAATTTGATTTTCATATTTTTTAATTACCTCTTTTATAAAATAAAACAGACTGGTAACAATTTCTAAACATAAAGGTAATCTTTGTAATCATACCTTCTGACCTTTGAAAGTCCTGCCCAGTATGCAAACTCTTCAATGTATGGGGCCACATTTCTCATGACCATAGGAAAATGGTGAGGAAGGCCGTTTGTAAGAAAAGTATTTGCAAGGTCCCATGTCTTTATCGGTTTATCATAAAACTTTAAGCCATTTACCCAACCGCGGCTGCCGCTGAAAGAGGTCTTTGCAGGATCATAAAACCTGCCTGTAAAGTAATAGAACTTGTCCCCTTCACCAGAAAGCCTGAATACCGTAACATCACTTTTTTTAAATATCAAGTCAGTTATAGGCCCACAGTTTTTTACGCTTTCCGCATAATCTGCAAAATAATGCTTTTCACATATAACGCCTCGCTCATTTGCCATTTCAAAAGGGGCTGAGCCGCAGTGCCATAACAGCAATGAATCATCCCGTTCATCAAACTTTGCAAGGTCCATAATTGCCACGACTTCTTTTGTAAGATCCTGCAACACTATCATGGATATTGTGCCCAAAACATCAGCCTCGCATCCGGCAGCTATGCCATCGCTGTTTAAAAGGGAATTTGTAAGGCATCCAACCATCTCTTTTAAAGGCATAAGCTTAGGCCAGCAGGAAAAGGCGACAGCTCTGTAATTGTTTTCTTTTGCCACCTTCTGAATTGCAAGATACATCTTTACAGAGTCCCTTACCTTTTCTTCAGAAACCCTGCTTATCTTTGATGATGCCTTTACCCTTGCAAACACCTCATCCACCTGGGTAGCCGGCATCTTATCTCCAAGCGCTATTATATCTTCCACTTCATAATCCCTTGTGATGTCTACACCAAGCGTCCTGTAAATCTCCCGTGTATTTACCATATGGTTTATATGACCGTCTGCAAGTTTACCTATCTGGGCCACCCTTGCGTTTCTCATCCCCTTTAAAGCCTGGAGCGCCTTTATTGTTATTTCAAACCTTGGTTTGAAAAACTTGCTGTCCATATCTCCGAAAAACCATTTTGTCTTTTTAGGCTGCCCCGGGAAATTATGTTTTGAAATACCGATATTCTGTGAAATATTTACAAAGGATGCAAATGTCATGGGCCCCTCTTCTGAAAGCTCCTCTATCGCCCAAAGGCCGAAATCTGCTCTTGATTTCATTATCTCATATACATTATCACCGATTATGTATGAAGGATGGAAAAGCATTACAAAATCCAGCTCTTTGGCATCTATTTCTTTCCTTATATTTACAGCCTGCTCATAATTCTGCATTACTGTATCAATCACATGAAGTTCAAAGCCCATTGCCTCGCCAAGTTTTGCAAGTTCTTTCTGGTAGCTCTTAAAATACTCAAGGCCCTTTGTTGAAAAACCTTCCATAAAACCCGCCACAAAACCAACCCTCAATTTTTCCATTGCCAACCCCCGGATTATGATTTTTTATGAATTTATTTCAAATAAAAAAATACAGCATTAAAAACCAGGCAACATTTTAACAATATTTTGACTGGGCCTCTTGCCTAAGCTTTCAGCAGCTCTCTTCTTTTTACCCTTATTGAATCTATAAGAATAGCAGCAATCAATATGATACCGTTAAAAGCTTCCCTCCAGAAAACAGGAATGTCAATCATTGTAAGACCATTCGAAATAGAATTTATTATAAGCAGGCCGACTGCAACCCCTATAAGAGTTCCCCTTCCGCCGGCAAGGGATATGCCCCCAAGAACTACAATGGTTAAAATCGTGAATTCAAATCCCGTGCCGAATTCACCCTGCGCAAACGCCGCCTGGCTTGTCATCAGGAATGCGCTTATTCCGCATGAAATACCTGCAACCACAAAAGCAAAGAACTGTGTCCTTTTAACCGGGATACCGGCAAGCCTTGCTGCATTGGCATTTGATCCTACCTGATAAACATTCCGCCCGAATTTTGTAAACCTTAACAGAAGATAGGCCACTATAAATATGACAACAAGATATACAAAGCTGTAAGGCACTGCTTTTGCAATAAAACCTCTTCCCATTGAAACATAGAATTTATTGTTTATCAACGCAGGTTTATTGGCCAGCAGCAGTGAGATTCCTCTCAGTATAGCCAGGGTGCCAAGAGTCGTTATTACTGAATTTATGCCTACTACAGTAACTAAAAATCCATTCAAGGCGCCTACAAACGCTCCAAGAACGATACCAATCAGGATGATTACCGGTATGGGTATGTTTACACCTTTTATATTAAACATCATTGCCATAACAATCGAGCATATGCCTACTATTGAACCGATTGATACGTCAAAGTTCCCTGTGAGAACTACGAATGACAGGCCGGCAGCCATCATACCATATATGCTAAGTCCTGAAATTATGGTTTTAAAATTGACAAAACTTAAAAACTGATGGTTTATGCCTCCAAAAATAGCGCACATGATAATAAAAACTATAATAAGGCTCGGGGTAATAGAATTGAATTTAAAAATATTTATCCTCTGCCAGCCGCTTTTTTTGTTCACGTTTAAATCATTGTCTGACATTTGCATCATCTCCTTGCAGCTCTTTGGTTTCTAACTTCATAAAGGGAAACTATTAAAATCAGGGCAAGCCCCTGGAAAACCTGAATGAAATATGACGGAACATTTAT
>PMCC01000043.1:0-6448 GCA_003155275.1 Actinomycetota bacterium | reverse complement strand
TCCGGCAACTAGACCCATAAAAGTATAAAGAAGTATCCTTACTTTTTGAACCTTTATTCCGGAAAGTGTTGCCACTTTTGGATTCGCGCCTATTATATAAATAGTCCTTCCGACCTTGGTGAAAGTAAGAATAAACCAGAATATTATTATAAATACTATTAGAATAAACAATGCAATAGGTATTTTTAAAAATGTCTTGGTTGCAAAATAATAAAGCTGGTCCGTTAACATTGACAGGGAATGCCCCTCACTTATAACAAGTCCAAGAGCGCTTAGTATTGACATCATACCCAAAGTAAGAATTATGGGTATCAGGTCAAATTTTTCAATCAGTAAACCGTTTATAAAGCCTACAAGCACTGCTGCAACAACTCCAAGAATAAGGCAATAGGGTAAACCGAAACCAAGATTGTACAAATATGCCATTAAAACACCTGTAAAGGAAATACTTGCGCCAAAAGAAATATCAAGGCCTCTTGCTATCATAAGAGGTGTAAGACCCAGAGCCAGGATACCCGTTATTACCATGTTTTTTAACATTGTGCTTATATTGTCATATGAAAAAAATTCTACTCTTATAGCAGAAAAGATAACAACAAGAACTATAAGAGCAATAAACAAGATAAGGGTATCAGTCAATTTAAAACTGCTTTTTCTTTTTCCTAAACTCTTTCCGTCCATTTAAACCCTTTCGTTTTTACTAAAATATTTAAAATCCTAAATATAATCCTAAGGTGAAAGTCCTACATTGCCTTAATAGCTCTATAATCACGCTGTAGCAAAATGCATTAATTCTTCCTGGGAAGTGTTCTTTGTAATAAATTCCTTTACAATTCTCCCATCCTTCATCACTATCACCCTGTCGGATACAGATAGTATCTCCGGAAGTTCTCCAGATACTATTAAAACTGAGGCTCCTTGTGTACAAAGATTTTCTGCTATCTCATATATCTCAGCTTTTGAACCAATGTCAATGCCTCTTGTTGGTTCACTCATTAAAAAGATTTTTGAATTTTTCTCAAGCCATTTTGCAACAACAACTTTTTGCTGATTTCCTCCTGAAAGGCTTTTTGCTGGAGTGTCAATGCTTGGCGCTTTTATGTTCAATTTTCCAAACCAGTTTTTGGCATGGGAATTTTCAATTTTTTTGTCGAGCATAAAACCCCTGCCAATTTTACCAAGGTTGGTAGATGTTATATTCTGTTTGACATTAAGACCCAGCGCTATGCCTTCTTCCTTCCTGTCATAAGGAATATANNCCGAAAAGAACAGAAAATAATGTATGGGTACCTGAACCCAAGAGCCCAAAGAAAGCGACTATCTCGCCCTCTCTTACAGAAAAGGATATCTCTTTTAATCTGTCCAGGTAATTAAGATCCTTGACTTCAAATATTACTCCGCCTTTTTTGATCTCTTTTCTTTTATATTGCTCTGAGAGATCCCTTCCAACAATCATATGCACAAGTTCCGCCCTATTTGTATCAGATGTAGCCTTTTCACCTACTTTTTTCGAATCCCTAAGGACTACCACTCTGTCGGTTATTTCAAAAATCTCTTCTATTCTGTGGGAGATATAAATTATTGACACACCATCGGACTTTAATTTCCTTATTATTGCATATAGATTTTCTACATCCTTTTCAGTCAATGCTGAAGTAGGCTCATCCATTACAAGGATTTTGGCTTTTCTTCTTATTGCTTTTGCAATCTCGACAATCTGCTTGCCCCCAACACTTAAGTTTTCAACATATTCTTCAGGACTTATTTGTGACCCAAGGTTACGCAGGATTTCCTTCGCCTTCTGGTTCATCTTTTTCCAGTTTACTATGCCAAGCCTGTTTTGTATTATATTGTCTGCAAAAATATTTTCAGCGACAGTTAATGAATCAAAAGAGTTAAGCTCCTGATAAATCACCCTTACACCTGATGCTATAGATTCATGGGGACTCGAAAAAACTTTCTTTTCGCCTTCTATGAAGATCTCCCCTTCTTCCAGCGAATAATCACCTGAGAGGATCTTTATCAGCGTTGATTTGCCGGCACCATTTTCCCCTAAAAGCCCAAGTATTTCACCTCTTTTCAGGTAAAACGAAATATCAGCAAGTGCTTTCACGCCGGGAAAATTCTTAGTAATGTTTTTCATTTCAAGGAGATAATTGCTGTTGTTCTGTTCAATCAAAAGACATCACCTTTCATCCGGATATTATGGTGTTTAAAATATATAAAAAATAAATTTTTATAGAACCTGGAAAAATAATATTTGTTTTAGATTTTTTTTAAAAGTCTTTACTAGTTTTTTGAACTGGTTTATCTTAAGCTTCAAAATATTTATATTTTTATATAAAATGAATAATTTTGTTTATCTTATAAAATAAGCTTCAAATTTCAAAATGAGTAATGCCATATTAAGAATAATATATTGCATTAAGGCCTTACCTGCAATATTTTGGATTCCCTAATCAGCCGGGGGCCTTATGCCCCCGGCATTTTCCTGTTAACCTGTAAAAATCTGTTAAATCCTATTTAAATCAAAATATCACAGATTTTTAATTATTTAGCTGGATAATATTGGTCGATATTAGCTTTTGTGATAATTACATTATCAACAAACATTTGTTTTGGAACTGCTCCTGCTCCACCATACATGTAAGCAAGAGATCCCGGGATAAGATATTCGCCATATTTTTCAGGGAAGTATGTTGAATCGCCATCAACTATTCCATCCCTTATAAGCTGCATGCCAAGTTCATCAAGACCCTGTGAACAAACAAGCATATTGTCTGCATCCCATCTGCCGGCAATGTCTGCAGCTGCCTGGAAGCCTGAAGCGCTTTGGTCGTTCAATGCAAAAATTACGATATTCTTAGCATTTGGGTATTTTGCAAGTACATTCCCGAAATCTGTTTTGGCTTTTTCAGTAGATGATGAATCAACAACAGCCCAAACACCTTTGCCGCCTGCTTTATCAGGGTTAAGTGCGTCACCATACTTTTTAACAAACTCATCTACAGAACCTTTGATTCTCTGGAATACTGTTTCTCCAACTGTCGGGTTGGTCATATAAAGTACCAGATCCACTTTATCGATTCCGCCATTTTTTTCGATCTGGTCGATTGCCCAGTCGCCCGTCAGAACTGCAGTGCCATAGTTATTAACACCCATGAACGGGAAGTCTCCAACTGGTACATCTATTGCAATCATAAATATACCTTTTCCTTTGGCTTCCTGAGCTATCTGGTCATTTATTTTTGCATCAAACTGGAATTCAAGAAATACTTCAGGTTTCTTATTGAATATGATGTCCTTGTTCTGGATAGCAATAGTTGCGTCTGCAGCATTATCAAGAACTGTCAGGTCAGCATCTGCGCCGCCAGCAAGCTTCCATTCTTCAACGATGTTGTTTTCAACTGATGTGCAGAACGGGAAAGACTTTATGATGTTAGCGAATGCAAGAGTATGCCCCTTGGCCGGCTCACCATCATATTTTCCAGCAAGCGCCATTTTCCTGAAATCATCGTACGTTTTTCCAGCAGCTGCTGCAGTTGTTGCTGCTGCNNGCTGCTGCAGTTGTTGCTGCTGCAGTTGTTGCTGCTGCTGCAGTTGTTGCTGCTGCAGTAGTTGCTGCTGCTGCAGTAGTTTCAGCTGTTGTAGCAGTCTTGCAGCCCGGTATAATAACCATCACTGCTGCAACGATGAAAACGAGCCCTATTATTAAGGCTATTTTCAATTTACTCATGTGTTTCCTCCTCGTTTTTTTTACTTTTTTTGTTTTTTATCGACTTTTGTTTTGTTATTATGCACAGATTATATTAGATTCCCAGTTTCTATTTTCTTATCCGAATTTTGTATTTTTTGTGCATAAACTTTTATAAATTTTATTTTATTATACATTTATTATATATAAGCAATAATATTCCTGCTGCAGATGAAATTTTAAACACGTATTCTCATGCAAGCAAAACCTCTACCCCGCTTGACTTAAGCTTTTCAGTGATATCCGGGTCCAACCCTTTATCAGAAATAATTGTATCTATCTTATCAAGGCCTATCCAGTTGAACGTTCCGTAAAGCAAAAACTTGCTGCTGTCTACCAGGCAGATATTTTTCTGGGATTTTAGAGCAAAGGCCGCTTTCATGCTTGCATCGGTCTGAACCGGATCTAGGCAGCCTACCTCACAAGGCAAACTGTAACAGGAAAAGAAAAACTTGTTTGCATAAAAATTATCTTTAACAAGGGTTTCCCATATGTCGCCATCACTTGTGCCTATAAGCTTGTTAAGAGTTCCGCCGACACAGATAGTATTGATGTTTTCAGCCGTTATCATTTCCCTCTGGACAAAAATCGAATTTGTTATAAGTGTGATATTTTTAAGGTGACATTTTTTAAGCTCTTCACAAAAATAAAAGGTGGTAGAAGAACCGTCGACAAAGATAGTGTCGTTATCCATTGCAAGGGAGACTGCTTTTTTTGCTATTGCTTTTTTCTGTAGGGCTTTTTTCTGCATATTGAGATAAAAATTATGCTTCTTTTCTTCAGACTGTACAAGTTCAAGAGTCCCATAGTTTTTCCTTACAAGCCTCTGGTTTTCAAGAATATTTATGTCTTTATAAAGAGCTGATTGCGATATCTCAATTTTGCCTGCCACCTCTTTCAGGGCAATCTTGCCATTGTTTCCCCTGATAAGTTCTACAAGCTTGTTTCTGCGATCTTGTGGGTTCATAAATTATAATAATGTGTAAATTAATTATAATTTTAGATAATTTTAGTGTAAAACTATATAATATTATACAATTCTACAAGATATTTTTAAAAAAGCAATATAAATATTTTCCAGCCCTTTAGTTTTTTTAGTTTTCAAAGAGCAATTTTAAGATTTTAGCCTGCTGTCAAAATCTTGAAAACAATTAAATAAAAATCAATAGGTTCCGTATTTGTGCATTGCATTTATGTAAGCAATAAAATTCTCATGTGGTATATAATTCACTATTGAATGAGAACACGATGCAATATAGCCATATCCAGGTTTTAAAACTTCCATATGCTCACGAACATCTTTTTCTATATCTGCAGCGTTACCTTTTGAGAGCGGGAATTCTATATCGACATTTCCAACAAAGCTGAGCACATTTCCATATCTTTTCTTATATTGCCTGTAATCAATAGCGTAAGGATCAAGAGGAGTTATCGCATCCACACCAATAGATATCAGGCCTTCGATAATATCATCTATTTTACCGTCGGAATGAAAAAGCACAGGTATGTTCTTATTTACTGCAGGAGCAATCACTCTTGCAAGCCTGGGAAGCCATATTTTGGCCATTAGTTTTGGCGGCAGAAAAAGACCGCTTTTAAAAGCCACGTCATCGCCAATAGCAATTGCATCAACACCTGCCTCAACAAGAGCTTCGGTCATTTTTTCAAAATGTAATGTTGAAACCTCTAGCATTTCTTCGACAAGCGAAAGGTCCTCGTATGCAAGTGTCATAAAGTCATTCATCCCAACCACAAACTCATATAGCGTCTGCATTGTGCACCCGTATGAAGGCGCCAAACCGATTTGGCTGCCTTTTTCCTCAAGGGCCGCCTTATATTCCTTCACATAAGCCACCGCATTATTTATCTGTGAGTCGCCGTCAAGGACCAGCTTTTTAAAACCAGCAGAATCTTTAATACTTTTATCAATAACCTGTTTCAGATTGCCATCAGCATCCGGTATTTTAAATGGTGTCCAAAAACCGGCTTCAAAACACATCATGTCCTGGCCGATTATTTCACAGACTTCAATAAAATCTTCCGGATACATCGGCCTGCCCTCCTGGCCCGCACCTTTTGCCGGATCTCCGCCAATAGCTAATGTATTGCCCGCGTAGCGGCCAAGCATTTTTTCAACATGAGCATCTTCAATCAAGACTTCAAAATTCGGCGTCCTGTCAACCGGCTGCCTTCTGACAGCATCAATAAACCGTTTTTTATCAGGCCTGCCAATATAACTGTTAAATAGTTCCCTTGAGCTCATTTGATTGCCTTTTCCTGTTATGCTTAATTTTACTATTTCCTATTTTATTATTTTTCCCAAACTTAGCTGCTGCCATAATGTTTTTCTGTCTCAGTTATAGCTTCATCGATTATATCAACTGCTTTGCCTGCCAGCTCCTCAGTTATGGTAAGCGGCGGCGCAAGGCGTAAAATATTTCCAGCAGGAATCCAGGCGAGCCCTTTTGAAAAAGCCTTTTCATAAACCATCTGCCCCGCTTCGTTGAATGCTTCTGTTGAGCCCTTATCCTTTACAAGGTCGATTGCAAGCAACAGGCCTTTGCCTCTTATATCTCCGACAATAGCATGTCTGTTTTTTAATTCCATTAGTCTTTTTAAAAGGTATTTACCGACAGAATTTACATTGTCAAGAATTTTTTCTTCCTCTATTACTTCAAGTGTCGCAAGCCCTGC
>PMCC01000123.1 GCA_003155275.1 Actinomycetota bacterium | reverse complement strand
CTTGCAATAAGAGTGTTTGACAGGGAAAATATACTGACCAAGTGGAAAATGAAATAGTTTTTACTTTCTGCCATATACAGGTTATTGGCGAAGGAAATTATATCAGCCAATCTAAAAATGAAATAGCATTTTATTATCCGCCATATTAGGAGCATTGTTGGGGCAAATTACATTAACCAAATAAAAAAAGTAACAGGGTCCCATTCAAATTGCAAAGGAGCCCTGTTACTTTTTAATTGAGATTTTAGCGCAGTTTTAAGCTTTAAAGTTCCTTCTGTTCAAGAATGATTTTTTTAATGATTTCTATTTCCTTCTCAGTAAAATCTTTAGCTTTGGTGTAAGTTTCCATAACGCTGTTTATGATCTCAGAATATGTTTCTTTGGTCATATTTTTTACTTTATCAGCCTTTTCTTCAACTTTTTCACTAATATCAAGAACAGCTCTTTTAATATCAGTCCTTAGCTCTTCCCCGGTCTTTGTAGTTAGAAAAAGCGCAGCAACTGCTCCTGCAGCCAATCCTATAACAAAGCCGATTATTCCGCATCTCAAACCTGATGAACAGCTTGAAGATTCTTCACTCATTATTTTCCTCCCATCGTATTAATATCTGTTTAGATTATAGCAGAAAATAAAAAAAATAAGGAAGTGAAGGAGTTAATAAATATAAAATTTTTATAATCAAGGATCTCTAAAACCTGCAAAACCTTTAAAATCAGCATCTAGAATAAATTGCATTTTTTTAGCCAGTCAACACTTTCCCGGATAGTCTGCCTTATTGGACGTGGATTATACCCCAATTGCTCAGTAGCTTTTCCATGGCTTATATAAGAATTACTTCTTAAAGTCCGTAAAGAATATATTGTAAATACAGGTTTATGGCCGGTTATCCTATAATAGATAGGCGTAAGCATGGCCACAGGGTAGGCTACCCAGACAGGCAATTTATATTTTGGTATGGGAATGCCTGTTGTATCTTTTAGAATCTGCATCAGTTCGCTCATGGTCACTCTCTGCCCTGAAAGCATATAAGTTTGGCCATTTATCCCTTTTTGGGCTGCGAGTATATGGCCTATGGCAGCGTCTCTTGCATCAACAAAATCAAAAGCTCCGTCAACAATGATTTTTTGCTTTCCGGTAAAGTAATCAATAAACATTGAACCTATGTTTGATAATTTGAAATCGTAAGGTCCCATGATTCCTGTAGGGCAGACGATGACGGCATCAAGGCCCCGCAGCCTGACTGCCTCAAGGACTGCAATACTTGCTTTCGCTTTTGTCCTGTTATACTCGCCCATCCGGTTGCAAGGGTCGAAAGGCAGCGTCTCGTCTATAATAGTCCCGTCTTTACTTTCCTTGAAGGCGTGTATGGAGCTTGTGTAAATCAGCCTTTTTACTTTGCATTCAAGGCATGCTTTAATTACATTGTCGGTGCCGGTAATATTTATTTCCCTTAATCTTCTATGCCGCCCGGGCATTATCGATACTTCAGAAGCAAGATGATAAACATATTCCGCACCGATAAATGCTTTTTTTAATGATTCAAGATCAAGCACATCTCCAAATAATTGCTCGACTTCACAGCCGGAAAAACATGCTGTGTCTGAAGATTTTCGTACCAATGCCTTTATATTTCTGCCCCTGTTTAAAAGCTCCCTTATAAGAGCATTCCCCAAAAGACCGGTTGCACCTGTAATTATATCCATAAATCTAAACTATCTTCTCTTTTGCATTTTTGTATTTTGCCATGCCAAATAAAATATAAATACTGTCCTACCAATATAATGGACTGCCAGCCAACTTTATAAACTTATAAACTTGCTTTTTAATAGGGTTTTTATTGCAAAATAGGTTATCCACTTGCTGGGTTTATTTTTTTTCTCTATATCCACAAGCATTCTGCCATTTAGGGAAAATTCCATTTTCCATTTCCAACCATCAAGTTTTTTATCTTGAATATATTTCAAGGCATTCTTTAAATTGGTATTCTGTTTGCTGCAGCCAGCATCCACCAATAATTGGGAGATTTCAAGGATATCGCTCTGAAATCCTCTCGGAAAACCAAAAATAGCCCATTGCCGGCTCTTCCCCCTCTTTCTCGGATAATTTGCTTCTACAATATCGTGGCTTAAAAGAAATTTTGTTGCTTTATCTAAGGTTCTATTAATGCTTTCATTTCTATTTTCTATAGGAATGTTATTTAGTGCCCTGACTATTTTGGCGATTCCCCAAGGACATTTCAACTGCTGCCTGTACTTGCACCGGAAGTCGTTTCTAAAAACAATGTCAGTTACAAAATCAATTAAATTCTGTGTAAAGAAGGCATCAAAATAGCCAAATCTTAAAAGCATTTCAAGAGTAATTCCCTGCAGGCACATAAGGTTACCTGAGTAACGCCCCGCAGAAGGAAAGGCTCCTTTTAATGTTTGCATATCATTTACCATCAGCTCAACGGCTTTTTTTATCGCTGGATTGTTATTTCTTATACCTAAAAGCGAAAGAAAATATAGCTGCCAATAAGAGGCCCTGTATAAAGGATTGTAAGAGAAACTTCCTTCCTGCCACAATCCTGACGGATCCTGCAAATTTAAAATGGCTGCAGCCGAACCTGACTTCCGGATTAAATCTTCATAATAAAAAGCATCAGAAGGTTGAAGTTTCTTCCCTACAATATTAATAAGGGTATAGTATTTAACAGAAGGATTTTCGTCCTCAAGAAGCCATTCTATTGATTTTTCCATGAAATATAACAGTCCCTGGCAAAAATATCTTTATTTTTTTGATAACACAAAAAACAATTATTAATCAGAGGTAGTAAATTAATTTTATACCAGATTTACAGTTAATAATCTATAAAAACTTTTTAAATATCCGGATTATATTCGTCAGGGTTATGATTATCAGGAAAATATGCAAAGAACTAAACCGATTTCTGGCCCTCCAGATTATATACAGGCGAATTATAATTTAAAGATTGGGCCGATTTATAAACAGTTTTTTATTAAAATGATTAGTTTCTCTTTAATATAGTTGAGAAACCAGGCCATATATCTTTTTATATTTCTCATATTTTTCAAGATATCTTTGCTTTATCTTGTTGTCGGGCTCAAATCTGTCTTTTACCTTTACGAATTTAGAGATTGCCTCGTTTAATGTAAACTTTCCGGTGCCGGCACCTGCAAGCATCATTGTTGCAAGGCATCCTGCTTCAGTTATGTCCATGCGGAGTATAGGACTATCAAGAAGTGAGGCCTTTAACTTAAGCTCATAATCTGATTTGGCTCCGCCGCCTGTGGCCCTTAACTCGGTTAGTTTAATGCCGCTTTTTTTAACAAGTTCAAGGTTAAAGCATATCTCAAAAACAAGGCCTTCAACCAAAGCTTTAAAGATATCCTCC
>PMCC01000031.1:20290-24329 GCA_003155275.1 Actinomycetota bacterium | reverse complement strand
CTTCAATAAAGTTGAAGAAAATATAAGTAAAAATAGATACTAATATAAATCCTATGGTTAAATAAAGGCCATTTTTAGAATTAATATTAAATCTGTTTTTTATGAAATTTAAAAATTTTGATTTGTTTTCATTCATATGATATCCGGTTAGGAATTATACAGCACTTAATAACTATTTGTAAAAGAAATCCTCTTTCTTTTACAAATAGTTATAAATAATCCTATGGAAATTAATAAATTAATATTAGTATATAAGCAGCATATAACAGGTATACCTGTGCAGTCAAAAATTATTGGAGCATATAAAACCAATAATTAAGACACAAACAATTTATGTACTTTTAATGAAAGGATGCAACACGTGAATATATCATTTTATGGTGCCGCCAAAGAGGTAACCGGAAGCTGTTACTGCCTGGAGGCAGATGGAAAAAAACTTCTGATAGATTGCGGCCTCCAGCAGGGAATGGATGAAAAGGATGACCAAAGCCTTCCCTTCAATGCCCGCGATATAAACTTTGTTGTATTGACACATGCGCATATTGACCACAGCGGCAGGCTGCCCTTACTGGTCAAAGAGGGCTTTAATGGAAAGATATTTGCAACCAAAGTCACATGTGATTTAATTTCAATAATGCTTAGAGACAGCGCCAAGATCCAGGAAATGGATGCAAAATGGAAAAACAAAAAAGACAGGAGGGCAGGAAAAAATATTGCAGTCCCTCTTTATACCATGATTGATGCTGAAAATACCTTAAAGTATATGGTGCCTTGCTGCTATGAAAATATGATTGAAATAAGCGGAGCAATCAAGGTTAATTTTGTTGATGCCGGCCATATTTTAGGCTCAGCATCAGCAGAGATATTTTTAACTGAAGGGATGACAAGCAAAAAAATTGTATTTTCTGGAGATATAGGAAATACAAATCAGCCCATAATAAGGGACCCTCAATATATCAGGAAGGCAGACTATGTGGTTATGGAATCAACATATGGAGACAGAATCCATGAAAAAAATGAGGATTATACCTTGGGCTTGGCAAAGATTATAGACGAAACACTGTCAAGAGGCGGAAATGTCGTTATTCCTTCTTTTGCTGTTGCCAGAACACAGGAGCTCTTATATTTTATTCGAGAGATTAAAGAAAAAAAACTGGTAGCAAGCGTTCCCAACTTCCCGGTTTATGTTGACAGTCCGCTGGCATCTGCAATAACAAAATTATATGACTCCGATCTAAACGATTGTGCTGATGAGCAGGCAATAAGCATAATTAAAAAAGGCATAGATGTGCTGTCCTTTCCAAATTTAACTTTTACTGATTCAACTGAAGACTCAATGGCCATAAATTATGACACTGTTCCAAAGGTAATTATTTCATCAAGCGGCATGTGCGAGGCGGGTAGGATTAAACATCATTTAAAGCACAATCTGTGGAGAAGAGAATGTTCGATAGTCTTTGTCGGTTTTCAGGCTGCCGGAACCCTGGGAAGAATACTGCTTGACGGCGCAAAAAAGGTAAAGATTTTTGATGAAGAAATTGCTGTTTTGGCAACCATTTATAATTTCACAGGCCTGTCTGCACACGCAGACAGAGATGGGCTATTAAAATGGATAAATAGTTTTGACAAAAAACCGGATAAGGTTTTTGTTACTCATGGCGAGGTCTCCGTTTGCGAAGAATTTGTCAAGACACTAAATGAATTGGGTTTTTTAGCTGTAGCGCCATCCTATAAATCAAGTTATAACCTAAGTAACGGTGAAATGATTACTCCGGGGATTGAGTTAGAGAGAAAAGTGTCTCATGAAAAAAATGGTAATACTGTTTCCCTGGAATATGCAAACCTGCTTGATGCCAATGAGCTTTTATCACAGGTTGTCCACAAAAATGAGGGGGTTGCAAATAAAGATCTGGGCAAGTTTGCAGAGGAAGTCAAAAAATTGGCCAAAAACTGGGACAGGTAAGTCTGTGTTACCTAAATTGAAGAAGTTTTTCATAAAAGTTAATTAACTTATTGATTGTGTTTAGAAAAGAGAATCAAAAAGAATTAAAATTGTGTGTCATGAATAACAAATAAAAATATTAAAGCCTTATGTGGCCGTATTTTAGAAGGAAGGTAAAAATGGGATTTTATGATGTCGCAAAAAAAGATTCAATACCGGAAGGAAGCATGAAAGCCTTTAAGATTCAGGGAAAGGATATCCTGGTTGTAAATTATAATGGCAGCTATTATGCAATTGGCTCAAAATGCACCCATATGGGAGGAGATCTTTCAAAAGGTGTGCTGGAAGGAAATATTGTCAGGTGCCCGCGGCACGGTTCAAAATTTGATGTCACTACAGGGGGAAACACTTTGGGGCCAAAAATAGGTTTTTTAAAACTTAAAACGCCTGATGAGCCTGTTTATGAAGTAAAAATCGAGGGCGACAGCATAATGGTTGAAATTTGAAAGAAGCTGTAAAAAAGCTGCGGAATCAATTTTTACAGTGGACCTCACAATAAATATAGAATGACTCCATAAAATTTTGGAAATAAGAATTATAGAAGCCATAAGGATCAATAAAGCCGGCTAAGGGAAAAAGTAAAAACCAGTCTTTAAAATCTTTTTGATTTCAGAACACTAATTGCTTTTCCGCACATCCGGGTTATTGCATCCGGGGCAGTGGCAATTGCCGGGGTGTAGCTTAAATCAAGCATATATGCCTTATCTACCGTCATCTCATTTGTTATTGCCGCTGTAAAGACGTCTATTCTTTTTCCTACAGTATCTTTGCCAGCCATTTGGGCTCCCAATATCCTCCTTGTACCAATATCAATAATAAGTGCCATTATGATATTTTCAGTGCCGGGCAGGGATTTTGCATGGGAAGAAAAATTATCTGTTATTTTGAAGGCATTAAACCTGTAGTCAAGAGCCTGGGTAAGCCCCACGCCTGTACGGGCAATTTCCAAGCCGAATATTTTATCGACTTTGGTGGCCGATGAACCTTCAAAAATATCGCCAGCGCCTGCAGCATTTGCGCCGGCGACCCTTCCTGCTTTAATTGCATTTCCTGCGCTTGGAATATAGTCCCAGGAACCGGTAACAATATTTTTTACAAGACANNGCTTTATATCCATTCAATTCTATAGAGCTTGATTCCAAGAAACCGGTATTTGGCGCAATCCCTACGGCAGCAATGACAATCTGAGCCTCAATTTCTATTTTTTCTCCATTAACAGATTTTGAGGAAACTGCAGATACTGAGAAGGCCTGGCCGGACTCACGGTTATAATTTATTGAATTTACCCGGTATGAAGTTAACAATTGAATTCCTGAATTCTTGATTTTTTCTTCTAAAACCGATGTTATTTCTTCTTCGTAGCTTTCAAAAACTCGGTTTTTTGTTTCCACAATCGTAACTTTAAGTCCACTGATTGCCAGAGCTTCCGCCATAAGAAGACCCACGGAACCGCTGCCTATTATAACCGCCTGTTTTGGATTTTGAGTTTCGATGTATTTTTTTAAGACAACTGCATCTTTTACATCCCGGAAACAAAAGACACCCTTTGCGTTAATACCGGGTATATCCGGTTTGACTGGAGATGCTCCGCTGCAAATGACAAGCCGGTCATAGGNNGTTAAAAAACTTCCTGCACCGGTATTTGCAGAAAAGGTGTTTGAAGAAAATATGTCTGCAGCCACCTCTTTTTTGAAAGTATTTATTGATACGACTCTGTGGTTTTTAAGAATCCTGATTTTTCTTTTTTCTTCAAAATAGGATGGTTCATAAGTAAAAAGGCTGTTAAAATCCCTGACAATTCCTGATACATAATAGGGAAGTCCGCAGGACCCATAAGAAATATAATCGCCTCTCTCAAGGACAGTAATGTCAGCATCCGGATTTTCCCTTCTGGCTTGGCTGGCTGCGGCAAGTCCGGAAGCATTTCCGCCGATTACAAGTATGTTTTTATATAATCTTGAAAGCATTGTACTATTTTAGCGGTTTTTGCTTAAAAATTAAATTGCCAAGTCCGGAATATTTTAAATCAATTGCGCC
>PMCC01000031.1:18224-20194 GCA_003155275.1 Actinomycetota bacterium | reverse complement strand
GCTGATGATGAATTCTTCAAGCAATCCGCCGGATATTTCAATTTTGCCCAAATCTGCTCCGGCAAGCTCCCTGGCTGCAGCACACCTTATCAATGGAAGAGTTTTGTCTTCAAAACCCATAAGGCGGGCGGCCACACTATCCATGGCTATACCGTTAGTGGCGGCTAGCACCAGCCCTGTTTTTCGAGGGCTGCCGCTTGCACCCGGGCCTTCTCCCTCAAGACCCAAAATACCATCCATGATATTTAAAGTGGGGGGTATACTTAAATAGACATCCAGAAGCATTTCATTGAATTTTTCGACATCGATAAATTTTGCATGCAAAAGAGTCTTGGTCCTGCCGTGTATTATTCCGAACATATTCTTGACTGCCCCAGACATCCTTGTAAGGCTGTGCGTCTTAAATTTCGGCATGTTTATAATGATGTCTGCATCAATGACTGGTTTTATTATCTCAAGCTGTTTTAAGACCTTCGCCTCTTTAAAAGAGACCTGGGAAAAATCTGTATCAAGATTTAAAGTGACACCTTCGATTTCCCCAAGATATGAAAGACCGCAGATTTCATATAATCTTTTCAGGTCTTTTTTTGTGTGCTTGATTGCTACACCGGGACTGTCGGCAATTGTTATTCTGACTGGCCGGTTTGCGGTTTTTTTTATGATCTCGATTATACTTTCAATAAAAACAGGGTGAGTGGTCACAGCACGTTCAGGAGGCATTGCCGATAAAAGATTTGGTTTTAACAAAATGTTTGAAGCATTGCCGATAAAGCTTTCAAAACCGCCTATCCCGGCTACACACTTTTCTATTGCATCAATTACATCGGCTTTTACATAGCTGCCGCATTTACGGATTGCAACTTTACTGTCATACCCCATACTTTTCTTTAAATTGTTATTGGCTGTTTCCATATAATAATTATATCCTGTTCCCAAACTTTTTTAATATTTATACCTTTATTCCGCAGGATATTACCTCATTTTATATAATTTGTTAAATATGTTATTAAATACGCTTATTAATATTGTAAGTTTAAGCATTATTTAAGTATAATGTAATTCACCATTATAATTATGGTGTTTCAATAACTTAGTAAGGAGATGGCCAAGTATATGTCGGCGAAAAAGCATTTTACCGCTGAAGAAGCAAAAACAATTGGTGAAAAACTGGAGATTGACTGGAGCAAATTTGACGTGGAGCAGTTCAGGATGGGGATGGACGTTGAACTGGAGCATGGAAAAGTTAATGCCGAAACAAATGTCACCAATGACGATCCTGTATTGACTGGTAAGATCGCACTTGCACACCTTAATGAATTCCCCGATTATTATGACCGCCTTTTTGAAATGGAAGAAGAGGCTGAAGAGTATTGGGATATTAAGGAATAGAGTTAAGAAATATATATTTAACTGACAAATAAAGAAAACAAATCTTTGTTTTAAATGAAAACGAACAGGCGCAAAATAGTATTGCGCCTGTTCGTTTAAAGGGCTCATAGGGGATTATGTTTTCCAAGCGCTTTAATTTTTTCCACAGTAATGTCCCTATAGCTTTCGATTTGCATATCTGCATCTTTTAAATCTTCTGCAGAGTATGTATTTATAATGGCCACACACTTCATCCCTGCACTTTTTGCAGCAGTAATGCCGACAATGGAATCTTCAAAAACCACGCATTCAGAAGGGTCGACTCCAAAAATGCCGGCACCTTTCAGGTAAATTTCAGGATGAGGCTTTACATTTTTAACATTATCCCTGGCGAGCCTAATATCAAAGTAACCGTCGAAACCCAGTTTTTCAAAGATTATATCAACTTCCCTATGTCTGCTGTTTGTGGCAAGGCCCACTTTAAAATTTTCCTTGACCTGGCCAAGCAGGTCATGGATATGGGGCACAGCAGTTACCTCTTTACTTAAATGTCTTACATAACGCTCTTTTAAAGTATTTTTAATGCTCTGCTTATATTCAAG
>PMCC01000031.1:0-18179 GCA_003155275.1 Actinomycetota bacterium | reverse complement strand
TTCTTTTTATTTATTATTTCCAAATCCTATTTAATTATATAAAACAATATTTTTTTTGATACCGCAATAGAAGAATTTAATTATTTTTTAATAATTAATCATCTAAAAAAATTTTTATAAAATTCGCCCTATTATTACCTTTTAAATTAGATTTTTTAAATATTTTGTAATAATTTATTGATATTTAATATATAATGAACGAACATAATTTATGTTTTTAAAAAATGGCAAAGATTTTTAAAGTCTAAAAGAAAAAAAAGTCAATTGGTTTTTTCAAATGTTTCCACTTTTACAATAGGGCCATTTAGTTTATGAAGAGATTTACATTATTTAAATCCTACATAAATCTGCCTCGAAATGTTTATATCCTCTTTTTTGCGGATATAGTCAACTCTGCCGGAAGCTTTGTTTATCCTTTTCTTGCAATGTTTTTAACGCTTAAGCTGGGTTATAGTAATTACTATTCCGGATTCATACTTACTATTGTTATTGCAGCTGAAGGAGTAGGAAAACTAGTCGGCGGAAAGCTTGCCGACTGGGTAGGAAGAAAGATAGTAATTATTGTTTTAAGTACCCTTGGAGCAGGTATTTACATCATAATAGCTTTCCTAAGAGAATCAATTACAATTCCTTATCTTATAATTTTAGCCGGTTTTTTAAAATCCGGGGCAATGCCGGCAATTAATGCTTTACTAACAGATTCCACAACCAAGAAAAACCGCAATGATGCTTTTTCACTTCTATACCTTGGCCATAATCTTGGATATGCCGTAGGGCCGCTGGCAGCAGGATTTTTATTTGTAAACCATATAAATCTTATTTTTTTTATTGACGCCATCACAACCCTTATTGCCCTGATACCCATAATTTTTTATATAAAGGAAACTTTATATATAAAAGCAGGGCCTTATATTAACAATGTGGAAATGCCGCAAAGCGAGCGTGCTGAGACCGGTAATGTAATGAAAATATTTTTTAAAAAGCCCGTTCTTTACGGCTTTGCTTTAATATCAATCATTTTTTCCTTTGTCTATTCACAAAGCGCCTTCAGCCTGCCGCTTTTTCTTAACGAGTTGTTTGGTGAAAGCGGGGCAAAATATTTTGGCTCTCTTATGACTATCAATGCAGTGATTGTAATTTTGATGACAATACTGTTGACTGCCTTTATGAAGAAAATAAATCCTATTCTAAATATTGCAATCGCAGGCATACTTTTTGCCGTCGGTTTTGGGATGCTTTATTATTCCAGGATATTTGTGGTCTTTATCATTTCGACTTTTATATGGACCTTCGGAGAAATTATCAATGCTGTAAACTCAAATGTTTTAATAGCAAATTATTCTCCTGCAACTCACCGGGGCAGGTTTAATGCAGTAATCTTTTTCATAAGCGGTATCGGGTTTACTGTAGGTCCCCTGATGTCCGGACTTTACATAAGATACTTTGGGATTAGAAATATCTGGCCGCTGAACTTCCTTCTTGCTGTCCTTGCTTCTATGCTGATGCTGATGCTGTTTTTTATAGAAAAAATAAGGAAGCCTGCAATGGACGCAAACAAATTGTAAAAAAGTATTGAAAAGTATATAATGTTTTTGTTATTTTAATAAGTTTTCTATAAAAAGTTTTAATATTTTTTAATTTAAGGGGGATACCAAATGGAGAATCTGCAGGATTCAGCTAGTGGCAGAAGAGGTCTTGGGAATAGGCTTATAATCTTTGGGGTTGTTATAGGGCTTTGCCTGATAATAGCAGCAGGCATAGGATCTTATACCTTTTATTTTGTAAAAACAAAGGGCGATACCCTTGCTGTTACCGGTTCGGTGAAACAGAAAGTAGTGTCGGACCTTGCAAAGTGGAAGGGCCAGTTTAGCAGGAATATTCCTATGGAGGATTTAAAGTCAGGTTATACCCAGATGAAACAGGACGAAAGTATTGTAATTGAGTTTTTTAAGGGTTATGGTTTCACTGAGAAAGACCTTTTGATCTCACCTGTCTACATGGACTCGCCTTCCCAGTATGATCCAAACGCTCCTAAGGAATATATATTGAGGCAGAATGTAGAAATACAGTCAAATGATGTTGCAAAAATTACAGATATGACAAAAAATACCCAGGTCCTGATTGAAAAAGGTGTGATATTCTCTACGAACTCCCTTGAATATTACTACACAAAGCTGCCGGAATTAAGGATTGCGCTTCTGAAAGATGCTGCAGGGGATGCAAAAATGAGAGCAGATAAAATAGCCGAAAGTACAGGGCTTACTGTAGGCTCTATTAAGTCAGCAAATGCAGGGATTGTACAGGTACTCCAGGTCAATTCAAACGATATATCTGACTGGGGGACATATGATACCAGCACTATTGAAAAAGAGATCATGGTAACAGTCACGGCTATATTTAACCTGAAATAAACCCAATTGCCGCAATATAAATGGGAAAGAAGCAGATAGGCATAACATTTGCAATCGTTATAGCCATATTCTTAATAGGGTTCTTCATCAGATTGGATTATGTTCGGCTTCCAGGTGTTCCGAATAGTAACAAAGCATTTTATGAGGACCAAAATGGTCTTCCGTATATGTATGAGTTTGGTGATTCTTACTATCACTACCGTCTGACAAAAAACTTTCTTGAACATGGATATCTTGGAGATACTCTGATAAACGGAAGACAATGGGATTTGCATTCCTACTATCCTCCGGGAGTCCCAATGGATTATCCACCCCTGATAGTCTATATTGCGGCATTTTTTTACAAATTCATTAATCTATTTGCCTGGGTGCCTTTACTGACAGTTTGTTTTTGGATACCTGTATTTATTGGGCCTCTGGCAGGTATTGTTGCATATTTTTTTACAAAAAGATTTACAAACCAATATGGCGCAATTGCAGCAGGAATATTTACAGTTACATCTCCCCTATATGCTTTAAGAACTGTCCCCGGGTTCTTTGATACGGATATGTTTATAGTCCTATTCCCTCTTGTCATCATATGGCTTTTTGTTGAAGCTGTGCAAAGCAGGAAGAGGAAAATGCAGATTATATTCGCAGGGCTTTCAGCTTTTTGGATGTTTGTTTTTTCAATGGCCTGGTCTGGTTGGTACTATTTATTCTATATAGTCTTCCTGTTTTCAATAGTTTACCTGATTGGGTCCAAGTTAAAGAAAAACAGCATAAAAGATATTGGTTATACGCTTTTAATATTTACCATAGGTTCTCTGTCTTTAATAAGTATATTAACGGGATTTTCAAAAATTATTGAATTGATTTATGAACCATCTGCGCTTATAAAGATGATGGGGAAAAGTCCATGGGCTCCATGGCCCAATGTGTACTCACTTGTTTCTGAGTTGGCAAAACCTTCGGCCATAGCAGTGATGGCCAATGTTGGATCAGCATTATTTTTAGTCGGTATTATTGGCATTATATGGATGCTTAGAGTGTTAATAAATTCTGAGCTAAAAAAACGCTTGCTGGATAGAGTTTCATGGTTTTTTTACTTGTTTCTTTTCTCTTGGCTTTTAATTGGAATCACCCTTTTTTTCAAGGGTGGCGAGAGATTTGCTTTGCTGCTTATACCGCCAATTGTAATAATCGCGGGGATTATGATAGGTAACTTTGCGGAGTATTTGGAACTGCTCAAAGATAAAGGAAAATTTGATATTTTTAAGAGATGGAAAAATCTTACCGGTATTATTGCAATGATTATCCTGCTTTTTATCTCAGTACCGGCTGTTATCAGCGTACATAAAACTATTTCAACCCTAATTCCCAGTGCAAATGATGATCTTTGGAATGTCTCAGAGTGGATTGGCAACAATACTCCTAAGGAAACTGTAATAATTTCAAATTGGAGCCGAGGCCATCTTTTCTCAGCAATTGCAGATCGCCCCGTAGCTTTTGACGGCAGGATGGGATATATGGAAAATCTGGCATCGAGAAAAAAGGACGCTGCTTTTATATATGGTGCAAGATCGCCTTCTACCTCAAGGGAGTACTGGACTGACAGATCTCTTTCTACGAGTGATGAAGCATTATCATATGGTATTTTAAGTATGCTTGCAACAACCGGTGACAATGCCTGTTTGACACTCGAAGATTATACAGGTAGCACTGCAAAAAGCGTTGAAATCTTAAATAATATTTTGGGGCTAAACAAAGAAACTGCAATGAATACATTAATAAATAATTATCAGTTAAGCGAAGCTCAAGCTAATATTATTCTTAAACTTACACATCCGGAAATGGTGGCACCTTTTGTTCTTGTAACCACTGATGAAATAAGGGATAACGCTTATTTCGTTTTTAAATTTGGAGAATGGGATTTAAATAATAATAATGGCAAGGATTACACCTATGCGATTGCGAGTTACACTATAGCTGAAAATATTCTAAGATCAGGAAATGGTATTTTAATGGATATGAAAACCGGAGATGTCACGTGGAAGGGTAATACACCGTATTGTGTTGAACTGATTTCAAAGGGCAAAATTGAAAAACAATATATTGATACTAAAGGTAATTTCTGTGTTATTGTCCTTCTTGATTATAATAAAGTAGCAGTAATCGATAAAAACTTCGAAAATTCAGTGTTTACAAAGTTATTTTTGGAAAAATCGGGTACGTCTTATTTTAAGCTGATATATAAAAATCAGACTGCAGCAGTCTGGGAATAGGATTTTAAAAGTCCCTAATCTTATTTTAAAAAAAGATATAAACTTAAAATGCAGTTCCATATTATTTTTATCTACTATATTAAGCACCTTCTACTCCTGTAAAATAGCAATACCACATAATGGAAATTATGATAAATACAATCACGTTGCCATTTATTATGAAGATATTTTCTAAAGATTAGAAATTATATTAACTTTTAACTTATCATTGTATAATAACTTAAATTTATTTATTTTTTATTATAATCTTGAGTAATAATATGAATCACAAAACAAGATTTTCTTCTCAGCTAAAAAAGGAAATTCCTTTTTTTGGAAATTATTATAATCTAATCGTTTTAATAATCTTCATAACATTAAGTATAATACTAATCATAAGGCATGAATTCTGGTGTGATGAAATTTTTGCATGGCATCAAAGTTCAGAAAGCCACTCCATTCAGCAATCCCTTAATTGGCTCACTCATATCTCCGGGCATCCCTTCCTCTGGAACTTTATTTTATATATTATTTCCCACTTTATTACAAGTAATGTGGAAGCTATGAAGGTAATACACTTAACTATATCTACTGCTATCGTTTTCTTATTTTTAAAATATTCTCCTTTTAATAAATATATTAAAATCCTATTTGTATTTAGTTATTTCATTTTCTATGAATATTCAATAATATCAAGAAACTATTCACTGGGAGTTTTATTTATAATCCTTTTTTGTATTTTATATAAAGAAAAATATAAAAATCTAATACCGCTGGCCATTGTACTATTCTTTATGGGACAGGCTAACTTATATTCATTTATTATTTCCCTGGCATTTACGTTCCTTATAATTTTTGATATTTTGAAAGATGCAAAAAAAATAAAAAAAGAAGTAAATAAGTTCATACTACTAGGATTTTTCTTAATAGTCCTATTTGGAATTATTCTTATATACTTACAGTTTAAGTATAAAATTTTTAATGGTACTGCATTCTCAATTCCACTCACAAGTTCAAATTCACAAATATCCAGTAATATTTTAAATGATTATAATAAAGAAGCATTTAAAGGTGTAGAAAGAGGCTTTGCATCTGCTTTTTTACCAATACCTGAAATAAGAGTAGATTTTTGGAATACCAATCTGATTGTAAAACTTCTTTCAAGTTATATTTACCTGGTTCCTATTATTATTTTTTTAATATCATCAATAATTCTAAAAAGAAGAACTTGGGCTCTCTTTATATTGGGTAGTATATGTATTTCAATAATTCCGTTAAAAGGGATAAGTCTTGCAGCTTTAAGGCATTTTGGGCATTTTTTTATACTCTTTATAGCATCAATCTGGATTTCAAATTTAGAAAATAACGATGACAATTTTTTCTTTAACATTAATCGTAAGTTAATTAATACTATTTCCAATACTTTTTTAATTATCATACTGGCAGTTTCAGTCATAGGATCCGGAATAGCATCATATTATGATTACAGGTATCCGTTTTCTTCCGGAAAACTTGTAGCTCAATATATTAATGAAAATTACTCAAATAAAAACATTAAAATAATTGGATACCATGATTATTCAGCTGAAACAATTGCTGGTTATTTAAACAAAGATATTTATTATCCTGAAATGAAAGAATATAGCAAATTTGTAAATTGGGAAACCCGTAATAGCAAATTAAGTCTTGAAGGTGCATTTAAAGATATAGATTCAATTATCAATGATGGTGAGATTTTCCTGTTTGTAAAAGACCAGGAATCTATAACAAAGGACGAAGAAGATGAAATAAAAAATGAATACACTGAAATTAAGGAAGTTAAATTTGAAAATAGCATAGTCTCCAGGGAAAATTTTTATTTGTATGAATTCATTAAATCTGGAAATAGATAAAATATGGTTGCTCTCAAATGTGTGAAATTTCGAACCAATTATTAGATGAATTTATTACTAGAATAAAAAATATTTCACATTACGCCGGTTCTATTTCCCTCTGCTGTTGATTTTATTTTTCAGCGGCTGCTGCCGTTAGTACGGATCCGGTTGGCCCGCCGCTTTTTTTGGTGGCAAGGGAAACAATATAAGCTACAAGAAATGACAACGGAAAAGCTATAAGTATTGCATCAACCGAGTTCCATGGGAATCCTAAAAGTGTGTCCCGGCCAAAAAGAAGCTTGCAAAGCCCTACCTTTGAGGCAATTCCTGAATTAATAAACAGCATCCACACAAGGCTTGAAAAAAGCCCCGTAAACATTGAGGCTATTGCTCCCGGCTTTGTTGCGCCCTTCCAGAAAAGGGCGAAAATATAGACAGGCAGGAATGTTGCAGCGCATACGCCAAAAAACAGCGACGTTCCTTTGGCGATAATACTTGTAGGCAGGAAATATCCAAGCGCGACACTTATCAGAATTCCTATTATAATCCCTATTTTTGGATAATAAAGGCCCCTCCTGTTAACTGCCCCGGTGCTGGCGGCGTCTTTTTCCGGGGTTTTATAGTCATACCTCCTGAAAACATCCCTGGCAAAAGAAGTGCCGATTACGTGGAACTGGGCGCTTATTGTAGACATTGCGGCAGCAAGCAGCGTAAGCATAAATATATATACAAACCATGGGGGCATTATTGAATTTATAAAAGTCGGGATTATCTTGTCTATATTGGCTCCCGCAGCCTCAAGCGAAAGTTTTCCGGTCGTGTTGTAAAAATAAACATTTGAAAGGGAGCCCGTTACATATGGGACAAAAGTCATAAGGAATATAAAGACACCCCCTATAACAACAGCTCTGTTAAGGTCCTTACTGCTTTTAACTGTCATAAACCTTATTGAAAGCTGGGGCTGGGCAAGCACTCCTATACCGACACCCAAAACTACCGTTGATACAAGGGTCCACCATGAGACAGAACCAGCTTTTGGCATGGTTGTCCAGCCCTGGAAACCTTCCGCAGCCTGTTTAGCCGGAATAAACTTTGCAAGGTCAGTAAGAGCCTTGTGGGCTCCTGTGATTCCTCCAAGTTTTACATAAGTAATGATTAACAGAAAAAGCATGCCTACCCACATTATGGTGCCCTGGAATGTATCTGTATAGAGGACCGCTTTCAAACCACCGGTAATTACATAAAGCGCTATTATTACAGACATTATAAGAAGGGCGACATTGAAGTTCATNNTAAAGAGGCATAAAGAAAAATATGACAATGCCGGCAAACCTTTGTATTAAAACAGAGTTATACCTTTTGCCAAGCAATTCAGGGAACGTGTGCGCATCAAGCTTTGCCCCGACTTCCCTTGTCTTTTTTCCAAAAACAACAAAAGCCAAAAGGACTCCAAAAAGTATATTAAGGAAGGGAAGCCAGAGAATCCCCATGCCATAAACACCTGCCATACCGCCAAAACCTACAATAGCGGAAGTGGATATGAAGGTTGCTCCATATGAAACTGCCATAACATAAGGATGGGTCTGCCTACCGGCAAGCATGAAATCTTTAACGCTCCTGGTGCCTCTGTAACCGAGATAACCTAAAAATACAGTTACAGCTAAATAGGTAATCAGTATAATGTTGAATAGCAGCATGTTCATGTTACAAGGGTTCCTTTCTATCTGTATTAAATTTTTTAATGAAATCAACCAACGTTAAATTATATAGATATTTTTTTTAATTGAAAAACATATTTTTAAAAAATATAGTGATTTTTATAAAATTCCTCAAAGTAAAAATATTCCCAAAGTGCCTGAAGTGTTTGAAAAGTTTTCATCAAACGTTGATGTTTCTCTCCTGGACATTCCGGGGTTTTTTAAAAACCTGTTCTCAGTAATTATTGGAAGTATAACTGGGGGGGGAAAGCAGTACTTTTGTGGCAGGCTTCATGTACTGGTTTATCAATGTAAGGGCTCAGCGAAAAAAGCTTAAAAATAAAGAAGAAGGGGACTAAAAGATACAGCCTACAGGTTAAGATGAAGCCTTAAAGCCTCATTGACCCTGTTTCTGATTTGCAAGTCATCAATATTTCCAATATGGTTCGTCAGTCTCTCTTTAGAGATTGTTCTGATCTGATGGGCAAGTATTATTGAATCTATCTTTAGGCCTGTACCCGGATTTTCATTGCTTCTTAAAAGGACCTCATTCGGATATATTACCCTACCAGGTTTTAACGAGGTGATTGGAAGTATCGAAACAATAGGCATTGAAAGGCTGTAATCATCATCACTTATTATAAGTACAGGTCTTTTGCCTTTCTGTTCAGAACCAATAACAGGGTTTAGATCGGCAGAATATATTTGCCATTTCAGCACCATAATAATATGTCCTCCTCTAATTTACTCAAAATCTGAATGTTTAAAATCTTCCTGAATTTCCCGGATATCTGATAAAAATAATGGATCGGCGCTTGCTTTAAGGATCTCTTTTCTGATAGCATTCTTTTTTATTTTTTCCAGTTCGTTATTTAGCGCAATCTCCACAAATGAAGACATTGATTTGAAAAATCCCGCTTTGACTGCTTCTTTCACTTGCATAATGGTTTCATCCTTAATTATAAAAGTTGTTTTTTGACTCACAGCGGCTACCTCGTTTTATCTTATTTACATTAATTCATTTTTTTAATAATTAGTTTTAGTTTAAAGAGAAACTCTTTAACTTCATCCATATTACAATAAATATTTACAAATAGCAATAAAAATATATGGTAAATAATATGGTAATAATTATGGTATAACCTAAATAACAGGTCATGGTGTTGGAGCCCTATTTTAAGGGCTTTTTAAATATAATGTAGAGAGTATAAAACCTGCAATAAAAAATATGTGGAAATGTTTCATGATTTAAAATAAAATTTCCATAACAGGTTTTTGCATCCGGCATAAGTTTTTAAAGAAAATATTATTATATTGAAGGAAAATGTATTGCTGCTGAAATAGAGCCTTATTGTTATTTCAGTAAACTATTGCAGCTATTGTTTCGATTGAAAGTATCATTGTCATTACAGGATTGTCTTATTATTATTGCTATTTTATAGCTTTTTATATTAATGTCGTTATCATTATTTTGGATTTGACAGAAAGGAATCGAAGATGCCTGAAGAATCAAAAAAAAGTCCTTCAGAGACTTTTACTGAAATGATGAAAAATTTCGGAAGCGCAATGGCTGAAATATTTAATGACCCCAAACTTAAAGAAAAAGCAAAAGAATTTGGGGAAAGCGCTGCAGATTCCGCCAAAGCATTTGCCGGCAGGTTTAAAGACGAAGAAGTGAAAGATAAATTTAAAGATTTGGGAAAAGCTGCCAAGACTTTTGGTGAAAGTGTCTCTGATTATTTTAAAGATGATAAGGAAAAATCAGGGAGCGGNNCAGCTGGCAGCCAGGCTTCGGCTGAAGAAGAATCTAAAAAAAAACCTGAAAATATACCAGGAGGCGAGGGTAAAACTCAACCTGAAAGATGGCAGGGTACAGCTTCAGAAAAGCAAAAGAAATATGAATCTGACAGGAACTCAAGGGTTGCCGGATATAGCGCCGCAATAGCCTGGGGAATAATATTACTTATTTTCTTTAACTTCTTTAACAAATATATTGCTTTTTATACTTACTACACAGCCTCAAAAACCTGGTCATTGACTCCAATGCTCACTGCAAATTTTGGGGCATGGCTTCCAATATTTAATGTCTCGATGATTGTTTCCATATTGGGAAGTATTATTCTTATAATAAATTACAGCTTTTATTTTAATAACATTACAAATATTGTAGTGAATATTTTTGGGATTTCTTCAGTGTTTACACTTCTTACTTTGTTTCCGTTTGATTTTACAAGCTACCAGGGCGCAAGCCTGGCTCCAATCCTGTTTCCTATTTTTAAGATAGGTCTGGCGCTTATTATAGTTGGACTTGCAGTAGGGATATTTGTAAGATTTATCAAGATTGTCATAAAAATTGCGAAAGCTTCCTGAATACTTTTCATCATTATTTTGTGTCTTGAAAAAGGAATGGTTATAAAAATGAGCGAGTCCGGATATAAAAAATTTACAATACTTCATTCAAATGACATCCATGGAGATTTTCTTGCTGAAGTCAGGGAAGGCAAAGGCAAACTTATAGGCGGACTATCCCTTCTTTCCGGCTACATAAACAAGGTAAGGCAAGAGGAGGAAAATGTCCTCTACCTGGTATCGGGTGATATGGTGCAGGGCTCCCTTATAGACCTTGAATTTAAGGGAATATCCACAATGGAGATAATGAATTATCTTTCCCCGGATGTTGTAGCGCTTGGGAATCACGAACTTGATTATGGACTTCCGCATCTTTTATTCCTTGAAAAGATAGCAAACTTTCCGATTGTAAATGCAAACCTTTACATAAAAAAATATAATAAAAGGCTTATGCGGCCCTACCTTATTTTAAGGAAAGCAGGTTTTGATATTTTATTTACCGGTATCATCACAGATAAGATCCTTGATTCACTAAAGATGGATAACCTGATAGGAAGCTTTATCTCACTTGAGGAAGCATCCAGTGAAATAGGCAAAATAACAAATGCCTACAAAAACGATGACATCGATCTTACAATACTTCTTACACACATAGGTTATGAATCGGACCTTGAGCTTGCCGCGCTTTTGAAACCAGAGTGGGGCGTAGACCTGATTATCGGCGGCCATTCACATACTATTCTTGACCAGCCGACGAAGGTAAACAATATCCTTGTAGCCCAGGCGGGAATGGGTACAGACCAGGTAGGCCGTTATGATCTTACTGTCGATGACGAGACCAACAGCATTGTAGAATATAAATGGCAGCTTATAGCGATAAATGATGACATTGCCCCGCCGGACGCCGCATTGCAGGAATATATAGAGTCATTTAAAGAAACAATAGACAGGAAATATAATACAATAATCTCCAAGTTTGCAAAAAAATTAACCCACCCGGCAAGAGAGATCGAGACCGCCCTTGGGAATATGTTTGCTGATGCTTTTGCGGAAATTGCCCAGTGTGACGTAATGCTCGTCGGAAGCGGTTCAATAAGGATAAAAGAGCTTGGGCAAATTATTACATTGAATGATTTTAGGGCCTGTTTCCCCTACGATGATTCCCTAAACAGGTTTACAGTTGACGGCAAAAAGCTTAAAAAGATATTTGCCTATTTTATGAGAAAAGAAAACCGCAACGGTGAAGGGGAGTGCTACCAGGTAAACAGTACAATAAAAGCAGTATATAATGATACAAAAAGCCTGCTTGAGAAGCTTGAATTTAAGGGCAAGGCTGTTACGGACAGTGAACTTTATACCATATGCATGCAAGGTTACCACATGACCAATTGTGCCACATACCTTAACATTACAAATGAAGAGCTGGTAGAAAATGAAAACCATAAAGTTGTCTCAACTTCTGCGCGGGAAGTGCTTGAGCAGTATTTTAGGGACAACCAGAACTTAAGCAGGGATGTCGAAGGCAGACTGGTCTATACTCTGTAGCTTACCGGATTTTAGTTTGCAATATCTATTTTAATATCAGCAGGCATTCCGGGTTTTAATTTCATATCCTTATTATCAATGCTTATTGTGATCTTATACACTGTAGTTACCCTGTCTTCCTTTGTCTGGATGTTTTTAGGAGTAAACTCTGCCTTATCAGATATATTTGTCACCTTACCCTTAAACTGCTGACCCGGGTATGAATCGGCTGTTACTTGANNAAGTACAACTCCGTCTATGGGAGAAATTACCTCAAATTGTTTTAGCTGCTGTCCGTAAAGGTCTATCTGTGCTTTTAACACTCCCAGGTTTTTTTCAGCAAGCTTTATTGATGAGTCGTTTGCTTTTACCTGCTTCAGCTTTAACTTTGCAAGATCATATTTATTTTCAGCATCTGCAAGCTGCATCTGCACTGATTTTTTTTGGGCCGAGCCAGCATAAGTAATAGAGTTTGATGTCGAATATCCAGAAGAATCCGAGACCATGGTTGTATTTGTTGTCCCGGATGTTTTTGTTGTGCCGGTTATTGTAGTGTTGCCAGGCAAGGGCTGGGCGCCTTCTGATTCCTGGCTGCTCTTTGATTTCTGGCTGCTCTGTGAGTCAGAAGTGGAATTGGAGGAAGAATAGTTGTCTGAATCAGATTTCGTGATTGAAAGGGGTTCATCATAATAAATGAAATGATTATAGGTGGCCATAAGCTTTTCCATCTCATATGCCTGGTCCGAATTTATCTTGGCTGATTCTACTGACTGGTTATACTGGATTTGGGCGGAATCTATCTGTTCCTGCACCAGATCAATGTTTGCCTGTGTCACCTGTATCTGGCTTTCGAGCACACTGCTATCCTGCTTTGCAATAACATTCCCGGTTTTTACCTCTTCTCCTTCCAATAGTTTTGCTTCCATAAGTTTCCCGGAGCTGCCGGCGCTTAATATAACCGTATTGACTTCGATAACACCGGACGCCTCGATGATATTTTCGTTGGTATTATATTTGACCATCATATAATCATAAACAAAATAAGCTACAATCCCGAGAACTATGATTCCCAGTACAATCGGCAATATTTTTCTTTTCATTTAAAAATCCTCCAAACTTTTTTAATCATTCCAGCCTTTTTTTAAATCTTATTACACTTATAAATAATATTATAAAACCGATTGCCCCTAAAGCCAGCATATTCGGCCACAAAATTGAAAAACCGGTGCCTTTCAGGAAAATCCCGTTGACTATTACAAGAAAATATTTTACCGGATTAATATACGTTAGGTATTGTATCACTTTAGGCATATTTTCAATCGGAAAAACAAAACCGGAGAGCATTACGGCAGGCATTGTAAAGAAAAAAGAAGTCATCATAGCCTGCTGCTGTGTTTTTGAAACAGTTGAAATAAAAAGCCCGACCCCCAGGGTATTAAAAAGATATAACAGCATTGAAAAAAATAAAAGTGGCAGATTCCCGTTAAGAGGGATTTTAAAGAGGCTGAAGGACAAAGATATGACTATCAGCACATCGATAAACCCGATAATTGCAAAAGGAATGGTTTTTCCGAGAATAAGCTCCACCGGTTTTAACGGGGAAACTATGAGCTGCTCAATTGTGCCTCTCTCGCGTTCCTTTACTATTGAAACTGAAGTCAGGATGACTGTCAGCACCAGCAGTATAAAAGCCAAAACACCCGGGATATTGGAAATCCTGCTTTTGAGGGAAGGGTTATACCAAATCCTTATCTCATTTGAAAAGAAATCAAGGCTTCTTGAAATCTTCTTTCCGGAAAGTTTTTCAAAATGGTCGATCCTCTCAATTAATATGGACATTGAGTAATTTGCGCTTATCTGGCTCATGTGGTTTAAAATCATTGCCGCAGTGTTTGAATTTGAACCGTCTATAATTACCTGGATTGCCGCAGTATTTCCTTTTTTTAAGCTCTTTTCAAATCCCGGATAAATCTTGACAGCCAGTTCTGCTTTACCGCTGTCAAGCATACTCACAATTTCTTTTTCATCATTTATATAATAATCAATCCGGAAATTCCCGCCATTTTCTATTTTGGAAATAAAACTTCTGCTTTCTGCAGTCCTGTCAAGGTCCATTATGATGGTTGGAACATCCTTGATGTCTGTTGTAATGGCAAATCCGAACAGGACAAGTTGGATTATTGGAGCAATGAATATAATAAATAACAGCCTTTTGTCCCTGAATGACTGTATAAACTCTTTTATTATTAAATGTTTTATCCTTACAAACATTATAACCTTAATTATTAGTCCAGTTTTTTAACAAGCCTAAAATTTGCAATAATAAACATAAGAAGCGCAAATACTCCAAGATATAAAACATCCATAGCCAGTATGAAAAATGTATTTGCCTTCAGGTATATGCCCCTTAAAATTATGATAAAATACTTTGCGGGCACCAAGTATGTAATGTATTGAATGATTTTTGGCATGCTTGAGATGGGGAACACGAGCCCGCTTAAGATATAAGAAGGCAAAAAACTTGTCAACAGCGCAAGCTGGTAGGATACAACCTGGGACTTGGCGATTATTGATATTGTTATGCCCATTCCCAGGGCTCCTATCATAAAAAGGCTTGAAAGCACAAACAGCAGCAGGATATTACCCCGAAGGTATACTTTAAAAAGTGTCTTTCCAAGTATTATTATAACTGAGAGGTCTATCATACCGATGATAAAATATGGCAGTAATTTTCCAAATATAAGCTCAATCGGCTTTACGGGAGATACAATCAGCTGCTCCATTGTCCCGTTTTCCCATTCTCTTGATATCACTTGTGAAGTAAGCAGGGAGGCAATAATCAGCATTATTATTGCGATAAGTCCGGGTATTATAAAATTCCTGCTGTCAAGTTTCTCGTTATACCAAACTCTTATCTCACTGCTCAATGGAGCTTTCATCTCCTTTAATACCTTATCTTCTGTAAATATTCTGGCGGAGTAAGACTGGGAAATTGCATTAATATAACCGAGGGCAATTGAGGCCTTGTTGGAGTTTGTACCGTCGATTATGGTCTGAACAGTTACCTTATTAGATGCTTTTAAATTTTTTTCAAAATCAGGAGGAATCACGATTACTGCAAGGCTTTTTCCGGAATCGATGGTATTTTTAAGTTCAGCTTCAGAATTCAGATATCCTTTAAGGTCGAAATATCCTGATTGGCTGAAACCGCTCACAAATTCCCTGCTTGCAGCGCTGTCATTATAATCAAGGACAGAAAAAGGAATATTTTTAATATCAAGCGACAGGGCATAGCCAAACAACAGCAGAAGGACAAACGGTATCAGAAAAGAGAATAAAAGTGATCTGGTGTCCCTTCTTATATGAATGAATTCTTTTCTTGAAATTGCAACGAGCCTTTTAAAATTCATTATTTGCCGCCCTGTAGTTTTCAATGGATTTAATGAATACGTCTTCAAGAGTCGGGTTTTTAAGGTTAAACCTCTCCTCGTAAGATTTTTTTATCCGGTAAGGACTTTCCAGCTCTATTATCCTTCCGTCGTAGATCAGCGATATTCTGTTGCAATATTCAGCTTCGTCAAGATAATGTGTTGTAACAAAAATAGTTTTTCCAGAATTTGCAAAGGATTTGATTAGTCTCCAGAAGTTCCTTCTTGAAACAGGGTCAACACCGCTTGTGGGTTCATCGAGAAAAATAACCGGCGGATCATGTATAAGCGCACAGCTTAAGGCAAGGCGCTGTTTAAATCCTGCCGGCAAAAGTCCTGCTATTGTTTTTCTATTTTCTGTAAGTTCTAAAAGCTTTAATAAATCATTTTTCCTTATGTTCCGAATCTTAGGGTCGACCCTGTATATCCCGGCATAAAAATTTATATTTTCTTCAACGGTCAAATCAGGATAAAGTGAAAATTTCTGTGACATATATCCTATGTTTTCCTTGATTTTTTCGCTTTGCCTGTAAACATCAAATCCGAATGTAGACGCTTTTCCGGAAGTCGGGATTAAAAGTCCGCAAAGGATCTTTATAGTAGTTGATTTTCCCGCGCCATTGGGACCAAGGAAACCGAATATTTCACCTTTTTTAACACTGAAAGTCACACTGTTTACAGCAGTAAAGCTGCCAAAATTCTTTGTTAAATTTTCAACTTCAATAATATTTTCCACTATTTTTTATGGTCTTCTGACGGCAGTTTTTGCCTTTCTTTGGTAAGATAAATATAAACATCCTCTATAGTCGGCTCAATTGATTTTTTATCAATAATACTTATGCTGATTTCCCTCAGCTTATTATTTATGGTTTCCGGGGGAAAATCTATGGCTGTGTTTATGTGAAGGACTTCACCTACAATGCTTGCATCACTGACACCCTCCAGAACCGAAACTGCCTCGAAAGCCAAAATATTGTCAGAAGTAATCATCTCAATAACATTTCCGGCATATTCTTCCCTGATTTTTTTAGGGCTTCCTGTAAAAACAAGCTTTCCTTTGTCAATTAAAGCAATACCATCGCACCTGGCAGCTTCATCCATATAAGGAGTTGATATTAATATTGTCACACCCTGGGTTTTCAGGTCATATAATATATTCCAGAACTCTCTCCTTGAAAGCGGATCTACTCCATTTGTTGGTTCATCCAGTAGAAGTATCCGGGGTTTATGAATCAGCGCACACGATAATCCCAGTTTTTGTTTCATTCCTCCGGATAACTTGTCCGCAGGCCTGTCCTTAAAATCTGAAAGATTGGAAAAAGATAGCAGTTTTTTTATTGTTTCCGCCCTTTCTTTTTTTGGCACAAGATAAATGTCTGCGTAAAAATTTATGTTTTCTATAACTGAGAGGTCGCCGTACAGGCTAAATTTTTGCGGCATATAGCCAAGGAAAGCCTTTATCTCCTCTGTGTTTTTGGCAATGCTCTTATCTTTATACAATATATCGCCTGCCGTTAGGTTCATGATTCCTGCAAGCATGCGCATAAGGGTGGTTTTGCCTGACCCGTCCGGACCGATAAGCCCGAATATTTCATTTTCCGGCACTTTAAGGCTAAGGTTGTCGATGGCTTTCAGGCTGTTAAAATCCTTTGTCAAATTTTTTATCTCTATCATGACTGAATTAATACAGTTAAGAATTTATTACTATAAACATTTTTAAAGATTGTATCATTCCTGCGGCAAGTTTCTAAGTTTTTATTTAAAAATATTTGTAATTTGTTTAATTAATATATATACTTATATGAAATAAAGTATATAGAAAAGTATATTTAAAAATATATTTAAAAATATTTAAAAAATACTTGACATTGTAGTAAATATTTGTAATAATACAATTCATTGAATAAGTATATATATTAATACACATAAATAAAAAGAACCGGTTCAAGAGTTTTTAAGATTTTAGTAATTTTTAAGAAGTTTTTTAAATTAACAGTCAGGGGTTTTAAAATGGACAATTTTTATAAAGTCAGTGAAGTCGCAACGATATTTAAAGTAAAGCCTATCACAATAAGAAAGTGGTGCCAGGCAGGAAATATCAATGCAAAAAAATTTGGAAAGAGCTGGTATATATTTAAAGATGAATTATCTGATTTGATCAACTCACCGAAACAAATGGAAAAAGTGGTTTCATAAGGGGAGTGATTGCTTGGAGTAAAGGTCTTAAGTAAGAATGGTTTATCAAACCGGGGTTTTTTAGAGAAAAAGATTTTTTAAAAGGTATGGATATCTGTGAGGAGGTGGGAATGATGAAGAAGTTTTTAAACAAAGTCGTATATTATGCAGGCAGGGTCTTATACCCAGCTAAAAATGAGAAAGGCGCAACAGCAGTAGAGTATGCATTGATGGTTGCCTTGATCGCAGTTGTAATAATAGCAGCAGTTACCGCATTGGGCCTTGGTCTTGCAGGAAAATTCCAGGCCATCAAGACTTCTATTGGTTAATAGTAAGCCTTATTATTCGTTAATTATTAGCACAGGATGTGAATATTAAAGGAAAGGTTTTTAAGAAGAAAGATTCATTAAAATCGGGGTTTTTAGAGAAAAGATTTTTTTAAAGTTATGGATATCTGTGAGGAGGTGGAAATGATGAA
>PMCC01000130.1 GCA_003155275.1 Actinomycetota bacterium | reverse complement strand
AGGGGAATGACAGGGGTACTCAATACAGGTCAATAATTTTTTACACTTCACCGCAGCAGGAGCAAATTATACGGCGCGTTATCCAGGATCTGGAAAACTCTAAAATATATCCCGACCCTTTTGTTACAGAAATAAAACCGTTGGCAGAGTTCTATAAGGCTGAAGAATACCATCAGGAGTATTTTGCAAATAACCCTTACCAGCCTTACTGCCAGGCCATAATTTCACCAAAGGTTGCAAAGTTCAGAAAAAGTTTTACAAATTATTTAACTGACGGCAACTGATTCAATTGTTATTAAACTGCCTGTTTAGGTTTGACCGGTGATGTCGACTACCTTATCAAACCTTCTCTTATCAATTTTTCTTCAATATAGCTTTTTTACATCCATTAACCGCCGGACAAATAATGATTGTAACCTTTTAATCAAACCTGTATTGATAAAATATTAAAATGCGGCGCTATAATATCTTTTTAACTATTTTTACAAGTTCCATTCCAAGTTTTTCAATTTCTTTTTCTCCATAATGGATGCCGTCAATATCACTGGTATTTATTATTTCAGCGACATCCATAAAATCACACCCATATAGCTTGGCAATCTTTCTGTAATACTTTGAAAGCTCGAGAGAATTTTTTACACCTTCTGTAAACAGCCCTGCCAAATAAGACATTTTACCCAGTGGCGGAGGGCACATCAGGAGTACCTTTGGATTTTTGCCACCTGGTCCAAAACCGCTCTGATGAATTGTGTTTACAAGCACACCTGCGCTCAAGGCAATGTCAAAAGCAGAAACCGAAAACCTGGTCTTTAGGTCATTAGTTCCAAGCATCAGCAGCACCAGGTCAACCGGAGCATGAGATTCAAGGCATGGAACAAGGTATTTTAACCCATTTTTATGGACACCCTCTATCGGGTCATCCCATACAGTGGTTCTGCCGTTTAAACCTTCTTCAATCACATAATATCCGGCTCCCAATTCTCTTTGCAGTATCCCTGTCCATCTTTTTTCCTTTGGAAGCCTGTAGTCGCTTGAGGTAAATGGGTTTTCCATCATGTCAAAGTCTATAGGCAACGTTCCATGTGTGTTTGAATCTCCATAGCACAAAATTGTTTTCATCTTGTCTCCTTGTATAATAAATTAATTATTTTTTTTACTCATTTAATATTTTAAAATTTATTCATATTTACTGAATAAGCTTAGTCATAAAAGCAAATATACTTGACAACGCCTGTTTTTAAACCCTGCTGCCAAAGCCGATTTATAAACCTGCGCCAAATCCATAGCACAAACCTGGTTTTAAAAACCTGCAGCTGAGGAGTTGGCGGTTCCTTCATTGGCAGGGGAAAATAGTCCATGGTTATGCTTTGAGGAATATTTTCTTTTTATAAAGAAAATATAGAAACAGCCACTTTACTCCCAATAGGCATATCAGAAAGAATGGGACCCAGAAAATACCCATATATTTTGAAAGCCCGCTTACCAAGGTTTCCACCAGGATTCCAAAATCAATCATGCCCGTCACTGTATAAATTAATATTGCGTTCATGCCAATAACGATGAAAAAGAAGGCCCATTTCTTATGGCCCCTTACATCAATAATCCAGTAAAATAGCGCAAATAAAAGAAGGCTTAAGCCGCCGGAAAACAATACATAGGAGCTTGTCCATAAAATCTTATTGACCGGAAAAACGAAATTCCAAGCTATTCCAAGAAGCATCGAAACAACTCCGCTTATAAAGATATACAAAGCTATCAGGCTTCTTGATTTGTTTGTCTTTAATAAAAACCCTGTTAAAACCCCCAAAAGAGTCGTGCCTATTGCGGGGATTGTGGTTAGCAAACCCTCATTATCACCTGATGAATAACAGCAAAACTTTCCGGGAATGACCAGCCTGTCTATATACCCAGCAAGATTTCCTTCAGGTGAAAGATTTCCCGCTGTGCCGCCAGGTACAGGCACAAACTTCATAACAAGCCAGTAACTTATTAGTATTGCTGCAAAAATTATACCGACAGTAAGAGGCCGCCATCTTGAAGGCGTATTAAGCACTATAGTGGCAGAAACCAGATAACAGAGCGCAATACGCTGCAGGACACCGGGCCATCGCATATTGGCAAAATCAAATTTTAAAAACCCGTTTACTAAAAATCCCAGAAAAATCAGGGTTATTGTCCGGGTAATGATTCTTATATGGGCATATATGTAACCATTCTTAAATACTGTGCCTCCTTTTTGATATTTTGCGAGCGAGAATGGAATTGCAAGGCCGACAATAAAAAGAAATAGCGGAAATATAAGGTCATAAAATGTAAACCCATGCCACGCAGTATGATCAAATTCAAGGGCAATCCTTGCGCCCCAGGAAGTATCCTTCAGGGTAAAAAGTACACTGGCAAGTTTGGCTGCTCCAAGTATCCAGAACATATCAAATCCGCGAAGGGCATCAATTGATAATATTCTTTCACTGCAGGTAATATTGTTACTTAACTCAGCCATATAATGTGGTTTTATATGTCTTATAAAAAATTATAGAACTCTTCTTAAGCTAATAAGAAAGTAAACATAACTCAGCAAAAATGTCAGCGGACCCTAATGGTTTTTAAGATCCGCCAACAAGCATGCTATAAAGTATAAATCCAAAAAATTATTGCAATCCTATATAGCTTGAATAATTTACAGGATTTATTGTCCCATCAATATTCAGCCTTAAGATATTGTTTAAGTTGATTGTGCTTAAATCCTCCACTCCGCCATAAGCTCTAAGAGCTCCCCTGTAACCAGAGGCAGCGAGCAATGAAATAGCCTCTTCTGAAACAGCGTCATGCGGCCATGCAACAAAGACACATGATTTGCCGAGCTTTGATTCAATGTCGCTTTTTGATTGCTTTAATGTCTGCTGGATAGCTGCGCTATCCATATCAGATACAACTTCATGCCCCCAGGTATGTGACTGGAATTCTATTCCTGCCTTGCTCATTGCCTGTATTTCCGGCCAGATAAGCATCTGTCGGACAGGAATACCCTCAACGCCTGCATCAAATTCGTTAATCCTCCTGGTGGCTTCATTATCTCCGATAAGGCCTGTTATCAGGAAAACCGTAAATTTAAAACCGTATTTTTTGGCAAGAGGGAAAGCATTGATATAGAGATTCTGGTAACCGTCATCCATTGAAATAATTATCGGTTTTGCAGGCAATGCTTTGCCTTTATCTAGATATGCCAGAATATCCATAAGAGTAATTGTTTTATAACCATAAGATTTGAGTGTGCTTAAAAGATACTCGAAAGCTGCAGAACTGAGCTCATACTTTCCTGATGGAATCGGTTCGACCCCATGCATCGAAATTATAGGAAGCCTTGTCTTGTTGGCCTGTAACGTTGGAAGGCCTGCTGTTGGATCAAGCTGACCTGCTTTGACACCTGCGGCTGTACATATACTTTGAAATTCTGCTGAATTTGTAAACCCGGCAAGCACAAACTGCCTTGACTGTCCCGTATTCAACAAATTAACCCAGCTGTCAAAACCTGCAGCATCGGGTTCCCTGTTATAAAGGGTCCTGAATAGGATAGCCACAAATTCTTCATTATCTTTATTCTTTGCAGTAAATTCAGGGCTGAAGAGAATATTGCTTGCAAACTGGGCGCCGGTAACTTTTTTTGCGGTAAGCTGGCTTACCCAACTGTTCAATCCTGCAGCATCAGGTTGTCTTTCGAGGGCATTGACATAAAACCTTGTTGCAAATTCTTCCACTTTCGCATTAGTGGCAGCGAACAAAGGTGTGATTCCCAGGCTCAATATAAGCGCAGTTACCACTGTAAAAATGATAAGCAAACTTGGGAACTTACTTCTTTTAAACATATGGCCGTCCTTTTTTAAATAATCTTTTTTTAATACTTTGCCGAATGCCAATGGGGAAAATTATATACCAAATTATTCTTGATTAAAATAACAATGTATATTTTCAACAAGGACGCCAATTTTATACTTTCAGATTAAAAATTCAGAGGAGCATTTTCATTTCATAAATAATGATATTTGATGCTTCAAACCCTCCTGATTTAATCAGGCCTAACCCGGCAAATTATTAAAAAAATCAATTACCTTAAGCTTTTCAATTCAAAGGCGCCCCGTTTATCAGGGCGCCTTATTAATAACTACTATACTTCAGATCACATTATCCAACACTTCAATGTTTCTACTTGGTAATCGTGCAATTCCAGAAGAACTGGTTGCCGAGCGGGGAGAAACATGCTCCGCTCACATAGGACTTGAGCATAAAGTTATTGGTATAATAATAAACCGGAGCAACCGGCGCATCTGCCATCATCATTACTTCCGCATCATGCAAAAGCTTGCTTCTGGAAGCAGCATCGGGCGCCTGGGCTGCCTGGTCCAATAGTGCATCAAAAGCCGGGTTGTTATAACCTGTATGGTTGTTGCCACTGGTAGATTTTAGAAGGTCAAGCATGCTTGTCGCATCGTTCCAGTCACAGATCCAGCCATCACGGGCTATCATGTGCTTGAGCTCCTGGCGGAATGAGTTAAATACTGTTCCTTCGACGCCGACCAGTTCAACTTCTACTCCTAACTCAGTCTTCCACGTATTGGCTACAGCTTCCGCAATTAATTTGTGCCCTACATTGTTGCTGTTATAAGAAACCTCTATTTTCGGGAGGCCCTTGCCACCAGGATATCCGGCATCTATCAACAGTTGCTTAGCATCTGCTATATCTTTGGCCAGGTCCTTATCAATAAAGTCTGTACCATTTGCACGGAAGCTTTTGTTATTAATGTCAACAATACCTTCTGGTACCCAGGAATAAGCAGGAATCTGGTTCTGCTTTGTTACCTGTGTAACGATATATTTCCTGTCGATAGCAAGTGAGAGCGCTTTTCTTACCTTGACATTATCAAGAGGAGCTTTGGTCACGTTGAAATCATAATAATAGGTGCCGAGAAGCCCGCCCTGGATATAATCAGGGGATGCCAAAGCTGTTTCCATCTCTCCGAGAGGAATTGCATTTATGAATGACACCTCATCTGTCTGGTATGCTGCATAAGCAACATTCTCATCTGCGAGGAGTTTGAAATTTATTGTATCAACCTTTGTAGAAGCATTATCCCAATATTTGTCAAACCTTTGGCAGACAATGACTTCATTGGGCTTTCTCTCAGCCATTATATAACGGCCATTGGTTATGTATGTCTTGGGGTCATTTGTCCAGGTATCACCATTAGCAGTTATAGTGTCTTCCCTGACAGGGACCATCGTGCCAAAAGCAAGAATATAATCAAAGAAAGGACATGGCCTAGCAAGTTCAAATTCAAGTGTTTTATCTCCTGTTGCCTTTACAGCCATCATATCAAGAGTAGCTTTCAGGTCGATGGTAGTCTTGTCATCGATAGATTTCTGTACTGCGTTGTAAGCATCAGTTCCACCTTTAAAGAAATCAACCATCGTTGAGCCGTAAGCTGAAGCTAGGTTGGCGTCTGCATGCCGTTTCCACGCGTATTCATAATCCTTTGCCAGTACCGGTTTGCCGTCGCTCCAGAAGATATCATCTCGTAATGTAACAGTTGCCTTTGTTTTGGTGGCATCCCACACAATTTCCTTGGCTTCTCCAAGAACAGGTACGGACCCCGGGACTGTTGCATCCCATCTCACAAGGCCTTCAAACATGTGATAGACCAGTGTAAATTCGGTGGACCAGGCTATCTTTGCCGGGTCAATGGATTCAGGCTCAGTGGCCGCCCAAACACTGAGTGTTACCGGAGCAGCTGCAGTTGTCTCCGGCGCTGCCGTGGTTGCCGGTGCTGCCGTGGTTGCCGGTGCCGCAGTTGTTTCTGCTGCTGCTG
>PMCC01000154.1 GCA_003155275.1 Actinomycetota bacterium | reverse complement strand
CAGGTTTGAAGAATATAAACAATTATCAAAAAAGCCTGTTGATGATTTATTATTAGAATTTAAAACCTCCTTAAAGGGTCTTCCAGATGAAGAGAGGGAAGAAAGAATTGAAATATATGGTACAAATGAGCCCGGCAAAAAAATAAAAAGAAGTTTATTTGTCGAGTTTATTTCAAAATTTACAAATCCGCTTGTAATAGTCCTTCTTATCATAGCAACTGTTTCTATATTTTTAGATAACAAACTTGGAGCTTACCTTATCTATGCAATGGCAATAATAAGTGTTGCTTTATCTTTTTTTCAAGAACACAAAGCAGGCGTAGAGGCTGAAAAACTCTCAGAAATGGTAAGCTCTACCGCATCTGTTTACAGCAATGGGCAGATAAAAGAAATCAAAATAAGTGAGATTGTACCTGGAGATGTTGTTTATTTATCTGCCGGCGATATGGTACCGGCAGACTTAAGAATACTAACATGCAAGGATTTATTCATAAACCAGTCATCGCTGACCGGGGAATCATATCCAGTTGAAAAATTTCCTTTGCCTGATGACTTCGATAATAAAAATATAGCTGAACTAAAAAACATAATTTTTATGGGAACAAGTGTTTTAAGCGGAACAGCTCTTGCACTTGTATTAAAAACAGGTACAGAAACTCAATTTGGCGAAATTACCCAGAAATTAACTAAAAAAAGCCCGGAAACCAGCTTTGATAAAGGCATAAAAAAATATACCTGGTTAATGATAAGGCTTATGCTTATTATGGTAATTTTAATTTTTACCATTAATGCCATAGGTAAAGGAAATATCCTCGAAGCTCTCCTATTTTCTGTAGCAGTAGCAATTGGACTTACTCCTGAAATGCTGCCAATGCTTGTTGCTCTTAATCTTTCCAAGGGGGCAATGCAAATGTCAAAAAAGCGGGTCATTGTAAAAAGATTAAACTCCATACAGAATTTCGGTGCCATGAATATTCTGTGTACCGATAAAACTGGAACACTTACACTTGATAAGATTGTACTTGAAAAACACTGTGATGTTAATGGCCAGGAAGATGAAGAAGTCCTGGAATTTACCTATATAAACAGCTTTTATCAAACCGGTTTAAGAAACATTCTTGATAGGGCTATCCTCGAACACGCAGAGTTAACTGACAAAATGGTGAATAATTATAAGAAAATTGATGAGATCCCCTTTGATTTTAATAGAAAAGTAATGTCAGTGATAGTTGAAAAAAATGGCAAACATATTTTAATAACTAAAGGAAGACCAGATGAAATAATTAAAAGATGCAATAAATTCGAGCTTGATGGAATGGTCAGTGAAATTAACGATTCCCTGCTTCCTGATTTAAAGAATCAGGTTGAAAAATTAAATACTGATGGTTTTAGAACTGTGGCTATCGGTTATAAGGAAATCACATATTCAAAAGATATTTACAACAAAGAAGATGAAAGCGAACTTATTTTAAAGGGTTATGTTGCTTTTCTTGACCCGCCAAAGCCAGGTGTAAAAGAGACTTTAAAAAAATTAGAAAGTTTAAATATAGAGTTAAAAATATTAACGGGTGATAATGCTTTAGTTGCAAGGAACATCTGTGATTATGTCGAGCTGAAAATTAAAGGAGTGATTTCAGGAGATATTATTGAAAATTTAAACGATATAGAGCTTCAAAAAATTGCAGAAAAAAATACTATTTTTACAAGGCTTACTCCAACGCAGAAAGAGAGGATCATTAAAGTCCTACAGGCAAAGGGAAATACGGTTGGATATTTAGGTGATGGCATAAATGATGCTCCTGCACTAAAAGCTGCTGATGTTGGAATTTCAGTAAATAATGCAGTAGATATCGCAAAAGAAACCGCAGATATAATACTTCTGGAAAAAGATTTAACAGCACTTGAAGAAGGTATAATTGAAGGAAGAAGAGTATTTGGAAATATAATAAAATATATAAGAATGGGGTCAAGCTCAAATTTTGGCAATATGGTAAGTCCAACGATTGCAAGCATTTTCCTACCTTTCCTGCCAATGCTTCCTATACAAATCTTACTAAATAATTTCCTTTATGATATTTCACAGTTTGCAATACCATCAGACAATGTGGATACAGATTATCTAAAAAAACCCAAGCCCTGGAATATAAAGCAGATTCAGAGATTTATGCTTATATTTGGCCCAATAAGCTCGATTTTTGATTTGATAACATTTACAATAGGCCTATTATTACGATTACCACCGGCATATTTTCATACTTTCTGGTTTCTTGAATCTCTAACAACTCAGACACTTGTTATTTTTGTTATAAGAACTTCCAAAACGCCCTTTTTCCAAAGCAAACCAAATAAGTTATTAATGTTCAGTTCATTTGGTATTGTTACACTTGCTTATTTAATAACATATACTGCTATTGGAAAATTTTTTGGTTTTGTAAGATTGCCTTATTATTTTATTGGAATGATTCTTCTAATAGTAATAATATATTTATTTTCAGTTGAATTAATTAAATTTTTATTTAATAAAAAGTTTTCTTATAATTAAGGGGTGTACCATTGGATTATAGTATTTTAGGAATTCTTATAGGAATTGTGATTTTAATTTTAGCAATAATTTTACAGCTTGTTTTATATAAGGGTGATAAAAAGTGAGAATAAACCATTATAAAAATATTTTTTGCGTTATGATCCCGGTTTCATATACCGGTTGATTTTAAGTTGAAAGAAGTGTATAAACATTATAACCGCCGTATTAAGTGTATAAACATTATAGCTGTATTAATAGTATTTTAATTAATACTTGAAAAAGTTTTGGACTTATTTATAAAAAATATCAAATGAGTAGTTATGAAAAGAAAAGAATTATATATATTGACTGTATTACTGATAGCTGTGATTATCTTTGCTAATGCCGCCATTTGCAATCGGTGCAGCACAGCGGCCCCGCCTGCTACTACAGAAAAAATTGAAGCAGAAAGTACTACGGCAACAGAAACAACTTCGGTACAAAGCATTCCAGAGACCACAGTTAATGCGGTTGGAACAACACTTGCCCAAGACCAGCAGCAAAATATATATACAAACACTCAATATGGTTTTAGTTTTTCACTGCCATTAAGTTGGGAAGGTTATCAAATTATCGAAAGCAAGTGGGAAGGTTACACTCCAGGTTCGCAGGGGGATGTTATCGTTGAACAAGGTCCAATAATTTCCATAAGACATCCTAAATGGACCTTGGCAAATCCACGCCAGGATATCCCAATCATGGTCTTTACCCTTGCCCAGTGGGATTCACTTCAGCAGGATAAATTCCATATTGGCGCAGCTCCTATTGGACCAAGCGAACGTGGGAGTAATACCAAATATGTATTTGCGCTGCCGGCGCGTTATAATTTCTCATTTCTACCAGGATATGAAGAAGTGGAAAAAATTTTAGAAGGCAACCCTCTTAAAGCATCCTGAAAAATTATGTTTTTATGTATGACATCAATANNTTTAAATTCAGATGAAATTTCTTGATGATGTCCGGATCTATTGAAAAAATAATTATATATGTCTATAATATATTATATATTTATATATATCTTGGGCATTCAAAAACTCGATAATTATTATCTGTTTATTAATTGATAATATGGAAGAGTCAAATTCAATAAAACATCTTGAGATCCAAACCCTAAAATCTTCTGAAATATTTAAAAAGCTTCTAGTAACCGGAGATGATGCCTATTATTTTGCTGAGATGGAAACCGGATTAATAATTGACATTAATGATAATTTTATTGATCTTTTTGGTTATGCAAGTGATGAGGCAATAGGAAAAACTTCTCTTGAACTTAGGTTATATAACAATCCCGGCGACAGAACCTTATTGATCTCTGAACTTAAATCAATGGGATTTGTCAAAAATATGGAGCTACAAGGCAGAAAAAAAAATGGAAATATCTTCACCGGCGCACTTTCAATAAATATTGTGCAACTTGAAAAACCATACCTTGTTGGTGTTATAAGAGATATAACTGAGCGCAAAAAGACCGATGAAATGTTGGACTCAAAGAACCGGATACTAACGTCAATCAACAAATATACTCAGGCAATAGCGTTTACCCCTCCCGAAAAATTGTTTACTACAATTGCAACCATGCTGAAAGAAATATCTGGTGCGGCTGAGGTCTTTATTAATGTTTATGACCGGGAGAAAGCCGAACTCGTATTGCGCAAATCCACGCTCTCCGAAGAAAATAACACCTGGTTAAGAAATAAGTTCGGCACTAAATTTGCTGATGTCAAGACACCTGTCCCCCAGGACAAGTATGATGAAATTATGAATTCGTCATTAGGCCGGATCGGTTCCATTCACGAAGCAACATTCGGAGCCATTCCAAAATCGGTTGGCCGCATAATCGAAAAGATGCTCGGCTTCTGTTGGTTTATCGGGCTTGCCCTTAAACATAACGAACGATTGGTCGGTACTATCATAATTGCAGGAAAGAAGGATTCACCGGAACTGGAGAAAGATGAACTTCTGATGTATGCAAATGTGACAGCAAGTGTGCTTGCGCAGAAACACGCGGAAATAGAGCTTTTCCAGAGCGAGAACCGGTTCCGCTCAATCTTTGAACAGGCAGCTGTAGGTATCGCATATTTAGACCTGGAAGGACACTGGCTGCAAGTTAACCAAAAGCTCTGCAGTATCGTAGGGTATACCCGCGGGGAACTGATGAAGCTTTCTTTTCAGGATATCACTTATCCCGAGGATCTCGATACTGACCTCGGTCTTATGCGTAATATGCTGGACGGCCAGATTGAAAATTACACACACGAAAAGCGCTACATTCGCAAAGATGGTTCACTTATCTGGATCAGCCTTACCAAATCACTGTGCCGGAAACCATTAAGTGGCCCCGACTATTTTATTACAGTGTTTGAGGATATTTCAAAGCGCAAGCAGAACGAGGAAGCGCTCCAGTTAGCTTCTCTGTATTCACGAAGCCTTATAGAAACCAGCCTTGACCCATTGGTGACTATCAGCACAGAGGGAAAAATCACTGACGTTAACATTGCCACCGAGAAAGTTACCGGCATAAGCAGGAAAAAGCTGATCGGCAGGGATTTCGTTGACTTCTTTACCGAACCTAAGCTGGCACGTGCAGGGTATCTGAAGGCTTTTGAGCAAGGGAAGGTAATCGACTATCCGCTTGCCATTCGCCATACTTCCGGCGTAATCACCGACGTACTCTATAACGCTTCAGTCTATCGAAATGAACAAGGCGAAATCCTCGGTGTTTTAGCTGCCGCCCGTGATATCACCGACCGCAAAAAGTCCGAGCAGGAAATTCTTCGCTTGAGCTTCCATGACTATTTAACAGGCCTGTATAACCGCAGGTTCTTTGAAGAAGAGCTAAAACGCCTTGATACCAAAAGGCAGCTTCCGCTTAGTTTTATAATGGGTGACCTAAACGGCCTCAAGTTAATAAACGATGTATTCGGGCACAAAGAAGGTGACAACCTGCTTGTAAATACTGCAGAAATATTAAAAAAGGTGTGCCGCTCTGATGATATCCTGGCCCGCTGGGGCGGTGATGAGTTTGTCTTAATTCTTCCAAAGACCTCCATACAAGATTCAGAGGAGATTGTGGCCAGGATAAAAAAAGAATGCAAAAAAACAGTAANNGATACCACTGAGCTTATCACTTGGAGTTTCAACAAAAGAGACGTCAGTCCAGAGCATACAGGCAATCATTATAGATGCAGAAAGCAACATGTACAGAAATAAGCTTGCCCAAAAAGAAAGAATCTCAAGTTCAGTTATTTTTGCTCTTGAGCAAGCTCTTTATGAAAAAAGCAACGAAACAAAAGAACACATCGACAGAGTCCGCGACCTTTCCATAAAACTGGGAAAATCTGTCAAGCTTTATGAAAGCCAGTTAAACGAACTTTCTCTTCTTGCATCCCTTCACGATATAGGTAAGGTTGCTATCTCTGAAACAATTCTTTCAAAAGAAGGAAAGTTAACAAAAAAAGAGTGGGATGTTATAAAAAGGCATCCCGAGATAGGTTTTAATATTGCCAGCTCATCGCCCCAAATTGCCCATATTGCCAAAGCAATTTTAGCCTGCCATGAAAACTTCGACGGCAGCGGTTATCCGATGGGAATCGCCGGAGAGTCAATACCCGTAATATCCCGCATAATACTAATATCTGATGCTTATGATGTCATGACGAGAGGCAGGTTATATAAAGATCCCATGAGCAAAGATGATAAAATAAAAGAGTTTAAAAGATGTGCAGGCAGCCAGTTCGACCCGGTATTGGTTGAGAAGTTTATTGTGATAATATCCACCACTTAGAAAGAATATCCGGATACCTATCAAGAAATACTGGAATTCATTGGTTTTAAATGATAAAAATTAAGATGGTTTAATAAAAGCCGGTAAAGAAAAAATAATTTGAATTGAAAATAAAAAATTTATTTAAAAGNNTAGCATCATTATGTAACAGTATTTACAAATATATTTTGCCAATTACCGGCAGCAAAAGTTAATATATATCAAATCGGCCGTAAGGCCGGTTTTTGCTTTTTATAGGGCAAAAAATTAAGCAGAAAGGGCGTTATGCCGGATAACAGTAGTTTAAAAATATTAAGCCGGTCATTAAAAGCTATAAGCAAAATTAACCGGGATCTGCTGAACTTTAAGAGTGAAAAAAACTTGTGTCAAGCTATTTGTAATGACCTTGTGCAGATAAAAGGTTATAAATTTGTATGGATGGGTTTAAAAGAAAATGGAAGTGAGATACTTTCACCTATGGCTATAATGGGGAAAGATAGATATTTTGTTAAATCTGTTAAAGAGTCCTGGGACAAATATAGCTTTAATGATTGTCCTGCCAGTATGGCTTTAAAAAGAGGCCGAAACTTCATAAATAAAGATTTAAAAAATGCCCAACAATTTGTCCCATGGGACAAAAATGCCATAGAAGAAGGATTTTTATCAGTTCTTATTTTACCCATAAGATACCACAGTGATGTTATTGGCACACTGCATGTATATTCTGATACTAAAAATTATTTCCTAAAAGAAGAAATATCATTTTTAAAAGAAGTTGCCGGAGATATCAGTTTAGGCATAAAAAGTATAAAAGATGATAGAAAATCCATAAAAAGCAAAATAGAATACAAAGAACTTACTAAAAGAATAAGCAGTTGTGTTGCTATTTACGAAGCTATAGATGACGGAAACGATTTTCTTATCAAGGATTTTAATAAAGCTGCAGAAAAGGCAGAGAAAATAAAAAGAAAAGATATCATAGGTAAAAATGTTTTAAAAATATTTCCGGGTGTTAAAGATTTCGGTCTTTTTGATGTATTTAAAAGAGTATACAAAACCGGCAGACCTGAAAGTTATCCCATATCAATTTACAAAGATAAAAGAATTTCAGGGTGGAGGGAAAACTTTGTATACAAGCTTTCTAATGGAGATATAGTCGCAGTATACAATGATTTAACTGAAAAAAAGAAAGCTGAAGAAGAGATTAAAAGTTTAGCTAAATTTCCCGAAGAAAACCCCGACCCCGTAGGGAGTATAAATTATCATGGAAAATTGCTATATTGCAATCATACCTATAAAAAAATATTCAATGATGGCGAGCATGTTCCTTATAAAATTAAGAAAGCCATAAAAAAAATAGCAGCAGAAAAGTCTTTTAATCAAGAGGTTGTTGAAATAAAGATTAATGCTAGAATTTTTTTATTTAATCTTATCCCAATTAAGGAAGAAGACTATATTAATTTCTATGGGAGAGATATTACAGAACAAATGATGGCAGAGAAAGCACTGCGCGAGAGTGAGGAGAAATACCGCACCCTGGTTGAAAAAGTAAATGAGGCGATCTTCATTGTGCAAGATGGCATTTTTGTCTTCGCCAACCCGAGGGCGAATGAGCTCATGGGTATATCGGAGACGGATTTTGTAGGCAAATCTTTTATTGATTTTGTCTGGCCCGGGGACAGGAAAGTAGTGTCCGCCAACTACAGAAAGCGGATTGCCGGAGAGACCTTAACAAATGCCTATGATTTCAGGGTCATCGGTGTAGAAGGTGAGCCAATATGGGTTTTTATGTCCGCAGCATTAATCCGGTATAAAGGCAAGCCGGCAATGCTAATTATAGTGACCAACGTAAACGAGCGTAAAAAAGCAGAGGAAAGAATACTATATTTAAGCTTCCATGACCATTTAACAGGGCTATATAACCGCAGATTTTTTGAAGAAGAGTTAAAACGCCTTGACACCAAAAGGCAGCTTCCGCTCAGTCTTATTATGGGCGATCTAAACGGACTTAAGCTGATAAATGATGTTTTTGGGCATTTGGAAGGCGACAGGCTGCTTAAAGAGACAGCAGAAATATTAAAAAAAGTAAGCCGCTCTGAAGATATACTGGCCCGATGGGGCGGAGATGAATTTGTACTACTGCTTCCAAAGACCTCCATTCTGGATTCAGAAGAGATAGTGCAAAGAATAATAAAAGAATTTAAAAAAACAAGCAGTCAAAAGATACC
>PMCC01000069.1 GCA_003155275.1 Actinomycetota bacterium | reverse complement strand
TCATATCCAACAGCAATCATGGCATGGCCGCCCTCAAACTTTTCCTTTTCTGAAGGAAAGGGTATTTTCCCGCCATTTTTCCCGGCATATGCAATTGAACTGTAAACACTGAAGCCAAAGATTGCGGGAATTTTNNCAGAATGAATCCGGCTCTTCATCAAATTTTTCAATATTATACTTCCAATACTTCTCGGGCACTGCCCCAAACAATACAAGCGCCATAATCGTGGTCCTAATGTAGGCCCCATAGTCCCCGGTCTTTTGAAGAAGGTTTCTTGCTGTTTTATAAAGAAACAGCCTGGAAGCATCGACGAAATTGCCATTGGCCCTTTTTTCAAAATACTCCACAAGGCCTATTGCGGCATTTGCAGTGCAGGAGCCAAGTTTGCCTTGGTCCTCTATAGGTGAACACCATTTCCTTAAGTCTGCTTTTAAAGGCAGTTTTTTCTCGCTGCCGCTGCCGGGTTTAAGGAGCATACCTGTTTTAGACGCCATAGCGGCAATACTGTCCTTTACGCCCTCTTTAATGCTTTTTGCCGAGAGGATATCTTTTTTTAGGCTGTAATCCCTGAAATCAGGGTAGTCTGGAAGCCATCCGTAATAGCGCCTGTTTTCTTCACCGGACATATTATCGCTCCTGTCATTTAAATAAATTGATATTTAATATATTTATTTCTCAATTTTTCCCTTTTTAATAACTATATAGGAAAGTTGAATGAAAAGATATTAAGCCAAAAAGTACATTTAACCTAAAATTAACCAGATTGTAACATGCCTGAAACAATTGGGTTATACAATTTTATAAATACTTTTTAAAGGAAGGCCGCACAATGCAAATAAATTCCGGAGATACTGCCTGGATGCTGGTTTCAACCGCTATGGTCATGTTTATGACTCCGGGACTTGCATTTTTTTATGGTGGGATGGTCAGGAGAAAAAATATCATCTCCACGATAATGATGAGCTTTATGGCGCTTGGGCTTATAGGGATATTGTGGGTGCTGTTTGGATATAGCTTAAGTTTTGGCAATGACGTTGCCGGAATTATAGGTGGTTTGAATTTTTTAGGTCTTCAAAACGTTGGCCAGGCTCCATCGGCAGTTTATGCAACAACAGTGCCGCACTTGATATTTATGTCTTACCAGATGATGTTTGCAATAATAACTGTTGCCCTTATTACCGGCGCAGTAGTTGAAAGAATGAAATTCTCTGCAATTTTATTATTTTCGATATTATGGTTTACACTTGTATACACCCCTATTGCGCACTGGGTTTGGGGAGGAGGCTGGCTTGCAAAACTTGGAGCATTGGATTTTGCGGGAGGAACAGTAGTCCACATCAACGCCGGTGTGTCAGCGCTTGCGCTTGCGATGCTTTTAGGTCCGCGAAAAGGTTACAGAAATGGGTTTTCACATGCAGCAGGAAATGTTCCCTATATTGTTATAGGAGCCGGAATTTTATGGTTCGGATGGTTTGGATTCAATGCAGGAAGCGCTTTAACGGCAGGCGGCCTGGCATCAAGCGCATTCGTTGCCACTAACACTTCTGCTGCTGCTGCTGCACTTACATGGATGCTTTTAAGCTGGTTTTATCACAGGCCGACAGTATCCGGTATAGCTACAGGCGCAGTAGCGGGGCTTGTTGCTATTACTCCTGCTGCAGGATTTATCAACCCCATCATGGGTATCCCTATAGGCATTGGCGCAACTCTTGTGTGCTTTTATATGATGCGCCTGAGAAATAAAACCAGGGTCGACGAATCCCTTGATGTGTGGGCCTGCCATGGAATGGCCGGCACATGGGGTGCGATTGCTACAGGCATTTTTGCCACTGTAAAAGCAAATCCTGCCGGAGCCAACGGGGTGATTACGGGGAATTTCCTGCTTTTAGGGAAACAGTCTCTCTCAGTTGTAGTTATATGGGTTTTCTCTTTTGGCATGACCTGGTTAATCGGCAAATTGATAGATGTAACAATCGGGCTCAGGGTAAGTGAAACTGAAGAGGCCCTCGGACTTGATATTTCCCAGCATGGTGAAAATGCTTATGGGGGTGAGGACTAAAAGGGATAGAGCAATCTTAACGCAGATAAAATAAGTAATGTAATTTTTATGCAAATAATCATTTTAAAGTAAGCATGTTTTCAGCGTTAAGTAAATTTTTAAAGTATTATTATTTTAAAAAATATATAATTCCGGAGTATTGATATGAAAAAGATAGAAGCAATCATCCGCCAAGATAAATTTGCTCAGGTCAAGCACGCCCTTGAAGACAAAGGATTTATAAGCATGACAATAAGCGATGTATATGGGCGGGGCCAGCAAAAAGGCATTGCATTAAAATCACGGGCCGGTGAATACAGGATTGAATTTTTGCCGAAAAAGAAAATGGAAATAGTAATTGAAGACAAGGATATCGAAACTGTAGTTGATATAATCTGTGAGAATAGCTACACAGGGGTTTTTGGAGATGGCAAGATATTCGTAATCCCTATAGACGAAGTCATAAGGATAAGGACAAGAGAAAAAGGGACCGTAGCTATATAGCCATAACCGCAGCTATATAGCTATAGTTAAAAGTAATTTTATAAAGAGACATTTAATTTAAAAAATAATTTATCCTATTCCTGGAAGAGCCATGTTGACAGATACCTTTCACCGGTATCAGGCAGGATGACAACTATCTGTTTGCCTTTATTTTCAGGCCTTTTTGCAACCTCAAGGGCGGCCCACATTGCAGCGCCGCAGGATATACCGGCAAGGATGCCCTCTTCCTTTGCAAGCCTTCTTGCAATAATACCCGCATCTTCGTTTGATACGGTTATGATTTCATCAATTATGCTCTTGTTCAAAATCTTCGGGATAAATCCTGCTCCTATTCCCTGTATCTTGTGGGAGCCGGCCTGGCCGCCGGATAAAACCGGTGAATCCTTTGGCTCGACTGCAATTATCTTGACAGTATGAATCATATTCCTCAATACTTCCCCAACTCCTGTCAATGTTCCGCCTGTTCCAACGCCGGCAATAAAAATATCAACCTTGCCCCCTGTGTCATTTAAAATCTCAAATGCTGTTGTTTTTCTGTGAATTTCAGGGTTTGCAGGATTATTAAACTGCTGCGGAACAAAACTGTTTGGAGTATTTGCAGCAAGCTCATTAGCTTTTTCAATAGCGCCGGTCATACCTTTTGGGCCTTCAGTAAGCACAAGTTCTGCTCCAAAGATTTTTAACAGCTGGCGTCTTTCAATGCTCATGGTTTCCGGCATTGTCAATATAAGCTTATACCCTTTTGCTGCGCAAACAAAAGCAAGCGCNNGCCCCTATGCGGTCCTTAACGCTTGAAAGTGGATTAAATGATTCCAGTTTTGCAAGAATTGTTGCATTATTTCCGCTGTTTAGCCTGTTTATCCTTACCAGGGGGGTGTTGCCTATAGTCTTTGTAATATCGCCATATATTTTTGCCATTATTTTTTCCTTTCCTTTTTCAATAACCTTATCTATTACCTTTTTTGGTTCCTTTTCTATTACCTTTTTTATTTCCTTTTCAATTATCTTTTCAAATTTCTTTTTGATTATCTTCTTGGCTTTCTTTTCAATTAAAATAAACGTTTTTAAAAAATTTCTTTTATCAACTGCCGGAAATTATGCCTGGCAGTTGATTGTTTGGTTATCAATTAATCTCACTAAACTGTAATCAAGCATATTTAACCATGAGCATTCACACTTGGGATTTTTTCAACGCCTGGTCAATATCGGCGAAGATATCCTCCATATTCTCGAGACCTATTGAGAGCCTTATAAAATCAGGAGTGACCCCGGTTGCAAGCCTTTCCTCCTCTGAAAGCTGCTGATGAGTGGTTGTCGCAGGATGTATTGCAAGCGTCTTTGCATCACCTATATTTGCAACATGAGAAATAAGCTGCAGCGAGTTAATGAATTTCTTGCCTGCCTCAGCACCACCCTTAATACCAAAACCTATGATTGCACCGGCACCTTTGCTTAAATACTTCTTCACTTTTTGCTTTTCAGGACTCAAATCAAGGCCGGGATAATTCACCCAGCTAACTAATGGATGCGCCTGGAGAAAGTTTGCCACAATAAGCGCATTTTCGCAGTGTTTTATCATCCTAATCGGGAGGGTTTCAAGTCCCTGCAGAAATAAAAATGAATTAAACGGAGACAGTGCGCAACCCAGATCCCTAAGAAGAACAACTCTTGCTTTTGTTATATAGGCAATATTTCCAGCAGGTCTTAGCGCTTCCACAAAATCAAGCCCGTGATAAGCAAGTTCTGGCCCTGCAATTAAGGGGAATTTGCCATTTTCCCAGTCAAATTTTCCCGAATCCACAATAACGCCGCCAAGTGATGTGCCATGCCCTCCAATAAACTTAGTCGCTGAATAGACGACTATGTCAACACCGAAATCTATAGGTCTTAAGATATAGGGCGATGATGTATTATCAAGGATAAGTGGAATTCCGTTTTTATGAGCTATCTTTGATAGCTCTTCCAGGTCAGCGACATCTAATTTCGGGTTCCCTATGGACTCCGCATAAATAGCCTTGGTTTTTTCGTTAATCGCTTTCTTAAATCCGTCAAAATCAGATGATTTTACAAAATTTACTTTTATGCCAAATCGGGCGAAAGTATAATGAAAGAGATTGTAGGTTCCTCCATAAAGATTATCAGCTGAGACTATCTCATCTCCGGTTTGGGTTATATTTAGAGTTGCAAGGGTTATGGCAGACTGGCCGCTAGAAACAGCAAGCGCACCTGCGCCGCCGTCGAGCAGAGCCATCCTTTTTTCAAAAACATCATTTGTCGGGTTCATAAGCCTTGTGTAAATGTTCCCGAATTCTGTAAGCGCAAAAAGGCCCGCAGCATGGTCCGTACTTTTAAACTGGTATGAAGTAGTCTGGTAAATCGGAACAGCCCTTGAGCCTGTAGTTGGGTCAGGTTCCTGGCCGCCATGCACAGCCAGTGTTTCCGGTTTTAATCTTTCATCAAACTTTGTCATTTTAATCTCCTTTTAAATACAATTATTTTTATTTATTTTTATTTTCTAATAATTTATTCATGCTTCCCGTCCGGTATCCTTCAAGATCAAGTGTGACATAAAGGTATCCGGCTTTCTTAAACTCATCTATTATCCCGGGCATTAATGATTTTCCAAACAGTATTGAAAAATCCTCCTTTTTTAGCTCTATTCTTACTATTTCGCCATGATGCCTTACCCGCACCTGGGCAAAGCCCTTGCTTATCAAAAATTCTTCAAGGTTTCCTATTTTTTCCAGAAGGCTTTTACTTATCTTGGTACCGTAAGGTATCCTGCTTGCAAGGCATGCAAAAGAAGGCCTGTCCCATCCGGGAATGTCCATTTCTTTTGAAAGCCGCCTTATTTCATCCTTTGTCAGGCTGTTGTTTTTAAGCGGGCTTATTACCCCCAGCTCACGGGCCGCTTTTTCGCCCGGCCTGTAATCTGATATATCATCATAATTCTGGCCGTCAATGACAAAATCAACTCCATTGTTATGGGCTTCAGTTATTATTTTACCGAATTCTTCTTTTTTGCAGTAATAACACCTTAAGCTGTCATTTTTAATAAAATCAGGATTTTCAAATTCCCCGCTCTCTATTATTAAATGTTTTACTTTGAAACGGTTGGCAATACTGACAGCAGCATCAATTTCCCTCTTTGGAAATGAAGGTGATTTTAAAGTTACGGCGAGTACATTATCCCCCAGCACTTCTACAGCGACTTTTAAAAGAAATGTGCTGTCAACCCCTCCTGAAAAAGCAACTGCCGCGCTGCCCATTGCCTTCAATTCATTTTTCAAGGAGTCAAATCTTGTTCTTATGTCCATAGTCTCAATGTTTCCATTACTATTCAGAGTTTTTTCCATTTCTTTTCCTGCTCTGTAGTTTTATTAAAATTTAATATCATGCTGATTAATATAATACTATCTAACAGGGACAGGACCCTAATTGTCATCTGCCCATTATTACATGTAAATCCTTTTTTATTATCAGCCCTTTATTTGTCAACGGAAATAAATCATGCTTTTAACCATAATTATGGAAAGACAACTATTATTATAATTTGTCAGCCAGCCATCGATTGTTTGTGTTATAGGCGGAATCTTTTTATAAGCGCCACTTTTATCAAATGCTGTACTCTATCGTTTTTGATACTTTTTCCTGCTTTATTTTAAGCAGGTCACCAAGAGTCACTGAATTTAAATATTCGGTTATCTTTCTGCTTAAATCTTCCCAAAGGCCACGGCTGGCACAACCCGCAACTCTAGTGCAGACATCCTGATCCCTAGCGCATTCGATTAAATCCAAGTCACCCTCAAGCGCCTGCACAACTTCCTTTGCTGTTATCTCCCGGGGCAATCTTGCCAATGTATATCCTCCATGCACTCCTCTGCTTGCAGAAATCAAGCCAGCCCTCCTTAGAGGAATGACTATCTGGCTTAAATATTTTTCAGAAATTTCTTCCTCTTTTGCAATATCCTTTAAAAAAACATTTCTTTTATTATAGTTTGCAGCAAGATTTATCATCAGTCTTACTCCGTACCTAGATCTTGTTGAAATTCTCAAAGCTGTCCTTTCTACAAATTTGTCCAGTTTTTATGATACTATTAATTTAGTAGTTATTGTAGTAATTAAATAGTATTGCCTTAATAATGTCAATATCTAAATTAAAATTTTTGAAATAACTTTTAGCGGGCATTATTATTACCAATATAAAATTTTATATCATATAATAACTGTCGGTTCTTTTTTAAGGATGCAGGGGTATTTAACAATATCTAACATTCATAAAAAGACAGATAAGTGATATTGCCCGAATGTGGGTCTGGCAAGAGATTTTAAGTTTTAAAGGATTATCATTTTTAAGTTGGCAATTTAAATATCATACAAACCCGGAATGCCCAATTCTGTCCCGTTTTTACATTACTATGTTTCTGAAAGAGAAGAAAAAAAAGAAAAAATTTGTGAAACCTGATATGCCAAAGGGCTATAAAGCCTATCCTTTTTCAATAGGTAATGGGTTTGATATGCCGAAAAATCTGGCAAGTATACTGGATAATAATGGGTTTGATTACAATGAGTATGAGGGTAGTTTTATTGTACCGCTGCAAGTATACCCTGGTCATGGTTTTGTTAAAAGATATGTTCCATGGCAAGCGCTCCTGTTTAAAAATAATGTGCTGGTACATGTCAAAGATTCCTTGATAGCAGATGAAAGCGGCACAGCAAATAAAGCCTGTGCGGATAATTTAGCATACTTAAGATTGAATCACTGCCTCCTTTATGGAAAATTAGATATAGTATGCTCAAATGGCAAAAGCGCCAACCATATAGAGGTGGAATACAATACTACCGGCTATAATATATTGGAACCTAATCTGGATAGATTTTTAAAGGCCAGCCTGAATGCCAGGAATGCCAATGCAGCATCAAATGGCTCCAAGCACGTTTATGACAGATTAAAAAACATACCCACAAAATACCAAAATGGCGTTTACATGTATATACTCCAAAAAGATGAAGTACTTTTGGATTTTATATATTTACCAAAATTGGTCCGTAAGATCGGTTTTATAAAAATTAATTTAACACCCAATATTCTGTTGGCCATTACTGACAGGCAGCTTATTATAATTCAAGACGATTTTTCTATTGTTAGTTTATATACCTGGTTACTGACATATATCCCTATCGATAATGTCAAAGACATATCATTTGAAAAGCAAAGCCGGTTTACCAAGGCTGTAATAAAAATAAAAAAAGACAATTTATTGGAAGAGTTATTATTTGGGATGGCAGATAAATATACCGATGATGTCAGAAGACTTTTAGCGGCAATTATTAAATAGATTTGATATCTTAATAATTCCGGCAGAAATCCGGTTATAGATTTCACTGCGCGGAGGGTGTTATGGATTATGCCTGAAATTACTTGTATCAGCCACTTATAATACTCCTGTATCATCAATAAAAATGGCTTTTTACAGCTTTAAATATATTTTCCTGGAATTCTTTGCTTCTTAAAAATCGTATTTTTTATAAAACTTTTTAATAATGCTTACAAGCCCGGGGTCCAGAATCTTAATTGTTTTTTCCTTGATTGCCTGCGGGACACCTCCATAAAAATTCTCAGCTATGCCGCCGGCAATACATGCAATAGTATCACTGTCCCCACCTATATACATTGCTTTTCTTATCGCATCTTCAAAATTTTCGGATTCTAAAAATACTCTTATTGCCTGTGGGACCGTCCCCTGGCAGCTTTCATCAAAAACGTAGTATTTGCTTATGCTTTCTATTGGCTCATCAAGATTGTATTCGAACTTATTCTCAATATATTTCTTTATATGTTCCTTGCCTTTGCCGTGCCTTGCAAAAAACCCGGCAGCGGCAGCTGCCTGCGCTCCCTTGATTCCTTCGGGGTGATTATGGGTTACCTCTGCGGAAGCTTTTGCATAAAATAATACATCTTCAATATTACTGTAAGCAAAAGAAATCGGGCTTACGCGCATTGCCGAGCCATTTCCGAAACTGTTATACGGTTTATAAGATTTGGAGTCTGCCCATTTACAGAACCCGGCGCCATATCCCCTGCCGGGATAAGCCCTGTAATATCTTTTATATTTCTTTGCCAGGTCACCTTTATCTAAAATCCATTGCGCAGTTGCAACAGTTAAGACAGTATCATCTGTAAAATTGCTTTTCTCGCTGAAAAGTTCAAAGCTTTGATAACCGGATTTATCAATATTATTAAATTCATAAATTGACCCTATTACATCACCTGCAATCGCACCCAGCATTTTTGGTTTTAAAACCTTTCTTTTTTTAAATATGTTTTTATATTACAGTCTTGGATTTAAAGAAAATATTCTTGAAAACATAAGTCAGCCCTCCAAGCAAAGCTGTTGCAATAATTACAAAAAGTATAAGAAGCGAAAAAAATGTTGCAATTGCCGGTTCGACGCCGAATTTGGAAAGTAATAGAAATATTGTGTTTTCCCTAATACCTATGCCTCCTATTGATATTGGTATATTTGAGACAATAATTACAACAGGAATAATAAAAAAGAATGAAAAGAAGCTAATTTCAATTTTTAAATACCTGGAAACCATATAGTAAGATATAAAAAAGACCATCTGCCCGATCATGCTATAAATAAAACTATATAATATAAACCTGAATTTGTTTTTATAATCTTTAAAATTTTTTAAAAAATCATTATATCTGCCTTCAAATTTGCTTAAAAACTTTATTTTTTTGAATATGACATTTATTTTAAAAACATCCGGTCTTATCAGTATAAAAAATAATAACAAACCCAAAACAGGCAAAACAGAAAGAATAACAACAAAGGTAATTCCAAAAAATCTGTAAACACTGAAGAAAGAAATCACAAGGTAAATCGTCCCCGACAACATTCCGATAAATCTCTCAACAACAATGGAAGAAACATTTTTATCGTTAGGGACATTCTTATTCGTGTGAATGTCATACCCTCTGTAAATGTCACCACCTATATTAGTCGGGAAAATATTACTGTAAAAATATCCTATAAACACTGACTGGAATAAAAAAGCCTTGGAAATATAGATATTATTGGCCCTTAAAAGAATTTCCCATCTTAACATTTCGACAAAAATTCCAAGCACATAAAATAAAAGCGCAGCAGCTATAAAAAATGCATTGTAGTTTCTTAGAATCCCCAGTATTTCACCAAAATTACCCCAGTTCCTGATAACCAGGAAAGATAATAGCAATAAGCTGATAAATATTCTTAAAAAAGTGAATAGTTTCTCTTTTTTACTTTTTGGAGATGTTGTAGTTTTTAAATCATCGCTCATTTTGAATATTTAGTTTAAGCTATTTTTGTTTTAAAAAAAATAATAAAAATGATTCTTACCTTTAGAGCCTTTAAAAATTTCACACTTGGTTATATCATTAAAACAACAAATCATTAATAATGTCACTGATAATTAATANNGTTTTATTTTTAACAAAACCGGCTTTGTTTATTTATAATTACAGCAACAGCATGGAAAATTTTTCTAAAGATGACAGGGTCTTGATTCTCGCGCCACACCCGGATGATGAAGTAATAGGTACAGGTGGCATAATACAAAGAGCATTAAGCGCCGGTGCCAAAGTCAATATTATATGCTTTACTAATGGAGATTTAAACCAGGCAGCTTTTCTTGCATACGAAAAAAAACCTGCAATATTTCAAAGGCAATTCGTCTTGCTTGGTGAGACAAGAAGGCTTGAAAGTATTAAAGGCATTGAAAGTTTGGGTCTTGATAAAAATGATATTAAATATCTTGGCTATCCGGATTTTGGGACCTTGAAAGTAATGCTTGAATACTGGGATCCCCTTCACCCCTACAGAAGCCCTTTTTCAAGGGAAGAAAAGGTCCCCTATCCGGAATCTTTTTCTCCTAACGCTCCTTATTGCGGGGAAAGTATTTTAAATGACCTTGAAAAATTAATAAGCGATTTTAAGCCTACCAAGATATTTGTTTCAAGCCCAATTGATTTAAACAATGACCATAAAGCGCTTTATCTTTTTTTGCAGGTTGCCTTATGGGATTTGAAAGATTCCATAGGAAGCCCTGATGTTTTTGAATATATTGTGCATGCTAAAAACTGGCCGGAGATTCAGGGATATTATCCTTTAAAAAAATTAACTTTTCCGGTTATTATAAAGGGTGACGAAATTACGTGGTATGATTTTGTACTGACAGCGGCTGAGACAGAAAAAAAACATGAAGCTGTTTTAAATTATAAAAGCCAGCTGGAATACAAACCAAAATTCCTTGTCTCCTTTGTAAAATCTGATGAGATTTTTAGCAAGTTCAAAGAAATAGATTTAAAAGACTCCGGCACACTTGATTTAAATTGGCAAAAAGCCGATGTTCATAAAGACAGTGTAGGAAATATCGTAAACAGCGATTTTGAAGACCTCTCCTATGCCTTTAAGGAAAAAGATCTGTATTTAAAATTAAAACTTAAGCGTTCCATTGATGAAAAAATGGGTATCCAGGTCTATCTTTTAGGCTACAGAAATGATGTAGAGTTTAAAAACATGCCGAAAATACAGATAAAGATTGGATTTACAGGGGTTGAAATCCTGGATAAGAAAGCAGTTGTTTCAGGCAGCAAAATCAATTTAAGCTATGAAGGAAAGGATTTAATTATCAGGATACCTGCTTCACTGCTTGGCGACCCGTCATATGTTTTAAGCTATGTGGGGACCAGGGCCGGTGATTTATCTTATGATGCTTTGGCATGGAGAGTTTTAAAACTCAACTGAGAATTAATTATTTCAAAACAGGACAATAAAGTAAATAAAAGATGACAGTAAACCATGATATAAAAATCAGGAAATACTTAAAAAGTGACAGGCAGGCTGTGAGGAAAATTGCATGTGATACTGCTTTTTTAGGAAAGCCGGTTGAGAATTTTTTTGAAGGCAGGGATTTTATTGCAGATTTTTTAACAGCTTATTATACTGATTATGAGCCCTTGTCCTGTTTTATTGCAGAGGTTGACAGCAATATTACAGGATACCTTATAGGAACCATAGACGAAAGTATGATGATCAAAACACTTATTTTTAAAATTCTTCCCAAATCATTTTTTAAATCATTTTTCAGGGGTATTTTTTTTAAAAAGAAAAATATTATATTTTTCTGTTGGAATATCTACAGTTTCTTTAAAGGCCAGTTTTTTCCGGCAGTGGACCTAAAGAATTATCCGGCACTGTTGCATATTAATTTTTCTGCAGATCATAGAGGCAAGGGTTTTGGCGCAAAATTATTAAAGGCATACCTGGACTATTTAAACAGTAAGAATATACCGGGCGTACATTTGACTACACATTCAGAAAAAGCAGGCGGGTTCTTTGAAAAAAATAGCTTCAAATTATTATTAAAAACTAAGAGGTCTTATTACAGAGGAGCATTGGATAAAGATATCGGATATTATTATTACGGGATGCTGCTAAAATAGACCCCAATATAATTTATATAAAATCATTTTCATTGATGATATGGGAGATATAATCAACAGCTTCTTTGGGAGAATCAACAATACTGTAAATTTTCTTGTCATCCGGACTAATGGTGCAGTATTTTTCAACCAGGCACTCGTCAACCCACTGGTGCAGGTCTTTCCAGTAATCCATTCCATAAAGAGCAATTGGAAAATGTTCTATCTTGCCGGTCTGCGCCAGAGTTAAAGCTTCAAATAGTTCGTCAAGTGTCCCGAATCCGCCTGGAAAAATCACATACCCGACAGAATATTTAATGAAAATTGTCTTGCGCACAAAGAAATACCTGAATTCAAGAGAAATATTCTGATAATTGTTTACCGCCTGTTCTGATGGAAGTTCAATAGCGCAGCCTATTGATAATCCTCCGGCTTCAAACGCGCCCTTATTAGATGCCTCCATTATACCGGGGCCGCCGCCTGTTATTATACCGAAACCTTTCCTGGCAAGAAGGCTGGCAGTTTCTTCTGCTGCTTTATAATAAGGATTATCCGGCAGAGTCCTTGCTGAACCAAAAATCGCAATACATGGCCCGGCTTCAGCCAAGGCATCAAAACCCTCCACAAATTCACTTTGGATGCGAAGCACTCTCCACGGGTCTGTGTGCGTAAAACCAGACTTTGACTTGTACGACGGCCTGAAAAGTTCAATGTCCCCATTTTTTGAATGATATTCTCTATGCATCTTATTATTCTCCCTGCTACTATTTTATTTTTTTGTCTGAAGCTGCCAGTACAGAGCTTCTGTCTGATCATCTTTCTTTTATATTATTGGCAGATCCCTACTGATGACCGTAAAAATTTTGTAATGGATATATTGGATATTTTACCCTATTATACGATACATTTATCAGCCGGCAGTTTTTATTTTTGCCCAATCGTCTTTTAATGTCACGGTCCTGTTAAAGATAAGAGTTTCCTGATTCTGGCTGTCGGGGTCAACACAGAAATAACCCATTCTCTCAAACTGGTAAGTATCGCCCGGCTTGGCCCCTCTCAGAGACGGTTCGAGCCTGCATCCTTTAACAGTTTGCAGGGAATCCGGATTAAGGTTGTCCTTAAAATTGCCGCCCTCCTCAGTTTTCAGTGGATTTATATTGTTGAAAAGATTTGCATATAATCTAACTTCAGCAGGGAGTGAATGTTCTGCGGAGACCCAGTGTATTGTTGCTTTTACTTTTCTGCCGTCAGGAGCATCTCCGCCCTTTGTTAAGGGGTCATAACTGCAATGGATCTCCACTATTTTTCCGTCTTTATCTTTAACCACTTCAGTGCACCTAATAAAATAAGCATATCTTAAGCGGACCTCCCTGCCAACAGAAAGTCTGTAAAATTTAGGATGGGGATCTTCCATGAAGTCGTCCTGTTCGATATAAAGTGTTTTTGAAAAAGGCACCTTTCTTGTTCCGGCCTCAATATCCTCCGGATTATTAATTGCATCCAGTTCTTCCTGGGCGCCTGCAGGATAATTATCTAATATGACTTTTAAAGGTTTTATTACACCCATGACCCTGTGTGTTTTTTTATTTAAGTCTTCCCTTATAAAATGTTCAAGAAATGCCATATCTATTGTGCTGTCTGCTTTAGATACACCTATCTGCTGGCAGAAATTGCGGATTGCCTGTGGTGTATAACCTCTACGGCGCATGCCGGTAATTGTCGGCATTCTTGGATCGTCCCATCCGCTGACATATTTTTTTTCAACCATTTCCAAAAGAACCCTTTTGCTCATAACAGTATAAGTCAGGTTAAGCCTTGCGAACTCGATCTGCCTGGGGTGATGAATTCCCAAGGCTTCAATGAACCAGTCGTACAGCGGCCTGTGATCTTCAAATTCAAGTGTGCATATCGAATAAGTGATATTCTCTATGGAATCAGACTGTCCGTGCGCCCAGTCATAAGTCGGGTAAATGCACCACTTGTCCCCTGTCCTATGGTGGCTGCTGCGAAGTATCCTGTACATAATTGGGTCACGCATATTAAGATTAGGCGAAGACATATCGATTTTTGCCCGCAGGACCCTTTCGCCATCGGCAAACAGGCCATCACGCATCTGGCCGAAGAGCAGAAGATTTTCCTCTATTGAGCGGCCTCTATAAGGGCTTTGTATACCTGGCGAAGTGAGGGTACCCCTATATGACCTTATCTCATCAGCGCTTAAATCACAAACATATGCTTTGCCTTTTTTTATGAGAATCAGTGCAAATTCAAATAACTTTTCAAAATAATCCGATGCATAGTATTCCTGCTGCCCCCAGTCGAATCCAAGCCATTTTATGTCTTTTTTAATTGACTGGACGTATTCAAGCTCTTCCTTTGTGGGATTTGTATCATCAAAGCGCAGGTTGCACTTTCCGTTAAATTCTTCGGCAATTCCAAAATTCAGGCAGATTGCCTTTGCGTGGCCGATATGCAGATAACCGTTCGGTTCAGGTGGAAATCTGGTATAGATTTTTTTGGTATTTTTGCTTTTCCCCAGGTCTTCCCTGATTATGTCCCTTATGAAGTCTGATTTTTCTGCAATTTCATCCATTATTCTATACATCCCTTAAATAAAATATAAAAATTTAAAATTAAAAGTTAAAAGATAGAAGCCAGAGTATCATTTTAGAAAATAGAAGTGTTATTGTCAAAATAATCAGCGGCCCTTTAAAGGTGAATGATATATTGCAAAGCTTGATTCGGGCAAACAATATGCTGTAAAGCCTGATTAGGGCAA
>PMCC01000119.1 GCA_003155275.1 Actinomycetota bacterium | reverse complement strand
GTGGCCCTGCCAGCAATACAATTGTGTTTGTTTATCCTGTAACTGTTAATGCAGACTACAATGGTAATATTATTGATAATAATCTTGTTCCTGCTGCAATCTTAACCTTATTGCCCGCATTTGCACAGGAGTATGATATACATGAAGACAGAATTATTAAATTTTACTTGTACACTTATACTTCAAGTGGGAGAGTGGATATTTATCTTGGGACAGCGAATACAGATGATTCTGGTGTGGCAAGATTTACATGTCCAATTACTTGGACTATGAAACAAATGCTTGAAACATCTATTTATTCCAGGATATGTGCAATCTTTACTGGTTATACATTTAGGGGTATGCCCTCAAATGTCACTTACAGTCTTGATCCCAGCAGTGACGACAAACCAATAGCTATATCCAGACAGCAACCGGCGGATGGTGAATAATCATAACGATTTGAATGAACTGATATCAATATCTGCATTAATCCACCTATAATCACACTTTTTAATAGTGGAAGGGAAAAATTTAAATTATTTAATTATTTAAAAAATGATTGAAAGGATTTGAAACAATGGAAGCCTATGTACCTGTATAAGGGTTTAAAATTCCATATTTATTTTCAACCCGCAGATATGAATCCCTTATATATTTTCTAACATTTTCATTAATGGTATTATTGTTTTGCGCAATAACATCCAGGTATTTGCTTATCAATTCTACAGTGAAAAATCTGTTGTTCTCAGGACCGGAGACCATTTTGTTGTAACTGGCAAGAACTTCATTTTTAAACTTATTAGTATCATAATCAAATGCTGGAGTATTGTCCATACCAATATAATAAAACATCAGATAGTTATAATAACTGTTTCCCATCTCCACGTATTTATTACTGGCAGGATATTTTAATAAAAAATCCTCAATAGCCAGCACTCTTGAAGCAAGCTCATCCCAGGTTATTTGAAGGGCAGCATCTTTGGCAAATATTTGATTTGATTCCAAAGCTCTAAATAAAATATATGCACCGTAATCATCTGACAAATAATCAATAAATACTTCATATCTGCTATAATCTATTATTGGATACCACGAACCTTCCAGGTTTATCAATTTATAACCACTGTCAAAAATTTCAAAAAGCAGATTTTTAAGGTCAGAATCAGGTATTGCCAAAACCTGATCTTTTGTCAGCTCGCCAACTTTTTCACCAGGGTTTTCAAGAACAAAATCATTAAGCTGAATCTGGTAATTGCCATCTTTTCCGGAAAGCAGTTTGTCAGTATATTTAACTTCATATATCTTTAAAAGTTTTTCAAGATCATCAAAAGCTGTGTTTGCATTCTCCAGGCTCAGGGCAGTGATATTATCGTTTAGGAATGCCAGGAAGATTAAAGGCTGCACCTCACGGGTTAACATATTTTTAGTCTCTGCAAGCACTTCTTCCTCTGAGAGCAGATTTTCTGTTGTAGAAATAGATTCTTCAGTGATCTCTGCTTGGCTCTCCAGGAGCAAGCTCTCAGTTTCAGTTGGTATCTTATCAGGCTCACTTTCAGCTGATGCCTGGCTGCTATCAGATGCCGCACCGGAGCCATTCCTGGCGCATCCATTTATAATAAGAAAACTGCATATTAATATTACTGAAATAAAAAATAGAAAAAATCTTAAAAACCTTTTTTCCACTACAGAACCCCTGTTCTAATATCAATATCATTACATTGAAGGTTTTTTTTACGATTTATACAAAAAATAAAAACGCTGCAGCAAGACAAAGATCTGCTGACACTGTGAATCCCAATTTTAAAAATATGTTAATAATTTCTTTCTTAATTTTTTACTAAATTAATATCCCAGGTCTTTTTTCATTCCTTCATATTGTTCTTTTGTTATTTCACCTTTGGCATATCTTTCCTGTAAAATATTGAGGGCACTATTTTTACTTTCATCATGATAATAGTCATGCCAGTGATGATGATGATGATGATGTCCTCCCCCAGTTGCAATCCTCATTATTATTCTTACTATTATGGCTATTATGAGTACTGATATTAATATAGAAAAAATTCCACCAATCCAATGCAAGGGCCAAAACATAATCGTATCCTTTCGTTTGTATTAATAATTTTATTTTACATTATAACACCATGTTTTTTTCTATGGTATTTATATTAAAATAATTACTACTTTTCGCCAATAATATTAAGGTTCTGCATAACAATAACTGGAGAAGGTATGACTGTCTTTCTGGGATATATTGAAACTTAAAAATCCCTGATAGCGGCGATTATAAGTTTGTTGTCGCCAAACTTTTCCGAGATCTTGTCAATGGCTGCTGTGAGCTTTTCTCCCTTCTGTTCCTCCTCCTTGAAAAGCATATTGTCAAAAGCCAGGCTTTGTTTAAGGCTGCTTACAGAAACGCCTACAAGCCTTACTTTTTTCCTTATAAGGTCAAGCTCTTTTAAAAGCTTTAACGAAGATTTATATATGTCAAATATTGCGCAGGTGTAATTGTCAAAAGTCACTCTTTTGGTGATTGTCTTAAAATCAGAATACCGGACCTTGATTGTAACCGTTTTACCTCTGTATCCTTTTGAGTAAAGGCTGGCTGCTATTTTCTGGGACAGGAAAAGAAGTGCAGCTTTTAATGTCTGCATGTCGTCGATATCTTTGGTAAATGTAATCTCTCTTCCCATTGATTTTGGTTCACCGCATGCTGTTACCTCACGGCTGTCTAAACCGTTTGCCATATCATGCATAAACTGTCCCATTGCCTCGCCAAACCTGGCTTTTAATGTCTCAATAGGTATATTAAAAAGGTCTCCTATGGTTTTTATGCCGTAAGATAAAAGAGCCTTGTCTGTCACCCTGCCGACTCCCCATATGAAGGATACCGGAAGCTGCATTATCTTTTCTTTCATTTCGGGAGTATCTTCAAGCACAGTAAGGCCGTTTGGTTTGTTAAGTCCTGATGCAAGTTTTGCAAGAAACTTGTTCGGGCCTATTCCGGCTGAGGATGTAAGGTTGGTCTGTTCATATATCTTACCTTTTATCTTTCTTGCAATCTCAAGGGCGCTTCCGAAAAGCCTTTGACAACCTGTTACATCAAGAAAACCTTCGTCACAGCCCACAACTTCCACAAGCGGTGTAAATTGAAAAAAGATCTCCCTTATCTTATAAGACTCCCTGAGGTATTTTTCCATATCAACGGAAACATATATGCCGTCGGGGCATAGCCTTTTTGCGGTGACCAGCGGCATTCCTGAGTGAAGCCCGTACTTTCTTGCCTCATAGGATGCTGTGGATATAACCCCGCGGTTTAATGGGCCGCCTACGATAAGCGGCTTGTTTTTGTATTCGGGGTGGTCCCTTTGCTCGACCTGTGCAAAGAAAGCATCCATATCCACATGTATTATCCTTCTGCCGGTTATTTTATCTTCAATTTTTGGCTCATTCATTTTATCCTGCTATTTTATATAGCTGTTTTAAGGTTTCCGTTTCATGCTTAGTATTATGGCCTTTAATTTTATTCCGATGCTTCTGTATTTTCTATAGTATACCGGTATTATGGTTTTAAGTTTCATTAAAGAATTCAGACTGCCCATGGGCTTTCTGTTTCAGAAAAAAACCCGGCCTTTAAATTTTCCACTTTTCTCAAATCCTCCAGTTTCTTAAGAGACGCTATATTTACTGCATCTTTTGCAATCACTGAAACATTATTATCCTTAAAATGCAATCTTCCTTTTATTATTATAAACGGGTGGCTTGCAATTATCTTTGCATTTTTCCTGTACGCTTCAGAAAAAAATACAGCCTCATACATGCCATCTTCGTCTTCCATTGTGCAAAACATCATGGTTTTTGAGTCCCTGGTTTTTTCCATCCTTTTTGATATCACTATGCCCGCAGCGAATATATCTCCAGGATATGAAGGCCCGCCGCTGCAGATATACTGCCTGTAAAAATCCCTGCTTCTTGTAATAAAAGGGGCGGCATATTCTTTGAGCTTTGGCTTTAGCTTTTGCCTGAAGCACTGCAGTGGATGCGCGCTGACATAAAATCCAAGTATTTCTGCTTCTATTTCAAGCTTTTCTTCCAGGCTAAAGCCTTCAAGGCCTGAGTCTTTATAAGAGCGCCCGGGTTCTTTGGCAGGGCAGACTGGGCCTAAATCTTCATTCGTGGATAATAGTTCATTGCCTGAGGCAGGGGAACTGCCGAAAGGGTTGCGGGAGTTATAATTAGTACCCAGGCCGGCCGTGCTGCATGAGCGGTTTGTCCCGTTTGCACTGCCAAAACAATAAGCTGCTGAATCTGCAAAAATGCCCTTGTGGTTGTCTTGCGCGCTGAAAACAGCAACATCAAGCATTGCCTCCATCCCCGGCCGTTTATTACCACTGATTTTTTTATTTTTATAAGGCGGGCCGGGTTTTTTAAGGCTTCGCAGACGGTAAAAATCCTGCAGCAGCAGTTTTCTTGAAATGCCGAAGCCGTCAAATGCCCCTACCCTTATAAGGTTCTCCACTGCATTTTTACTTATTCCGCAGTTTTGTATGGCTCTTGCATAAAAGTCTCCAAAGTCTGCAAATCGGCCGTTTCTTTCCCTCTGGTTTATTATGGAGTTTGCTCCGGCGCACCCCAAGTCCCTGACTGATATAAGCGGAACTCTTATGGAGTTCCCGCAGTCACAAGACTCGAAATCCGTCCCGCTTTCATTTATGTCGGGAAGCTTTATTTTTATGCCTAGCCTTCTTGCCTCTTCAATATACTGCATTTTGCTGTAATACCCTGAATTGTTTGTAAGTATTGTTGATATAAATTCCGCAGGGAAGTGCGCCTTAAGATAGCATGTCTTGTATGAAAGCTCTGCATATGCGGCGGCGTGCGCTTTCACAAAGCCATAACTTGCAAACTTGGAAATAAGGCTGAATGCCTCATTTGCGACTGCCAAATCATAACCTTTAAGGGCTGCACCTTTTATAAATCTTGCCCGCCGGGAAGCCATTTGTTCATTTGACAGGTTAAATGCAGCTTTTCTCAGAGTATCGGCTTCGCTTAATGAATAACCTGCAATCTTTATTGCCACCTGCATGGCCTGTTCCTGGTATAGTATTACCCCATATGTTTCTTTCAGCAGGGGAGCCAGGTCTTCGTGGATGTAGGAGACTTTTTCTCTTCCGAATTTTCTTTCAATAAAATTGCCCACCATTCCTGACTGCTGTGGCCCGGGCCTGTAGAGTGAGGCAAGAAGGGTAATATCATTCAGGCATTCCGGCCTGACTTTTCTTGAAAGCGTCCTTATCCCGAAGCTTTCAAGCTGGAATATGCCCAGGGTGAGCCCGTTTTGCATGAGCTCATATACTTTTCTGTCGTCATATGCCGAGTCAGACATATTGATATGAATACCCCTGGTCTCTTTTATTATCCGGACCGTATCAGCTATAAGGCCAAGGCTTAAGGAGCTTATAAGGTCCATTTTTAAAATCCCCAGGTCGTCTATGCTGTTCATGTCATACTGGCTCATTATCTCGCCTGTCTCCGAGAGTGTAAGCGGGATTTTTTTTGAAAGGTCGGAATTTGAGACTATGAATGCTGACGGATGAACGGAAGTATGCCTTACATATCCGCCTATCCGCCCAGCAATTGAAAGCACTTTTACATAATTTGGATTGTCAAGAATCGGAAGGTTTGATGACTTAAAGCTCTGCTTCATTTTTTCGCTTGTAAAGAACCTGTTGTAATCCGGGGCCGCTTTTAAAAGATAATCTATTTCATCTTTTGATATGTTTAAGATGCGTCCCGCCTCCCTTATTGCAGCCCTTGGTTTGGTTGTGGAAAAGCTTGAGACTCTTGCAATACTGTTTTTCCCATACTTTAAGAGAAGGTAGGCGGAAATTTTTTCCCTTTCCCTGCTTGATATATCCATGTCTATGTCAGGCGGGTCTTTTCTCTCCTCATTTAAGAATCTTTCAAAATAAAGGTTGTTTTCGATGGGATCCACGTTTGATATCCTCAATATATATGATACCAGGCTGCCTGCGGCAGAGCCCTTGCCGCATATGGGGATTTTGTTTTCACACGCAAATCTTGCTATATCAGCTGCAACAAGAAAATATCCGGCAAATCCTGTTTTTGCTATGACTGAAAGCTCCATGGCAAGCCTTTCCGTGGTTTTTTTGTCCGGGTTTTCTCCAAATCTGGATTCCAGGCCCTTTAAGCAAAGCTGCTCAAGATACCTGATCTGGCTTTCACCTGATGGGGTTGCAAAATGCGGCAGCACTGTCCTGCCCACGGCAAACTCAAAGTCACATTTCTGTGCTATCTTGCCGGTATTTGTTATGGCTGACGGAATATCATTAAACAGTCTTGCCATTTCCCTGTAAGACTTAAGATAGTGCTCATCATTTTCAAGTATATTCAATGAAGGATCGGTTTTTGTTCCCATCAACTTTATTTTTGAAAGGCACCTGTAGATTTTATAGTCATCCTTTTTAAGATAGTGCACATTATTTGTTGCCGCAACAGGTATTTTCATTTTTTCAGCAAGCGCCAGAAGCAATTCTGAGCAGGTGTTTCTGCCGGAGTTTGAATTATATGCGGCCGTCCTGTATCTCTGGATTTCTATATAGAAATCATCTTCAAATACTTCAAGGAGCCTCCTGGAAAAGTCCTGCGCTTCGTCTTTATTTCCTGCCCGCAGGAGGCGGGAAAGCTCACCGCTGCTGCAGCCGCTGAGGCAGACAATGCCTTCGGAAAATTTTTCAAGCTCTTTTATTTCAATTAACGGAATGGAAGCTGGCACAGGATCAGCTTGCGGGGCACCAGTTATCGGGATACAAAATGGCGGCATATTTGCAGGATGGACACCAATCGGTATATTTGCCGTTAGGCCGTCTTTTACGCATGGCTGCAAGCGGAGGTGGGAGCAGCTGACCAGTCTGCAAAGGTTCTCATAACCCTTTTGGTTTTTTACAAGAAGGGTAAGATGAGATAAAGAGTATCCGGTATTTTTGAATATTTTTCTGGAAAGGCATATCTCACAGCCGGTTATCGGTTTTATGCCGGCTGCCTTTGCCTGCTTGTAAAATTCCACAGCTCCGCTCATCACATACTTGTCTGTAAGGGCAAGTGTTTTCATGCCAAGTTCTGCACAAGCCTCTACAAGTTCTTTTATTTTTACTGATGACTCCAACAGGCTATACTGGCTATGGACGTGAAGATGTGTAAACATTTTAAAATCCTATCATATCGGGTCTCCTGCGGCTGTTTTTCCAGCAGCAACAGGGAAGGAAAAATTTAAAAAAATCTGCCATACTTTGAAAAAAGCAAACATATGTTCGCTTTTAATATATTATATATTGCCATTACACATTTGTATAGTGCAAATTTGGGGAACTCCTAAGATGCAGAAGAAGTTGATAAAATAAAATTTTGCATTCATATTTTAAATGTGAAGCATGCAGCAGGATTTTTGATTTTGCAGTAAATATAGATGATTTTATGTTATTTGAAAATACAGCTCGAGCAATCGGAGAGGCTCCTGAAGAGGTAAAATTAAGGCACATCGGCAACTGTATGAAAGCCGATCCTGCTTACGGCAAAGGCGTGGCCAAGGCGCTGGGCATCCCGATGAGCGA
>PMCC01000085.1:14139-17348 GCA_003155275.1 Actinomycetota bacterium | reverse complement strand
TTCAGAGGCGTGCGGATTTCGTGGCTCATATTTGCAAGGAACTCGCTCTTTGCGCTATCGGCAGCCCGGGCTTTATGGGCAGCTTCCTGATATTCTTTTGTCCTTTGCACTACTTTTTTCTCCAGAGTTTTTGTATTGTTTTCAATGGTTTCGCGGGATTTTTTCAAGTTTTCAGTCATTGCGTTAAATGATTCTGCAAGCTGCCCCAATTCATCTTTTGACTTGAATTTTATCTTTACATCAAGATTTCCTTTACTTACTTCGTTGGCAGCATTTTTAAGTTTAACTATAGGCTTGGATATTAAATAAGCAAATACAATGACTAATAAAATTGAAAGAGCGATTATAGGGATTACAATGAGTAGTAATCTTTTACCATAAGCCTTTACTGGTGCAAGTACCGCTTCTGTCTTGATTTTGACTACCAGGGTCCAGTTATTCCCATTAAAATCCATATAACCTTTTTCCTTTGAAAAGAAATATATTGATTTTTCTCCTGCCTGTTTAAAACTTGTAACATTTCCCAGGTTCCCTTCTGCAAAGTCTTTTACAACATTGTCAGAATCAAAAATATTTTCTTTAAGAACTCCATTTCTATTGTAATTTGAACATAGCAACAGGCCGTTTTTATCTATAAGATCAATATTTGGATGCAAACCGCTGCTTTCAATCAGATTAGTGCGTACGGTTATTTCATATAACTTTGTGGTAGACATTCTTGCAACCACTACTCCAAAAGGTATGCCGTCTTTATCTTTTACAAGGGAAGCAAAATAAATCCCGGGAATTTTTAGTTCCTCATCAATGCCTATATAAGAAGCAGCGCTGGTGCCATATTTTATCACCTCTTCCCAATACTTACTTTTTATATTAAGAGTTTTTCCGATGCTTAAACCTTCAGTATCAGCAATTCTGACACCGTTCAAATCAAAAAATGACATTGACACATAAGACTTATAAATATTTCTGTACTGTAACATTCTTTCGGTAATTTGTTCGGGGCTGGAGTTTCTCGAGCTGAATATTGGTTCGCTGGCAATTGCCTTTATATCAGAGTACCTGTCAAACATTGTCCTGTCTATTGCATCAATTGTATCAAATGCATAATTTTCCAGGCTATTTTTTATTTCACTTTCCAGGATTTTGGTGCTTGAATCATATGAAAAATATATTACTGTAATTATAATGGTTAATATTATAATCAGCATTAAAAGGATTAATTTTCCGGCAAATCTCATTTTATTGATTTATATGAAATTTATTTTTTTTTATTAATATTTTTATTATCTTAGTGATATATAGATTGTTTATTTATTTATTATTTTATATTAACTTGTATTATTATAAGTTAAATTTTATATTTTTACAATATTATAGTAAATTATTTAATAATTAATTAACTATTTTATTAATTTAAATTCTTAATCAGGATAAATTCATCAATTTCAGTCAAATATAGTAGTTTTTAGAACTCCATTTTAAAAAGAATCTGGTTAAATCTGGATTTTTATGTTTTTAACTTTCTAAAAGTCAGCTATAATTTTAAAATCAAATATTCACTAAAATTGAAAGGAGCTCCATGCAAGACGTAAAGGTAAAAGCGAGTGGTTTGGCAAAAGGATCGTTAGCCTGCGGCATACTTACCATAATTCCTTTTGCAGGTGTTGCATTCAGCCTGTCTGCAATAATAATGGGTACTGTAGACCTTGTTAAGATTAAAAATGGTAAATCGGGTGCATCCGGTAAAAAAATGGATATCGCTGGAATCGTTTTGGGACTTGTTCTACTGCCAATAGCTATATTTATATTAAGTATTGTCACCGGGATTTTCGTAATGGCAGCTTCCACAGGGACATTTTCAGAAATTGGCAATTCGCTGTCATCCATTATTAGCAATTTTTTCAAATTGATAATGGTAAAACTTGGTTTTTCCGGGTAAGAGCTGGATAAAAATATAATAAATAAAGCGCTATTCAACAGTTATGCAAATACAGGTTGATAACTTTTTTGTTTACCTTCTTATAAAGTTTTCTATCCTGTCTATACCCTCTTTTATTTTTTCCATTGATGTCGCATAGCTTATCCTTATATAGTCATCAGCGCCAAATGCTGTTCCCGGGACAACAGCCACATTTGCCTCTGTCAGGAGCTCACCTGCAAAATCAAAGGAATTTTTTATCTTCCCATTATAAAAGTTCTTTACTTTTGGAAAAACATAAAAGGCGCCTTCAGGTAAAACACAATCAAACCCCTTTATGGCTGTTATCCTTTTATAAATATAATCCCTTCTCTTTTCGTATTCCTGCCTCATAACTTCCACCGATTCCTGATTGCCTTCAAGCGCTTCAATAGCTGCCCACTGGGCAATCGTGCAGGGATTGGAAGTGGACTGGTCCTGGACCTTGGTCATTTGCTTTATTATATCTTTGTCTGCGGCACAATACCCTATTCTCCATCCGGTCATCGCATAGGTCTTTGATACTGCGTTAATAGTGATAGTGATTTCTTTTAATTCATCGCTTAGTTCTGCAATGCTGTAATGTTTTGAGCCGCCGTAAAGAAATTTTTCGTATACTTCATCAGAAATAATATATATACCATTTTTCAAGCATATCTCACCGATTTGAGCAATATCTTCCCTGCTGTAAACAATGCCGGTTGGGTTGCTGGGGCTGTTTAAGATTAAAAGCTTTGCTGAACCGTCCCCTTTTACGTTTCCGTATTTTTCAGCAATAAAGCCCAACTGGTCCATTTTAAGTTTTAAATCTGCATCAAAATCAATGAATTCAGGAATGCCTTCTGAGAGGATTACCTGCTGGCTGTAACTTACCCAGAAGGGTTTTGGAATTATAACCCTGTCTGAAGGATTTATAAAAACCCTCATTATGTCATCAAGAACCTGCTTTGCTCCATTGCCCACAAGAATGTTTTCAACATTGTATTTAAGCCCATTATCTCTTTGAAGTTTACCGATGATTGACTGCTTAAGTTCTTTGATGCCGCTGCTGGCAGTATAGCGGGTTTTATTATCATCAATGGCAGATTTGCCTGCATCTTTTATATTTGCAGGCGTATCAAAATCAGGCTGGCCGATTCCAAACCTTATTACATATCTGCCTTCTTTTTTTAATTGGGCGTCGATTTCGTCTGCCTTTTTTTCAAGCGCAAAGGTCGGGCTTTCTTCGACTTTTAAAATCCTGTCAGAAAAA
>PMCC01000085.1:6075-14134 GCA_003155275.1 Actinomycetota bacterium | reverse complement strand
TAATATTAACTTAATAATGAAGAATAAATCTCAAAAAGTATAGATTTAGATACAAAATATCACATTTCCAATTCAGATTAAACTTATTTCTTCACAAATACTGAATTTAGAATGTCTTTTAGTTTTGGATAAGGTTATTGCCGTATTTAATTCTTTTTATGAGTTTAGGGATTATCTCAAAAAGGTCTCCCACAATGCCATAATTTGCCACTTTAAATATCGGGGCATCAGGGTCTTTGTTTATGGCAATTATTATATCGGAAGTCTGCATGCCTGCCAGATGCTGGATTGCTCCTGAGATACCGCATGCAATATAGGCTTTTGGGTTTACTGTCTTACCGGTTTGGCCGACCTGATGAGGATAGGATATCCAGTTTGAATCCACTGCCGCCCTTGAAGCACCTACCACACCGCCCAGCGCATCTGCGAGCTCTTTAAGAAGGCCAAAGTTTTCCGGTCCGCCAATACCGCGCCCTCCTGATACAATAACATCGTAGTCTGTAAGGTTAATTGACTGGCCGGTTTCTTTTTCTGTAGCAATAAGCTTGTATTTTGTCTTGAAATTACTTATATCAAGCTCGATATATTCAACCCTGCCATTGTAGTCTTCGCCGGATTTGCAAATATTGCTGTCTGGTCCGCCAAGGCTGATACTTTCTGCATGTTTTGCAATGTCAACATCAGGTTTGCCATTGCTGCCGCCTTCTCCTGGTTTGACATCGATTTGCTTTTTTTCCATAACATGGGGCCTGACTGTAGCCATCTGCGGCCTGGCATTTCTAGTTATAATGGTGGCAAGCACATTGCCGCCAAAAGTCGGCCTCGTCTGCAAAAGTATTTTCTTTTCAGGATCGATTGCGAGAGATGTGCAGTCTGCAGTCAGACCTGTCTTGATAATAGCGGCGACTTTTGGAATCAATGTCCTTCCAAAGCCTGTAGCGCCCGCAAGAAAAATATCGGGTTTGAATCTGTGTATGACCTGGACTAATGCTTTTGCATAAATATCATCAAGATTATTTTCAAATATTTCATTGTCAATTACATAAAGCCTGTCTGTTCCATATTTAAATATCTCAGGATAGCTTTGGCTTAAATTATATCCCAGCAATATTCCTGTCAGTTCGGTCCCCAAAGCATCAGCAAGTTTTTTCCCTTCGCTTAGAAGTTCATAACTGACATCAGCAATACTGCCTGGCTGCTGCTCTATAAAAACCATTACGCCTTTGTATTGCGAAAAGTCCTTGTATCCCTGGCTAAGCCCGGTTATTTCGATAGATTTAAACTTGCAGATGTCGATACAGGCGCCGCAAAAAACACAATTTTCATTTATTGCCGCTTTTTTGCCTACTATATCTATTGCATCATACATGCAAACATTTTTACAAAGACTGCAGCCTGTACATGTGGACTCATCAACTTTAATTTCCAATTTTAACCATTCCTTTAATAAATAAATTATTAATACAGGGATTCTTATTTGTCACGGACGGTCATTCATATTCAATTCCCATTCGGCGCTATCTCATCATTTACCTTCAAAATCATCCCGGACATTATGTTTATAGAATTTAGCAGAGTTTTCTTTAGTTGTCTTTAAATAATACTAAGTAATCAAAAAACGTCCTGGAAATCAACGACTTATAGTCTTAATTTATAAAATACTTAGCTCTTTTAATTTGCCATAAAGTTCTTCTGCCTGCTCATCAGGGCCGCCTGTTATCATTTTTACTTCGTGGATAGTTTTGGGGATAAAAATCTTTACCACCTGTGTATATGAGCCTGATAGCCCTATTTTTTCATCCTCAAGCCCAAGTTCGCCCTTGTTCCAAACTGGTATCTGCTCATTTTTAGCTTTTAATTTACCCCTTAACGAAGGAACGCGCGGTATATTTATTTCTTTCCCGACTGAAATAGCTGCCGGAAGCTTGATTTCAAAAGTCTCATACCTGTCATCCATAAGTCTTTTTACAATCATCCTGGTGCGGTTTATTTCAAGGATATTGCTTGCATAACCGACAAAAGGAATATTAAACATCTGGGCAAGTTCAGGGCCGACCTGGCCTGTATCGCCGTCAAGAGTTTGCTTGCCAAGAATGACAAGCCGCCAGTCATCAAACTTTTTAATTGCATTTTGCAGAGTCAGGGCTGTTGCCCATGTGTCGGCTCCGGCGAAAGCCCTGTCTGATAAAAGAACTGCCCTGTCAACACCCAACGATATTGCTTCCCTTAAAATCGATTCTGACTGGTGTGGCCCCATCGTAATAGCTATTACTTCAACTTCTTCCTTTGTTTCGGGATTTGACAACAGCCTTTCCTTGAGCCTTACGCCTTCTTCTATGGCATATGTATCGAAGGCATTTATTACTGTCTCGATACCTTCTCTTATTAAAGTATTTGTCTCGGGGTTTATTTTTATCTCGGTTGTCCCCGGAACCTGTTTGATACATACTATTATCTTTATCTTAATCACCCGCCTGGCTGTTTTTATAAAATTGTTTTTTGCTTTTTTATTTTTTTTGTTTTAGTTCTTTTTATTTTTAAAATCTGTTTTACAGCGCTCCTCTTTTGATAAGTTCAAGTGCAATAATATTCTTCTGTATCTGGTTTGTCCCTTCGTATATCTGGGTTATTTTTGCATCCCTCATCATTTTTTCAACAGGGTATTCTTTCATGTACCCATATCCTCCAAGTATCTGGATTGCGTCTATTGTGACTTTCATGGCTGTATCTGATGCAAAAAGTTTGGACATTGCAGAAAGCTTTGAAATGTTTTTCTCACCGCTGTCAGTGACCTTTGCGGCATGATACACCAGCGCCCTGGCTGCCTCAATCTGTGTGGCCATATCTGCAAGCATGTGCTGAATTGCCTGGAAAGATGATATCGGCTGGCCGAACTGATGCCGTATTTTTGAATAATTAACAGCCTCTTCAAGAGCCGCCTGCGCGACTCCGACTGCCTGTGCGCCGACTGCAGGTCTTGACTGGTCAAAAGTCCTCATTGCAGTTATAAATCCCATTCCTTCACTGCTAAGCATGTTTTCGCTTGGAATCCTGCAGTCTATAAATATCAGCTCCCTTGTTGCTGAGGCCCTGATTCCCAGCTTGTTTTCCTTTTTGCCGAATTCAAATCCGGGCGTGCCTTTCTCTACAATAAAAGCGCTGATGCCTCTTGCACCTCTAGAAGGATTAGTAGAAGCAAATATAGTGTAAATTTCCGCTTCCCCGCCGTTGGTTATCCATTGTTTTGTCCCGTTTAATATATAAGAGTCCCCGTCTTTCACGGCTCTTGTCCTTATTGAGCTTGCATCGCTTCCGGCTTCGGATTCCGTAAGGCCGAATGCTGCCAGTTTTTCACCGCTGGCAAGTGCAGGCAGATATTTTTGCTTCTGTTCTTCACTTCCCATGACAAGGATGGGGATAAAGCCAAGGCCGCTCGCTGCATAAGTTGTGGCAACGCTTAAATCACCCCGGCTGAGCTCTTCAGTAGCAAGGCATACTTCAAAGATCCCGGTGCCCATACCGCCATATTTTTCAGGGATAAAAAGCCTAAAAAGATCGCTTTGCCCAATTTCTTTAATAATATCCGCCGGAAAAATCCCTTTTTCATCATTTTCAGCGCGAGCAGGTATTATCCTTTCATTGACTATCTGCCTGCATATGTCAACAATCATCTGCTGTTCCTCAGTTAAAAAATAATGCATCTAATCCTCCGTCCTGTAAGTAGTAAATAAAGTTTTGAAATTAATATAGGTTTTTCAGCAAACCCCTTATATTATTGAATTTCCTGTAGAATCAGCAAATCCCTTGCAATATTGAATTTCATGTCGACAAATTAATATATAAATTTATAATTGTTATAGAAATCCCTAAAACTCCCGGCACAATTGAGTTTCATTTCGGCAAAATACAATAAAAACGTGAAATTACCGTAATTATAAAACAAATCGTTATAAAAGACGCATTTATAAAAATGCGGTTTCATAAATCGGCTTAAACGTGTGCCTGAAACTTTATAAACATAGCATGCGTCTTTTAAAATGCCTTGAGAAATATTTGATTTACCTTTAAGGTCTTAGGATAAACTTTTGGTATAATTTATAAAAAAGGATTTAATATTTTAGCCCATGGACCAAGTAACAACATTAACCAAAAAAATTAATCCGGAGCTTTTAAAAATATGCAAACAAGCAGTTTAAAAGACAAAAATATTTTCCAAAATGGCAGGAGTTTTTCAGATTATGTTGAAAAATATTCCGGCGGTTCCGTAATGCCCGTTTCAGCTGAAAAAATACTTGTAAAATTTTCTTTTTCACTCGTTTTTGTAATACTTATGTGGATATCTGCAAATTCTTTTATGTATCTTCCTTTTACACCCGTTCCGGTTACAATGCAGGTTTTTACAGTACTGTTTTGTGCGATATCTTTGGGTAAAACCTGGGCGCTTGTGTCCCAACTTGAGTACCTTGTGCTTGGCCTTGCAGGTTTTCCCCTGTTTGCAGGTTTTAAAAACGGCGTGGCCGTCCTGCTCGGGCCTACAGGAGGCTATGTGATAGGCTTTTCAGCAGCTGCATTTGTGACAGGATTTGTTTATAAGAAATTTTCCGGAAAAATTGGTGGTAGCGGATTTGATGTATTTATTTCATGCGTTTGCGGGTTATCAATTATTTATACCTGTGGCTGCATACACCTTGCCGGAATTTTATATTTAAGCTCAAAACTGTCGGGAAGCGCTGCGATTTTACTAACTGCTTTTAAAGTGGGAGTTTTGCCTTTTATAATATTTGACTTATTAAAAATAATGGCAATTGCAACAATCCAAAAATCTTCCGAAAGGAAAAAACAGGCAATATGAAAAAAATAAAAATTAACGATATTACAATAAGGGATATTTTTCAAAATATAGAGTCCGGCTACATAAGTGAAAAACTGCTCAGCAGGACAATAGAGCACTTAAGCAAAGTAAAATTTGACAGCCTTGAGATATTCGGAGGCTCAGCTTTTGAAAAAATGCTTGATAATAACTTTGGCAAATCTCCTTTTGAGATAGTTTATGAGATAAAGAACAAAAATCCAGGGATCTCATTGCAGGCATTAATCGGTGCCAGAAATCTGGTAGGAATGGAAGTATATGCACCGGCAGTCATTAAAAAATTTATCTGCAGATGCGCACAGTCGGGAATTGACAGGTTCAAAGTATTTGATGCGTTAAATGACAGGGAGAATTTTAAATATACAATATCGGCAATAAATGAGACCGGCAGCCATTGCCAGGGCACCATTATTTATGATGACTTAAAAGAAGTTGATTACTATGTGGATACCGCTGAAAACCTGGTCAAATCCGGATGCGGCAGTATTTACATTAAGGATGTAGAGTCGACACTTCTACCTCAGAAAACAGGTGAGCTTTTTAAGGCTCTGTCGGGTTCAATTGAGGCTCCTGTTTATTTGGGAGGATATAATCTCAGGGGCCTGCAGGTTTCAAATTATTACAATGCCTGCCTTTCAGGATGCAGTGGGGTCGATTTGAGCTTTATCCCGTCATCATATACTGATTTAAGCCCGGCAATATTTGCACTGCTTTTAAGCTTTAAAGATACAGATGTGTCTGTCGATATAGATTATCTTAAAGTCCTTGAAATATTTGAGTGGTTTAAACAAAATATTTACTCCTATCTTCAAAATGACCTCCTATACTCAAGATTTTTATTCAGCAATAAAAATACCAACCTTGCCCCAAAGTGGCTTCTGTCGAGTATAAACAGACAGTTAAGCGAAATTGGTGAAAGCAATAAAATAGACATTGTGCTGGATGAACTTTTTAAGATAAAAAATGAGATAGGAAATCCATCGCTGGCTACGCCTGTGGGCCAGATCTTGGGAAGCCAGGCTATACTTAATACAATTATTTCTGACCACAGATGGGAAATCACAAATGATGAAATAAGGAAGCTTATAGATGGATATTATGGAAAACTTCCGAGAGATGTTGATAAAGATTTAAAAGAAAAAATCTTTGCAAAAAATACTTCTTTTATCACAGAAACCAATTACACGGATAAACCAATTGATTTAGTCGCGGCGGCTTCCGGTAAAGATATTTTTAGCGATGAGACAGAATCACCAGCAGCCTTAATAAACAAAGATAAAACCTTTGTCACCGGGGGCATTGATAATATCGAAGACAAAACTTATGAGCAATGCGCTGATGAGCTGAAAAATCTTTCAGTAAAAGAAAGTGACATATTAAGCTACCTTTTCTTTCCTGACAAAACATTAAAATTCCTCGAAAACGGCAAACATGCATCCAGAAAAGTCATTAACGGCAGCTCCAACATATTGCAAGGACAAGAGCTAAGATTTCCGGATATGCTTGATTTAAAAAAAGCTGCCAAATTCGAAGATATAGATTTAAAAAAGCTAAGGGAGATTTCCAACCTTGTGGAAACAAGCAATATCGATGAAATATCTCTTGAAATTGATGGTGTAAAGATATCAATAAACAAGAAATCCGGCAACCAGAAACCTGCTGATAAACATGGCCCTTCTGATGCGGCAGCTGCGGCATCAGCACAGTCAAAAGCTACGGCAGATTCCAAAAACGGTGTCCCGGGTGAACTGACAGGCATTCCTGCGGAAAGCGGCAGAAATACGGGTCCCGAAGCAATCACCGAAAATCTTTTGAAAGTCAAGGCTCCGATTGTAGGGACCTTCTACAGGTCCCCCAGCCCTGCAGCTCCCCCTTTTGTGAGAGCCGGTGACAAGGTTAAAAAAGGAGACACTCTCTGTATAATTGAGGCTATGAAGCTTATGAATAAAATAAATTCTGAATATGACGGGGAGATAGCGGAAATACTTGTACAGAATGAAGAAGCGGTGGAATACGACCAGACCATCATTATAATAAAACCTTTGAATTAAAATTATAAATAGAAATATATCATGGCTGGTATTAGAAAGATCTTTAGAAATAGTAATTGAACTATAAATGGAAATATATTGTTGCAAAATAACTTTTTTAAAAAAATATCAATGGGCAATTATATTTAGAAAAGTACAGATTAATAATTATGTTTAAAAGAATACTGATAGCAAACAGGGGCGAAATCGCAGTAAGGATATTAAGGGCATGCAAAGAACTTGGCATCGAGAGTGTCGCAGTGTATTCCACCGCAGACAAGGATTCCATGCATGTAAAACTTGCAGACAGAAGTGTTTGCATAGGCCCTCCAACTCCTTCAAAAAGCTACCTGAATATGGACAATGTTATCAGCGCGGCAGTTGTTACAAACTGTGACGCTCTTCATCCGGGTTATGGTTTTTTAGCTGAAAATTCAGGTTTTGAAAAAAAATGCAAAGAAAATGCAATAGTTTTTATTGGTCCTCCGGCCGAAGTCATAGAGCTTTCAGGCAACAAATCAAAGGCTCTTGAAATGATGAGAAAAAACAGGGTGCCGGTCATACCTGGCTCAGACGGCAATGTTATTGATTCCAGGCAGGCACTAAATACTGGGAAAAGGCTCGGTTATCCGGTAATCATAAAAGCTGCATTCGGCGGCGGTGGCAAGGGAATGAGGATATGCAGCTCACCGTCCGAGATGGAGTCCCTTTTTTCTATTGCAAAATCTGAGTCAATGTCAAGTTTCGGTATGAGTGATGTTTACATAGAAAAATATATCCTTAAGCCAAGACATATAGAATTCCAGATAATCGCAGATAATTTTGGCAATATCGTATGTGTCGGTGAAAGGGAATGTTCTATACAGAGAAGGCACCAGAAGCTTATTGAGGAATCTCCTGCGGCAAATCTTTCAGCCAGGACAAGAAGGACAATAAAGGAGTTTGCGGTAAAAGCGGCGCATTCCATTGATTATAAGAATCTTGGCACCATTGAATTTCTTGTCGATGAGTTTGAAAACTTTTATTTTATTGAAATAAATTCAAGAATACAGGTGGAACATCCTGTTACTGAATTTGTAACAGGAATAGACCTTATAAAAGAGCAGATAAGAATGGCTTCAGGCCAAAAAAACAGCTATATTGGAAAAGAAATAGAAGC
>PMCC01000085.1:0-6039 GCA_003155275.1 Actinomycetota bacterium | reverse complement strand
TGCTTGCCAAGCTGATTGTCTGGGGAAATTCCAGGCAGGAAGCTATTGCGCGCTCAGCCAGGGCTCTTGATGAATTTAAAATCGAAGGAATAAAAACCACAATTCCTTTTCATAAAAGAATACTCTCAAACTCAAATTTTATAGCCGGAAAAATACACACCCATTTCATTGAGGAAGAATTCGGCATCTAAGAATTGACAGTAACCCGCATTTTTGATAAATTAAGTTAGTTTTTTTGCTGTTTGATTGTTTTGGCATAGCAGGCTTGGCAGAACAATGCTGTCGGGGCAATATAATTTCAGGTTAAGATAAGTATAATTTGACTTATTTTATAGGATTTATTATTTTAAAATTTAACTAAGAGCAGGAGCACATAATGGCATGCAAAATTGAAGTTGAAAAATTTAATCCAAAACCAAGAAAGTCCTGGCATAGAAGAGGCGTTTACAGACCATTGTTTGTCTTTGAAGAATTTCTAAAAAGGACTTTATTTGACTGCAGGTCTTGCGGCCAATGTATCCTGTCTACAACTGGCTTTGTATGCCCGATGAGATGCCCAAAGACCTTAAGAAACGGCCCGTGCGGCGGTTCATTTGACGGTATGTGTGAAGTGGAAAAAACAAAAAAATGTGTTTGGGTGGAGATCTATGACGGAGCAGCTGATTTGGACAGGCTGGAAATGCTTGAAAAGTTTCAACCGCCAATGGACCACAGGCTCGGGGAGACTTCAGCAGTAGTAAACTGGGTGGATGGCAGGATTGAAGGAATGCACCTTGCTATACCAAATAAAGGCCCTGCCCTTGTCCAGCTTATGAACCTGGCAGTTCATATAATTATCTACAGGATCACCAAATTTTTCAAAGCGCCTAAATTCTGGCAAAATCAGGAATCCCATTACCTGGATGTTTAAATACTATTTTCTAGTTGAGCTTGTTTAGATATTGCTATTTCTAGTTGAGCTTGTTTAGATATTGCTATTTCTAGTTAAATATTGCTGTATTGGTTAAATTTAGTTAAACATCGCTTTTAGTAATTATAGATCTCAACAAGCAGGCCGGTTCTGTCTCTTAAATAAAGAGTATCGTGGTCGTTGTTCCATACAGGCTGGCTGTTATTCCAGTAAAACCTGCCTTCTGAATCTGTGCCGCTGCCTGAATAGAGGAAGATTTTTTCACCGCTTTTTAAAATGTAATGCTTAAATTCATAAATTTTTGTGGCGCTGTCTTTTACGGTCCAGCCTCCAATATCAATATCGTAAGCACTTTCATTTTTTATGCCGGCGTATTCACCATTAATGTTTTCCATATCATTTCCCGGCGCATCCCATATCAGTTCTACTGAGATAGTTTTTAATTCTGCCATTGACTGGCCGGTACTGCCACCTGTTTTATTTGCCTTGTCTTCTTTTATATTTTCCCCTATATACCCTGCTGAAATTTTCCAGAGACCCAGATTATTATCTCTTGCATACCTCTCGGCTTTAAGCAATTCATCCGTATATTTTACATCCGGCGGCACCGTAAAGACATTTGCGAATCCTCTTTTTACCATTTCAAGATTAATAAAGAGGTCTCCTGCAAAAACATACCTTAAAAGCCGCCCATATTTATCAGTATCGGAGATATCCCGTTCCAGGAAGACACCGGTTTTATCTATCATCAGCGATAACACTTCTTTTGCTTCCTCATAGAAATACTGGTCCACCTCCGGAGTATTTATGCCCATCATCCTTACCCTTCCCCCGCCAGCAACTGAAAATGTATCTCCATCTATGACTTTGCTTACTGTATAAAGACCAAAAGAGGAGTCGCTTTGCAAGTCCTGGTCGGTTGTCCCGTTTTGACTTGAGTCTGCTGCGGTATATTTATCGTTCACGCCGGAAGAGCTGTAGGCGCTGTTGTTATTTCCAGAGTTATCCGCATTATTGGCTTTATCAGGATTTCCGGCATTATCAATATTGTTTGAACTTTTCGGGAATGCGGTCGCCTTTTGTCCGCCAGCCCCCGCTGTATCAAAATAAAAGAGGCCGCATCCGGTAAAAAACAGGCAAACGGCTATCACTAGAAGCAGACAAAAAATATTAAAAACACAATTCTTTAAAAAAGGATTTTTCATGAAAAAGTATTGAAAGATAAATTTGACTTATTAAATAGATTCCTTCTGATTTTTTCTTATTTTATCCAGTTTTTCCCTTGTATTTTTGTCCAGCCTGTTTTCAAGCGAATAAAAAGAATGGCCGGTGTTTACTCTTTGTTCACTGACTTTGGCAGTGATCCTTTTTTTAAAATCGGTAAGTTCAATTATAAATTCCCTGATTGACCTTCTGTAAACATTCTCTTTGAAAATAACTTTTTGCTGAAGGTAATCTGAGGTTACAACAAAAATCCTGTCATACTTTTCATTGCTGTGCACAATTCTTTCGACTATGCTGTCTGCGGTCTCGCCACCCTTTGAGTAGATAACCTTAATGCCATCTATCACTTCTTTGCTTTGCGCAAATTTGTCACCATGTTTTGCATCAAAAACAACAGTCATGCTGCAGTTATTATAATTTTTGTACTGAATAAGATCTGAGAGAAGCTCATCCCTGAAGAATTCGACCTGTTCTGAAGATACTCCTCCAGCCCGGTAATAATTAAAGAGAAAGTTATAACCGTCGACAATATAGAGTTCTTTCATTCCTGGCGCAGCAAACTATTCTGATATCTCTTCATCAGGAAAAGCATGATTCCTGAAGATGTGGACACATTAAGGGATTGCATATAACCAAACATCTCGATTGTTACAAGAAAATCGCATTTGCTTTCAACAAGTTTTCCCATGCCTTTTCCTTCACTGCCGAAAACAACTGCTGCAGGAAAAACATATTCCGTATCTCCGGCATTCAACACATTTTTTTCATCAGATGAAGAGGTGCCGTAAATCCAGAAACCGTTCTCTTTTAAGAGCTCAATCGACTTAGAAAGATTTGTGACATTATATATTTTGACTTCTTCCATTGCTCCTGAAGATATTTTTGAAACCCTGCTGTTAGCATCAACGGACCTGTTTTTGGTAATGATAACCCCATCTGCCCCAAAAGCGCTGCAGTTTCGAAGTATCGAACCGAAATTCCCCACATCGGTGATTTCGTCAAGAAGAAGAAGGAGACCCTTTTTTTCCGACAATGCTTTCAAATCAGTGTCAAGTTCAGAATAACTGTAATTGGAAACCTCAGCAACAATGCCTTGTGTACTGCTTAAAAACTCTTCACTTAAATATTCGCCAGGATTCCTCCTGGGAAAATCTGAACCTAATTTGGCGGCATTTGACTGACGGGAAGCATAGTTTACATATTTTGGGCCGCCGTATGCTGAAGCTCTTTCCGGCTGCTGGCGGATTGCATCTGTCTGCTGTCCTGGAACTCTGCAATTCTGCCCTCCCGAAGCCCTGACGGGTATCTCTCGGCCAATCTGCCCTCCCGAGGCAGCATCTTTTGGGACTGAAAAAGCGTTGGAGAGATATTTTATAAAATTCCCGTGTTCGAGTACGTTTACCGGAATACCTTTAGAAGATGCCCTTGATATGATTTCATCTAATCTTGGGGACCTGTTTTTGGAACCATTTATAGTCAGGCCGAATATTTTTCTTCTTCCGGCATTGACATTGAAAAGGGCAAGTACCGTATTAATGCCATAAAGATATTCCTGATTCATCTATTTCCTTTCAGGACTCTTTCCGCCACAACGTTCCTTCTTTCCTGTCATCTAGAGTTATACCAAAGCTTTTTAACCTGTCCCTTATTTCATCAGACTTTTGAAAATCTTTTGTTTTTCTTGCAAAATTTCTTTGCTGTATAAGCTCTTCTATTTCTTCTTTGTTAAGCAGCATTGTATCTTTCCCGGCCTTGTCCGATAAATGCACAGGGTCCAATTCATTTTTAAAATCAAAACCGAATATCCTTCCGTGTTCCACTGCAAAGTGCAAAGACATCTTGATGCTTTCTTTTACGGGTCCGCTTAATATGAACCCGGAGCTCTGGATTATTGCATTTATGCTTCTGATAAAATCAAAGAGGTCGCCGATTGCTTTTGCAGAATTGAAATCATCATCCATAGAAGATTTAAACTGCAGTTTGAATTCCTTTAAATAAGTGTAAATATTTTCAGAAGGATCTGCGCTGCCGCTATATTCTTCTGTTACCGGAGAATCAACTAAAAACTTTAAGTTTCTTAAAAAATTGACGATTTTCTCAAAAGCTTTTTTTGCTTCCTCAAGCTTGTCGTTGCTGAATTCCAGCGGGCTTCTGTAATGTGTGGAAAGCATATACATCTTTATTACATTAGCCGAATATTTGTCTAAAAGGTTTCTTAAAATCCAGCCAGATTTCAAGCCCTTTGATTTTGACATTTTTTCTTCTTTTACTTCAATCATTCCATTATGCATCCAGTATTTTACAAAATCTCCTTCAGTGGGAAAAGCAGCTTCAGACTGCGCAATTTCGTTTTCATGGTGCGGGAAAATAAGGTCTATACCTCCCCCATGGATATCCAGGCCATATTTAAGGTATTTTATAGACATTGCGGAACACTCAATATGCCATCCAGGCCTTCCTTTCCCCCAGGGGCTTTCCCAAAATGGTTCTCCGGGTTTTGCGCTTTTCCAGAGAGTGAAATCAGTGGCGGATCTTTTGGAAAAACTGTCATCTTCCTGCGAATGCATTTCTTCGGTCCTTTGGCCCGAGAGCCTGCCATACCTGCCAAACTTTGCAATATCAAAATAAACATCCCCGGATGACTCGTAGCCAAAACCGTTCTCTATTATCCTTGAGATTATGGATATTATCTCAGGCATCATTTCACTTGCTTTCGGCATCGCGGTAAAATTGCCAACGTCCAGCCTTTTTATATCCTCAAGAAAAGCTTTTATGTATCTTTCGGTTATGACATTAAAATCCACACCCTCTTCATTTGCTTTCCTGATTATCTTATCCTCAATATCCGTAATATTCTGTACAAAATCAACGCTGTAGCCAGAATGCTCCAGGTAATTCCTTACCATGCTAAATACAATTATCGGCCTCGCATTTCCTATTGATATATAGTTATATACTGTAGGCCCGCACACATACATCCTGACCTTTTTGTCTTCAATAGTTATGAATTCCTCTTTTTTCCTGTTTATTGTGTTGTATACTTTAAGGCTCAAAATTAATCTTCCTTTTTGGCATTTTCAAGTTCATTTTTTAATTTTTTAACATCTTCTTCAAGATGTTCGATTTTTAAACCGCAGGTATTTAATATCTCGTTTATAGGATCAGGCAGATTCATCACGTGTTCGTCATCTGAAAGCACCCTTTCACCATTTACCTTTACAATCCTTCCGGGTACACCGACTACGGTGCAATTATCTGGAACAGGCTTGATTACCACGGCCCCCGCTCCTATTAATACATTGTCTCCAATTGTAATTGACCCGAGGACTTTTGCACCTGCGGAAATCACGACATTATTACCTATAGTGGGATGCCGCTTCCCTCTTTCTTTTCCGGTACCTCCCAATGTTACTCCCTGATAAATCGTTACATTATCCCCGATTATCGTGGTCTCACCGATTACTACACCCATTCCATGGTCAATAAAAAGTTTTGCGCCTATCTGCGCCCCGGGATGTATTTCTATCCCGGTAAAAAATTTTGATTTTTGGGAAATTAATCTCGGGAAAAACGGGACTTTTTTCTGCCACATCCAATGGGCGATCCTGTGATTTATTACGGCATGCACTCCGGAATATGTGAGAATGATTTCAGCAGTGCTGACAGCAGCAGGGTCTCTTTCCCTTGCTGAAACAACGAGTTCTTTTAAGTCTGCAATAAGGCCCATTTATTATTCCCCTAAATTAAATATACTCCTGAATTAAATAAAATAAAACACAATAAGTAAAGAATTCTGTTATTTTAAAGCTTCTTTAAGCCTCAAAATACACCAGTTAAACCCGAGTATTGACATGACTTTTGGCAGTTCAGGTCCATGCATCCGGCCTGTCAGCGCTGCCCTTATT
>PMCC01000144.1 GCA_003155275.1 Actinomycetota bacterium | reverse complement strand
AATGGAAACCAGGGGAATTTATGCCTTCAGAAAGAGATATTTCTGAAAGATTCAGTGTAAGCAGGGTTACAGTCAGGCAGGCATTGGACAACCTTTTGCAGGAAGGTTTAATAAAAAAGGTCAAAGCAAAAGGGGCCATAGTATCAAAACCGAAAATAGAAGAGCAGTTATTCAATAAATTAATCGGTACTTTTCAGGACCTTACAGAAAAAGGCTACAAGATTACAAACAAAATCCTTGGTTTCTCTTTGGAAGATCCTGAGGAATCAGATATTATAAATCTTAATCTGACTTCAAAAGATAAAATTTACAGGATTGAAAGATTGAGATTTATTGAAGACGAACCATATCATTATTCATGGACCTCAATTTCTCAAAAATTATGCCCCGGTTTTGATGCAAATTTATTAATAAAAGACTCACTTATAAATGTTCTTGATAAATCTTACGGTTTAAAAATATATAAGCTTAAAAGAATACTCGAAGCAGCAGTCGCAACACCGCAGGACGCAAAGCTTTTTAATACTAAACCAGGTACACCAATACTGTTGTTTTATAATACCGCACTTTTAAAGGATGGTACAGCTATTGAGTACTCTTTAAATAAGATACGCGGTGATATGTCCAAATTTCAAATTGAAATCAGCCTTGACAGGGTCGAAGAAGTATCACATAAGATAATAGAAATGTAATATTTATTTATATATTGGAGGAGGTGGTATTTATTGACGGTTTTTTATGGTGAGATTTGTTTTGAAAAGCCTTTATTTAATTGAGCTTTTACCAAACAAAACTCTATGTGTTTTATTAACTAAAAAATGTAAATCAGTAAAGGGAGGAAGAGTATGAGAAAGTTTATTACAATAGCAGTTGTTTTTGTAGTGGCTTTGGCGATGATGTTAACCTTTTCNNACAGCTGCCGCAGCGCCAATAACTTTGGAGTTTTGGTCATGGAACAATGAAGGTGCATATCCAAAAGTCCATGAAGATGCCGAAAAAAGATTTATGGCAGATTATCCGAATGTAACAATAAAAAGGGAATACATCAGCTATACAGATTATCTTGTAAAGTTAAAAGCTGTACTTTCAGGTGAAGCTGCACCTGATATTTTCCAGATACCATGGGCAGGAGAATATACAGAACTTGCAAGATCAGGCAAGCTTCTGCCATTAACTGACAAATTGAAAGATAACTTTCCTGAATTTTTCCCATCAGTTATGAATGCCATTTCTGTAGACGGGGATGCTTGGGCCGTACCGTTGGATTTGAATACACTTCAGATTGCTTACAATATGAAAATGTTTAAAGAAATGGGCCTCGAAATCCCTCAATCTCAGGACGAATTAAAAGCACTTGCAAAGACTCTTAAGGCTGCAGGTAAATTTGGGATAGCACAGGGGACGAAAGATCTTTGGACCGCAGCGGATTCATTTTTTGCCCAGGTTGCATATACAGACCCCACTCATACTAAAATGATGGACGCAGATGCAAAGAAAATTGGTTGGGACGATCCAGTATTTTTACAGGCTGCTAAAAATATGGCAGACCTGGTTGCTGCAGGAGTTTATGCTCCGGGTGCAAATTCGATGGACGCTTTTGTTGGTGCAAAAGACCTGTTTGTACAACAGCAATCAGCAATGTTTTATCCGGTTGGAAACTTTATTACCGGCGGTATAACTACTGATATAGCTGGCGCTTTTGATTATAGTTTATTCCCAACACCGCCACTAAAAGCTGGGGACGAATCCCTGCCAACCGGTGGTGTAGCTGAAATGTTTGTTATATCAAAAGGCAGCGCCAATGTTGATATGGCTGTAGAATTCTTGAGATACATGACCAACGACAAAGGTAAAGATGCACTTGTTGCAAATGATTTCATACCATCAAGTACATATAATGGGGATCTTGCCAATAAGAGTGACTTGTATCAGAACATGTTAAATGCACAGTCTAAAACCCAAAGCAGGGTCGTTTACGATACAAAGGTTTATACAGCAATAATGAACGGCATGCAGGGAATTTTCGGTGCAGAACTTAAACCGGAAGATTTTATAAAATCACTTGTTGAGGCAGCCAAATAGTTCAAATATGTTATTTATGATAACATAAAAGTTGTGCAGGTATTTTAAAGATTAAAATACCTGCACAAAAAAAACTTTAAAACAGGAAGAATTTGAGTAAAAAAGCAGATCATCAGGTCCTAATTATTAAACTGTTGTCCGTAATTTAGAGATTCTTTAAATACATTGTTTGAATTTTAAATCTGCAAGCCTTAATTAAAAGATTCAAAAGATTCTTTTAATACGTAAGAATAATTAACTTTTAAAAATAATTAGCTTAAAAACTATGATAAATAAAAAACTCAGCAAAATAGGATTTCTTTTCTCATTACCTACAATATTATTTTTTCTTTTTTTTATTTCTATCCCGGTTATTTTTACCATCGTACTCACTTTTGCAGATTGGAAAGGTTATGATTTAAACCAGATAAAGTTTATTGGTTTTGTGAATTTTTCTGAAGTATTCAGAGATAAAATCTTCCTGAAATCATTTTTAAATACTGCAATTTTTGTAGGTTTTACAACTTTGTTTTTAAATTTATTTGGATTTATTGGGGCAATGATAATTGACCAGAAAGTTGCCGGCGCAAGGTTTCTGAAAAATACAATTTTTCTGCCGGTACTCCTTTCCCCGATAATAATAGGCATTATGTGGTCAAGAATGCTGGATGCTTTTGGTGTCATAAACAAGATCCTGCAAGCGGCTGGTTTTATTAAGTTACCTATCCTGTTCCTTGGCAGTT
>PMCC01000155.1 GCA_003155275.1 Actinomycetota bacterium | reverse complement strand
CTAAAGAATTATTCAAAGATAAATAACCGGGTTTGTTTAATAGGGAAGGTTTTTAGTGCAAAGCGGCTATAAAGTAAAAAAATTTTTTTCGAGTCAAATTCTTCTGTACTCTTTTATTCTGCTTCTAATACTGCTTTCGGTTTTTGTTCCATCATTTTTTAGCGCCAGAAATATTCTAAACATTCTTAGGCAGGCTTCCACCATAGGTATTATAGCTTGCGCCATGACGATAGTATTAATAGGAGGCAGCGTAGATCTGTCAGTAGGGTCAGTTGTTGGTTTATCAGGTGTCCTGGCTATTAGTTATTTATACCGCAGTCTATGGTTAGCAATACTTATTCCCCTATTGGTTGCAGGTTTAATAGGATTTTTAAATGGGATAATCACAGTAAAATTTAAAGTAGATTCAGTGATTGTAACTCTTGGGTCACTTGCAATAATCAGGGGGGTCACTCTGCTTTATACAGGCGGGAAAATGGTTGATGGTATTTTGGGATCACCATATATGCTTATAGGAAGCGGTGATTTCTTTGGAATCCCTAAACCGGTGGTATATTTCTTTTTTGTTGCTTTATTATTGAGTTTATTGCTGCATAAGACGAAGTTCGGCAGACAGATCTTTTGTATCGGCAGTAATTTTGAAGCAAGTAGAACAGTTGGAATAAGCGCTGAAAGATTAAAGGTCATAACATTTGTCATCAGTGCTGTTTTTGCAGCTTTCAGCGCAATATTAATTAGCTCAAGACTAAATACTGCCAGTCCCCTGGAAGGAACCGGGTATGAATTTGATGCAATAACAGCAGTAATAGTTGGTGGAACGAGCCTTTTTGGTGGAAGAGGAAGCTTACCCAAAACTATTTTAGGTGTTTTATTTCTGGCAAGTTTGAACAATGCAATGGTACTGTTAAATCTGAATTTCTCCTTTGAATACATGGTAAAAGCATTTTTGTTGGCATTGTTTGTATACTTGGACATTAGGCTAAAGGATATCTGATTATGAATACAAATATTATTTTAAAAAGGATAAATGAAAATAAAGTAATCATTATAATAATACTCCTGATTATTTTACTTTCATTTCTAAGTCCAGTGTTTCATACATACGAAAATATAGTTAATGTAATATTTGAGATTACAGTTGAGGGGATTATTGCAATTGGGATGACTATTTTAATACTTCAGAAAAATTTCGATCTTTCTGTTGGTTCAAATTTGGCATTAGCTGCCACAGTTGCAATACTGTTACAAAGATATGGTCCGGTTGTTACTATTATTGGGGCTATTTTGGCTTCCAGTCTTGCTGGTTTGATAAATGGCATTATGGTTAGTTATCTCCGCTTTAATTCTTTTGTTGCAACTCTGGCAATGATGTTCTTTTTAAAAGGCCTTGTCTTTTATATAGTAAATGGGGAAACTGTAAAGGGAATAACTCAATATTATTATAAATTCGGATACGGCACTTTATTAAAGATCCCTTATCCGGCTATAGTTTTTTTAGTCCTGATTACGGTCTCTGGAATACTATTAAGCAAAACAAAATTGGGACGTCATATCTATGCAATTGGAGGAAACCCAATAGCAGCACAATATTTTGGTATCAATGAAAAAGCTTTTATAACCTCTTCATTTGTTTTGACAGGTGCGCTTTGCGGTATTGCAGGTTTAATAATAATGACAAGAGTCAATATTGCCTCCGGCGCTTTAGGTCTATATACCAATATTGATGTAATTGCTGCTGTTATTATAGGAGGGACTTTATTTTCTGGCGGATATGGCGATCTATTTAAAACTTTTCAAGGTATTCTGGTCCTTGGAATTATTGCTAATGGTATGACTTTGTTAAATATCCAGTCATACCTGCAGCAAGTAATAAAGGGTTTCCTTTTAGTTTTAGTTATTGTTATAGATTCAATTGTTACTGTGAGAAGGAAATAGATTTCAGTATTTTATTTGGGATTTGTTTCTATTACCGGTTTATTATATATTAGGAGGTGGGCTTTAATAAGCAGAAAAACCTAAATAGTATTAATAAATAGTATTTAAAAGAAGAAAGGAGAAAAAGATGAGAAAAAATAGCTTAATCTTGACAGTAGTTGCTGTGGCAGTAGTTGCTATCTTAATAGCAGCAATAACTGTAGGATGTACATCAGCTCAGGTAACTGGCGGACAGGGAGTGGTTAAATACCAGGGAGAAACAACAGCTGCAGCTTCCGCAGCAGCCGAAACAACGGCACAAGGAGGGGGTCCTGTATGGACCGTGGCACTCATGTGGGCCGGAACTGACTCACCGTATATGCCGCCCTGGATCAAATCAACAGAAGACACCATTACAAAACTTGGCCATAAATGGACATCATTTGATGCACAATGGGATGCTACAAAACAAAATACATTAATGGATGATGCAATTACTATGAAAGTCAACATGATCTTGCTAATGGCTGTTGACCCTAAAGGTGTTTTGCCTGCAGTTAAAAAAGCTCATGATGCAGGGATCCCGATAATGGTAATAAACAGCCCAATAGATAAGGAAGGGGACCAATATATAGCTGGTTATACAGGTGTCGATACAGTTGCGCAGGGAAAAGTTCAGGCAGGGTTACAGGTTGAAGCTATGAATAACGAAGGAAAATTGGCCGTTGTTGAAGGGCAGCCGGGATTTAGCGCAACAATAGATTACGACAATGCCCTGGATGCTGTATTGAAAGAAAAGAACTCTAAAATTGAAATCGTAGGAAGGCAGACTGCGCACTGGGATGTACATGAAGCTTCTAATGTGGCACAGGACTTTATAACAAGATTTCCCAATTTAAACGGAATCTATCCTATGGATGACTATATGGCAACAGGTGTTATAGTATCGTTGAAGGAAGCAAAATACCAGCCGGGACAAATTAAAGTTACAGGGGTCGGCGGTATCAGTGAAGTGCTGGCATTGATTAAGGAAGGATGGATTTACGGGACGGTAATACAATCTCCGATTGCTGAGGGAGCTCTGGAGGCAAAAAGGGCAATAGATTTTCTTAAAAGTGGCAAAGACAAATTAGATCCATTTTCACTTCCTCTTGATAACCCTACGCTTACTGCAAAAAATGTAGATCAGTTCACGGAAAAGTACTAAATCGTGCATTATGATTTTAATGGCTGTTTATTTTTAACAGCCATTAAAATCTATTATTTTGCGCTTTCAAATTGATAGTTATTCTCTAATTGCCGTATCATAGGGAAGCAGGTAAATATAATTTCAACCGCAGACCGGATAACGAATATAACCCTACCTGAAAACGTTAAATATAAATAAATTTCGCTGGATAGTATGGGAAGTATTGACTTATGAATTGTAGAGAAAGATTTTTAATTGCACTTGATGGGGGCAAACCGGACAGAGTTCCTTTGTTTGATTTTTTAGAAGGCAAAAAAATTTTTAAGGAAGTTTTAGGGAAAGATATCAAGTCTCCTTCCGGAGCTGATATTACTGAATGCTCCATCAGGCTTGGTTTAGATGCTGTATTTATAGCATACGGCGGTTTCTATAATGCAGAAAATGTAGAATTGGGTGATATATATACTGATGAATGGGGAACAGTTTATAAAAATACAGGTGTTTCCTGGCCTATTGATCCGCCATATCGCGCAGCAATTAAGGACAGGGATGATCTTGAAAAGTGGTTGAAGAATAAACCGGACCCCTGCTTAAAAAGCAGGTTGGATGATCTAAAAGCAGCGTTGGAGATCTCCAATGGTAAAATAGCAGTTATAGGCGGAGTGATCGGACCTTTGACACTTGCCATCCTGACGCTTGGTTTTGAGGGTATGCTGATGAAATTAATGGATGAGCCTGATATAGTGGAAGAAATATTCAGAACCTCCTGTGACTATCATAAAGTGGCTGTTGATAAGATGATTGAAGCCGGGGCAGACGCAATATTTGTATGTGAAGATCTTGGATTTAATGACGGGATATTTGCGCCGCCAGGCATTTATAGAAAATACCTGTTTCCACATTTATCCGCACTGATTGATAAAATTAAGAATAAAAATATACCTGTACTGCTGCATTCCTGCGGAAATGTAAATGAAATACTTGATGATTTGGTAGAATTTGGCATTTCTGCACTTCATCCTCTCCAGAGAAAAGCTAATATGAATATTGAAAGGATCAGGAAAAGATACGGGACCAAACTATGTTTGATTGGGAATATTGATGCTACAGATACTTTAGCATACGGCTCCATGGAAACTATTGAAAATGAAGTAAGGAATACAATAAATATTGCAGGAAGAGATGGCGCTTATGTTCTTGCCAGTGACAGTGATTATCATGACGGAATTCCCCCAAAGAATTTTATTGCGATGATCAAAGCTGCTAAACGCTACGGCAAATATCCTGTTAAATTGTAATTGTTAAGTTACTGAAAAGCCGTAGAAAAATTACGGAAAAGTTTTAGAAGAATTATAGCAAAACAAGACCTTCACGGCCGGCACTTATTTTACCTATTGATAAAGTGTTTGTTATATTATATTATTGATAACGTTGCCAATTTAATAACAGTATTTATTTTTTAAAAACAAATATTCGGATTTTTTGTATAAATCAATAAAAATTTGTTTATTAATACAATAACAGAAAGGGAAAAGAAAATGTCATTACCGGAAAAGGAATACAATTTCAGGATAAATAAAGTAAAAAAGCTTGCGGAAGACAATAACCTGGATTTTGTCTTTGTCTATTTTGATGAATATAATGTCATGAACGGCAGATTCCTGACAGGCTGGTGTCCAACAATAGAGAGAGGCGCAGCAATAATTTCCAGTTATTGTGAGCCATTCTTAATCGGAGGTCCGGAAGCACAGCCATACGCACAGATGGAATCCATAATAAAAACTACAGAATCCAGCCTTGTTTTTATGGTGCCCGAAGAGGAATATCCCGGGGCTGAAATTTTAAGTTTCGGCCAGATCTCAAAAAAATATTTCGGCGGCAGGCAAATAAAAAGAGTGGGAATTGTAGGAATAAACACCTTGCCTTTGCAGGTTTACAACCAGCTTAGGTCTGAACTTGAGAATGCTGAGATTATTGATGTCACAAAAGAATTCGAATTCTTAAGATATGTCAAATCAGAATGGGAAATCGAAATGACATCCAAAGCATATAAGATAGCAGATGCGGGATTTAAAAAATTAATGGAGTCAATTACTGAAGGTAAAAGGGAGTATGAAGCTGCTGCAGAGGCTGAATATGTCGCCAGGAAAATGGGCGCAGAAGGATATGGATACAGGACCATTATTGGAACAGCAGAACGTTCCTGCGGTATTGTCACTCCTTCAAGCGACAGGATATTTAAAAATGGAGAAATTGTATTGTCAGGTTTTGCCCCGAGATTTAATGGATATAATGCAACAGCCTGCTATCCTGTGGTAGTAGGGGGCAAACCTGATAAACTCCAGGAACAATTTATAAAAAATGTTTGCGAAGCCCTGTATTTGACAAAAGAGGCTTTTAAGCCGGGACTTTCAGGAAAAGAAATTGATTCAGTTCCAAGAAAGTTTCTATACAGCAAAGGGTATGAAAAATATATGATAATGCCTTTTGTCCACAGTACTGGGCTGTGTGAATTTGAAAGGCCTTTCTTTGGACCCGGCAGCGACGACATAATCCAGGAGGACCAGGTACTCTGTATTGATATTGCACTATTTGGTCATAAGGAGATTCCTGGCATAAGAGCTGAAACAGCCTATAGGATTACCAAAACAGGCGCAGTCGCATTTTCACCTTATATGGAAAAACTTTTTGGCTTTTAATATTATTTGATTTTAACTGATTGGATATATTATTTCGGGTGCCCTATGGCAGCAGCGTATNNCACCCGGAATAATATACCTGACCGCAGGTATGATAGGTATAGCCTTACGTAGTGTTAGTCTGTATACAGTATATGCTCAAAACTATGGACAGGTATCTACGGTGCCGGCTCTGGATAGTACGATTGGGACATCAAACAGAAAGTTACTTATCTGTATTTAATTTGATTTTAAGACAGTGGACAATATGAAATCAATAGACAGGATAATGGCCATATTTGAAGGCGAAAAAACAGACAGGGTTGGAATTGTCGAATATTACTGGGCCGAAACTATTAAAAAGTGGAAGCAACAGGGCATGGACAGCGACGAGCCTGACTATTATTTCGACCATGACATTATATATTTCTTTTTTGATCCGAGATTCGGTTTT
>PMCC01000080.1:9891-15396 GCA_003155275.1 Actinomycetota bacterium | reverse complement strand
CTGTCTATAAGCGGGAGCGGCATTAAAGCAGGTGCAGCAATTTATGATAATTATAAAGAGGCCAAAAGGACACGGCAAATCGGGCTACGGCTTGACAGGGTAAAAAATATACTTGGTAAAGAAATACCGCCGAAGGAAATCTGTGATATCCTTTCTTTGCTGGGACTTGGCAACAGGTTAATAATTGACGATAACACAATAATTGTCGACGTGCCATCACTTCGGTTCGAGGATCTTGAAAGGGAGATAGACTTAATTGAGGAAATTGCAAGGGTGTATGGCTTTAACAGGTTTGATTCAAAACCTCCGTTTTCATATATACACAGGGGAAAATATACAAGCGCCCAGAAAGCATTAAAAAAACTGGCTAATGAGCTTTGCAGCATCGGGTTAAATGAGGTCATCAATTATACATTCGTAAGTGAAGAGTGGATAAAAAGGTTAAAGCTTGACAGAGAGGATGATTACAAAAGCGCCGTCAGGATTTTAAACCCTATTAATGAGGATTTTGAATACCTGAGGACCAGCTCCCTGCCGCTGCTTGTTAAAAACGTTTTAAACAATATAAACCATGGAATAAAAGATATTGCAGTCTTTGAAATAACAAAGGTTTTTAGGGACAGGGGGGAAGGCAGTCTTCCTGGAGAAAAAACAGTGCTTGGAGTAATGCTTTCCGGAAGGGAAACACTAAAGGGTTGGGATAGTATAGAAAAAAGTTATGATTACTATAGCTTAAAGAAAATCCTGGAACATATCTTTAATATTTTTTATAAAGACAGCAGCTTATCGCTCGTGCAGAAAGAATACGGGTTTTTCCATCCGGTGATAAGTACGGATATTTTGATAAACAAAGCCAAAATGGGCATTGCCGGGAAAATCCATCCGTCAATTGTTGACGGCCTAGATATTTTACAGGATATTTTTTATCTTGAATTGGATCTTGACAGCTTCATTTCAAAAATAAAGTATTCAAAGGATTTTTCAGCAATACCGGCTTTTCCGTCAATTGAGATAGATATTGCTGTTGTGGCAGATGAGTCTGTTGCAAGCTTTGATGTCGAAAACGAGATAAGGAAAACCGGAACCCGGATTTTAAAGGGAGTGCGCCTTTTTGATATCTACCGTGGAAAGCAGGTACAGGAAGGTAAAAAGAGCATGGCCTATTCTCTTATATTCCAGGACGATGGAAGAACACTTAAGGATACTGAAGTTGAAATCATCAAAAAAAGGATTCTTGAAAACCTGGCATTAAGATTTGGCGCAAGTCTCAGGGAATAATCCAAAAAACTAAATATATCAGCGGACGAAGGGATTTTTATTGAAGGTTAAAAAAATTGGCATTGGGAGTGATCATGCGGGGTTTTGGTATAAGGAAGAAATAAAAAAACTTCTTACTGAAACCGGGTATACTGTAGAAGACTTTGGAATATATGAAGCAGTGCCTGTTAAAGACTACAAATTTGTAGAGGATGTCTGCATCGGAGTCCTTGGCGGCAGTGTTGAGCGTGGAATCGTTATCTGTGGAACAGGTATTGCAGTCAGCATTGCAGCTAATAAGGTAAAAGGTATAAGAGCTGCCCTTTGCAATGATATTTTTACTGCAAAGAAATCACGCGAGCATAACCAGTCAAATGTTCTTGCTTTTGGTGCACGGGTTATAGGCACTGATGTTGCAAAAGAAATCGTCAAAGTATGGCTTGAAACAGATTTTGAAGGCGGTCGACATATTCCGCGAAACAACTTTATAACTTATCTTGAAAATAAATATTAACAAATACAGAAGCGGATCTTGCATTTTAAGATATGCCAATTTCGTTTTTTTAAGTAAATTAATTTGATTTTTATAATTTTTAAATTAATTTTTATAATGTAAGCATTAATAAAATTTTATTATTTTGGAAACGGGGTTAAAAATGGTTGATACAAAAAACATCAGGGCATCAATCTGCAAAATCGGAAAACTTCTTTACGACAGGGATCTTACAGATTCAAGCGGGGGCAATATTTCCGTAAGAGACGGAAATTATATATACATAAACCCAAGGCGGGCCGGCCATGACTTCCAGTGGGAAATAGACGAGGATACCATTATTGTAACCGATATATGTAAAATGCCTGTAATAGGAGAAGTCAACAGGATATCAAGAGAGGCTGCAACCCATTATTATATATACCAGAATTTCCCTGAGATTAATTCCGTAATACACGGACATCCTTTCTACATGATGGCTTTTGGCGCAGCGCATATGGATATTCCCCCTATAAGCGAGGGAACAAGGGCAGTCCTTGGAAACTTTCCAGTAACAAATGTTCCTGAAGTCGTTCCGGGTTCAATTGAACAGGCTGAAGAAATTGTCAAAAACTTTAAAAAACGTAGGGAACTGGATCCGGGTTGTCCGCTTATATGCAATATTCCTTTCCACGGTACTTTTGCTGCGGGTGAAACAATAAATGATGCATTCCTTTATACCGAAGTGGCCAATAACTGTGCAAAGATACTTATATACAGGCAGTCAATGTTTGGAAATGACCCCAAGGCTGATTTTGAAGTGCATAAACATTTTACAAAAGAGGACTTTAAGACCATTGAGGTATCCAAAGATGTTTGTACTCCCGGCTATGCCTATACAGATGTATTCGGCAGGAAGACAGTCTTCGGAAGCTCAGGCTCATCTATTGGCACAGAGTTCAGTGATATATCTAAAAGAGTAACTGAGGAAGTCTTAAGGCAATTAAAAAAATAGGCNNTAAAAAGGTTGAAAAATGTTTACAGTAAAAAAAATGGTGATCTTTGCAAACTGGAAGATTTATATGGGCTCAAGAGCAGAAGTTTCCGGATATGTTGAAAAAATAAAAAGAAACCTTAGTGGTTTTAACACTGATGCACTCGAAGTCCATATAATGGCAGATTTTTTATCTTTTGAGTATTTAAAAAAAAATCTTTCAGGAACAGGGATAAAGATAGGGGTACAGGACCTATTTTGGGAAGATTCCGGAGCTTTTGCTGGTGAAGTTTCACCTCTTATGCTTAAAGACCTCGGATGTGATAGTGTATATATCGGACACTCTGAAAGAAAGCTTTTATTTGGCGAAAATGATGAAAATGTAAACAGGAAAGTTCTTGCTGCTTTTAGAAATAAAATAACACCGCTTGTATTTATAGGTGAAACAAAACAGGAACTTGATGATGGGAGCACTGAAGAAGTCTTAAGAAGGCAGTTAAGCATTGGACTTAAAAATGTAACTTCCGGGATGCTTGAGAAAATAATATTTATTTATGAGCCAAGGTGGGCCATTGGCCGGGAACAGTCAGCATCTCAGGAAACAATAAGTGCAATGCATAAAAAAACTTATAACCTGCTTGTGGAACTTTTCGCGCCTGAATCAGTTAAAAAGGTAAGGATATTATATGGCGGAAGCGTTAACCTTGAAAACATTAAAGAAACAATTGAGATAAAAGAGGTTGATGGTGTTGGAGCCGCAAGAGCATCAATTGATCCTTTAAATTTTATCAAGCTGATAAAGATAATAGAGGCTGAGGCATTAAAAAGAGCAAGGCTTTAAAAGTATCCCTGATTTGTCAATAAAGAACATTAAGAATTAACCCCGGACTTTTTAAAACTCCTTTTAAATGATGATAATGCTTAAATATTAATTTTATTGCATAATATACAAATTATATGTATAATATACAATAATTTATTAAAAGTTTTATCGAACACAAAAATTTATAAAGCATGAAACCTGTTTTAAAAAAAATAAAAATAATGGCATCCATTGTAGGCGCTTCAGGTTACAGCGGCCTTGAGCTTCTAAAATTATTAAACAACCATAAATATGTGGAACTAAAGATTGCCACATCAAATACCTATGGTGGAAAGATCATATCGGAGGTTTTCCCTTCATTTAACTCCAATAAAAACAACCAAACTGCTACAGGCTTGTCTTTTGTTCCTGTAAATGAGCTCAGCAAAGAATCTTTTTATTCTTCGGATATTATTTTTTTATGTTTGCCGGCACTCGAATCCATGGAGTTTGTAAATAAATACCTTCTAAATTTTGAAGGTGTAATCATAGACATAGGCTCTGATTTCAGGATTAAAGAGGAAAAAGATTTTGAATTCTGGTATGGGAAACCTCATATTGCAAAAAAGCTTTTAAAAGAGTTTGTCTACGGCCTGCCTGAAATATACGAAGAAAAAATAAAATCTTCAAGGTACATTGCAAACCCCGGATGTTATCCGACATCAGTGATACTGGCTCTTGCACCGCTTCTCTTATGCAAAGATTTGGAGATAACAAATATTAATATAGATTCAAAATCAGGAGTCTCGGGTGCTGGAAGAAAACTGAAAAATGAATACCTGTTTTGCAGTGTTAATGATAATTTTTTTGCATACTCGGCGCTTATGCACAGGCACATAGGTGAAATCGAACAGGAACTAAGCAGCATTTCAGGGAAAAACGTCAAAGTATGTTTTACTCCNNACAGAGAAAAATAAAACAGGAAGCCCGGATACAAATCCGCAGACCCATACAGGTGCAAGCCGGGAAATCAACGCTGAAAATGTTCATAAGCCTGGATATTATAAACTATTAAAAGAAAAAATATTTGGCTTATATAACGCTTATTATAATAATGCCGCTTTTGTCAGCTTTCTTGGAGAGAAAATTCCTCAACTGAAAGATGTGGCAGGGACTAATTTTTGCCAGATAGGTATTGCGCTTGATGAGAGGACAGGGACTTTAAAGATATTCAGCACAATAGACAATTTGCTGAAAGGCGCTGCCGGCCAGGCGGTGCAGAACATGAACCTGATTTTTAATTTGGACCAGAAAGAAGGGTTAAGAGGCTATGGCATTTTCTCATGACGGCTTGGGCCAGGACACAAAAGATATTGAATTTTATACAGACAATGAAAATAAAATAGAAAGTGTCTATCTTAATAAAGCACAGGTGCTGCTGGAAGCCCTTCCCTATATAAAGGAAGATTTTGCAAAAATAGTGGTTGTTAAAATTGGCGGGGCAATGATGGAAAATGATTCCATCATGCAGAGTGTACTGGATGACTTGATCCTGATGAAATATGTAGGCATTAAGGTTGTGCTCGTTCATGGCGGAGGCAGACAGATTACTGAACTTATGGAGCAGAAAAAAATAAAAGTGGAATTTGTCGACGGCCTCAGGGTTACTACAAAGGATACCATAGATGTTGTGAAAATGGTTTTAATGGGCAGCATAAATTCCAAAATAGTCTCTTTTCTAAATAAACATGGCAATGCTGCGGTTGGAATATCAGGAAATGACGGAAATTTTATCGTGTGCAAAAAGAAAATTTATAAAAAGGAAGGCAGGGATATCGACCTTGGTTATGTTGGCGAGATACAGAGTGTGGATGGAAGTTTTATCACAAATATCCTTCTGAATGACTACATTCCTGTCATTGCAACTTTAGGCACTGACACGGTGGGTAATTTATATAATATAAACGCCGATACATGCGC
>PMCC01000080.1:5632-9832 GCA_003155275.1 Actinomycetota bacterium | reverse complement strand
TCATTAAAAAACGGCGTTGAAAGAACGCATATTTTAAACGGAATAAACAAACATGTGATCCTTATTGAAATCTTTACAGATAAAGGTATCGGGACAATGATAACTTTATGACAGGAGAATAATTTAAATGCCTAAAAATACATCTAAAACAGATTTAAATAAAGAAATCTTTGAAAGGGGCAGCGAATACCTGATGGCCACTTATGCACGGCAGCCTGTGGTTTTTACAAAAGCAAAGATGCAGCATCTATGGGATGCCAATGGAAAATGTTACCTGGATTTCATTGCAGGGTATGGATGCCTTAATGTTGGCCACAGCAATCCGTTTGTAATTGCAGAAATTAAAAAACAGGCGGCGGATATCATACAGCCTTCCAACGTATATTTTAACAAGCCGCAAGTTGAGCTGGCAAAAAAATTATGTGAAATCACGGGATTTGGAAAGAAAGTATTTTTTGCAAACAGTGGAACCGAGGCAATAGAGGCAGCTGTAAAACTGGCAAGAAAATACTCCAAGGAACTCTTTGGCCCGTCCCGCTACAGGATAATCTCATTTTACAAGTCTTTTCACGGGAGGACGTTAGGTGCGCTTTCAGCAACGGCGCAGGAGGAAAAGCAGAAGGTCTTTGAGCCCCTTATAGACGGTTTTGAATATGCAAAAATCAATGATATCCAGTCAGTAAAACAAAAGATAAGCCCTGATACCTGCGCTGTGCTTTTAGAGCCAATACAGGGTGAAGGCGGTATAAATGTTGCAGAAAAAGAATTTTTAGTGAAACTAAAAGATGTCTGCGTGCAGAATAATATGCTTCTTATCCTGGATGAGGTACAGACCGGTTTTGGCCGGACAGGCAAAATGTTTGCNNATTGTGGCAGGTGAAGATGTAAGCCTGGCATTTACGCCCGGCAGCCACGGTTCCACATTTGGCGGAAATGCTGCTTCCTGTGCGGCAGGCTGCGCAGTTATAGATTATATTTTAAAAAAGAACCTGGCCCAAAAAGCGGAAAAACTTGGGCAGTATTTAATAAAAGAACTTAAAAAAATGTCATTGGAATTTTCGATAATAAAAGAGGTCAGGGGAATGGGCCTGATGGTGGGGTTGGAGCTTTCAAAGCCCGCAGCACCGGAAATCGTTTTAAAAGCATTGCAGGACGGCCTTGTCATAAACAAGGTGTCCCCATCCATTTTAAGGTTTTTGCCCTCCCTTGTCATAAGCAAGCAAGATATAAAGATTTTGCTTGCCTGGCTGGCGGAAAACCTTGGAAATTTTTAAAGCAGGGATACATGCCGGAGTATTTATATTGGCGGGTACCAGGCAGGGGGTATTCTGTGATATTGAGTCAGCAGCAGGTGTGTTTTAAAGCTGCAGCAAAAATATTTATTAAAAATTATAGGCAAACCAAGTAATTAAAATATCAATGGGAAAAAGAATAAAAAATGGATAAAAAGAAAAAAGATTTTCTGACTCTAAGAGATTATTCAAAAGAAGAAATTGAATATATGATAAATCTTTCGTCCAAAATAAAAAAGGACAGGAACCTCTATTGTGACCTCTTGAGTAAAAAAAGCATCGCGCTTTTGTTTAACAAGCAGTCAACAAGGACCAGGCTTTCCTTTGAAGCCGGCATCACCCAGCTTGGCGGGAATTGCATATATCTTGATGCAGACAGCCTCCAGATTAAAAGGGGTGAAACCCTTGAAGACAGTGCAAGGGTATTTTCCAGGTATCTTGACGGGCTTGTAATAAGGACATTTGAACAAAAAACAGTGGAAATTTTTGCTGAAAACGGCACAATTCCGGTAATTAACGGCCTGACTGACACTTATCATCCCTGCCAGATACTCTCAGACCTGTTTACCATCTCTGAACTGGGCCTGCTTGACAAATCCCTGAGACTTACCTATGTCGGTGATTGCAATAATGTTTTAAACAGTCTCCTGATTGGTTTTGCAAAACTTGGCATTGATATTACGGTGGGGTGTTCCCAAAAGTACGAACCGTCAAAAGAAATACTGGAATATGTTTATAACCAGGCAGAAAAAAGCGGCAGCCATATAAAGCTTGTGCATGATCCTTCAGTGGCAGTTTCCGGGGCGGATATTATATACACTGATGTATGGGTAAGCATGGGGGAGAAAGATTCAGAGGAAAAGATTGCTGAACTCTCCAAATTCCAGGTAAATGAAAAACTTTTATCTTTTGCAAAGCCGGATGTAAAAATCATGCACTGTTTGCCTGCGCACAGGGAATCCGAAATAACTTCTGCGGTAATCGACAGTAAAAATTCAATTGTTTGGCAGCAGGCGGAAAACAGGCTTCATGCGCAGAAAGCGCTGCTTGTTTACCTGTATTCTTAAGGGAGCTTAAAATAATTTAAAAAAAATAACTGAAATAATTATGAAAAGACAGGAAAGACTGAGAAGAATAAGGGAGATAATAAAGGAAAAAAAGATATCTTCCCAGGAAGACCTTCTTGAAGAGTTAAATAAAAGAGGGGTCAAGGTCACACAGGCGACAATTTCAAGAGATATCAGTTCGTTAAAGCTTGTAAAGATAAGGGATGCGCTGCAAAATGAGTACTATGGTCTAAGCTTTAATTATCAGGGCGACCAGCATTCAGGGTTACAGAGGATAAAATCAAAGTTTAAAGACAGCGTGATATCTGTTGAAATGGCAAATAATATTATTGTCATCAAGACTGAGCCGGGTGAAGCACAGGGAGTGGCATGGGCAATTGACAGTTCAAATTTCGAAGAAATATTAGGGACTGTTGCCGGTGACGATACAATCATTTGCATCATTAAAAACAAAACAGAAACGCGGAGAATGCTGGAATTGTTTAAGAGCTACTGATAAACAATGCCAAATTCATTAAATACTGATAATTAAACAAGCTTCATGTAAAAAGCAGCTTTTAATAAAGTGTCATAGGGTTTCAATGCTAATCCGGTAAAAAGAGTTATTAATTTGAAAAATAAATATATCAGCTTTAAATAAATAGTGGATACAGTAAAAAGGCTAAAAAAGAAATAAAAGTAAAAATTCAGAAGAATTTAAGATAAATAAAAAGGAGAAAAATAAAAAATGGAAGATAGAGTCATACTTGCATACTCTGGAGGCCTTGATACCTCTGTTGCAATAAGATGGATAAAAGAAAACTATAAAATGGAGGTCATTGCGGTCCTTATTGACTGCGGCCAGCCGGATGATTTAATAGAGGCGCACAGCAGGGCAAAAATAAACGGCGCATTTGATGCGGTAATCGTCGATGCAAAATCAGAATTCGTTGACGACTTTCTTATTCCTGCAATTATGGCAAATTTAAAATATGAGAAAAGCTATGTACTTGCCACGGCGCTTGCCCGGCCACTGATAGTCAAAAAGCTTGTTGAGGAGGCTGCAAAAGCAAACGCAAAAGCTATTGCTCACGGGTGCACAGCCAAGGGCAATGACCAGGTCAGGTTTGATGTCGGCATCAGGAGCTTAAACCCAAATTTAAAAATAATCGCCCCACTAAGGGAATGGAAACTTTCAAGAGAAGAAGAAATCGACTATGCTAAAAAGCATGGCATCATCATAAATGTGACTAAAAAATCTCCATACAGCACAGATGAAAACCTATGGGGGAAAAGTATAGAATGCGGTGTGCTTGAAGACCCCTGGAACGAACCCCCTGAGGAAATATACACATGGACAAAAATAACAAAGAGCAGGNNAAAAATCAGGAGACCGCTGAAATTATAAGGCAGCTAAACAAAACAGCAGGCGCTTACGGAATCGGCAGGACAGACATGATAGAAAACAGGCTCATAGGCATAAAATCAAGAGAGATATATGAGGCGCCGGCCGCAACAGTATTAATTGAGGCGCACAGGCAGCTTGAAAGCCTGGTACTTGACAGGGAACTGCTGCACTTTAAATATCTCATTGAAGAAAAAATGGCTGAAATGGTCTATTACGGTTTGTGGTTTACCCCTCTTATGGATTGCCTGAAAACTTTTGTAATTAAAAGCCAGAAGTATGTCAGCGGTACAGTAAAAGTCAAACTTGAGTATAAGAATTTCGCAGTATGTGGTAGAAAATCAGAACATTCGCTCTATGACTTAAAGCTTGCCACCTATGACAGGGGAGACCTGTTTGACCCGAAGCATTCAGAAAGCTTCATAAAAATCTGGGGCTATCCATATGAGCTTCTTGG
>PMCC01000080.1:1991-5613 GCA_003155275.1 Actinomycetota bacterium | reverse complement strand
TTGCGGTAAAAAGGAAAGAATAAGAAAAGTTTAGAAAAACTATATTTAAACCGGGGCAGGCAAATGGAAAAAGAAAAGATTTGGAAAGGGATGATTGAAAAAGATCCTGACAGCGCCGCAGAAAAATTTACATCTTCAATCCTGACTGATAAAAAACTGTATGCCCAGGATATAATAGGCTCGGCTGCTTATGCTGTCGGGCTTAAAAGTATTGGAATAATCACAAGCGCCGAACTTGGGATCATACTTAGCGGACTAAAAACTGTTAAAGCGCTTATTGAAAAAGGGGAAATCGACTTCACTGCTTATGAGGACATACACAGCCTTGTTGAATATGAGCTTTTAAAGATTGCAGGAGAACCTGCAGCAAAAATTCATACAGGCAGAAGCCGCAATGACCAGATAGTTACAGACGAGCTGCTTTACATGAAAGAGTCTATTGCTGATACTGCTTTAAAGACCATAAAGCTGCTTAAGATAATTTCAGAAAAAGCGTATATTTACAGGGGCCTTGTGATGCCTGCATACACCCATATGCAGAAGGCCCAGCCGGTGCTTGTCTCACATTATCTTCTTTCATTCTTTGAAAAGTTTTCCAGGGGTATGGGCAGGTTATTTGAAAATTTTGAGGCTTGCGATTGTCTGCCTCTAGGAAGCGCCGCATGCACAGGCAGCGGATATAAAATCGATACAGGACTGATAAAAAAAGTTCTTAAATTTGGCAAAACTTCGTCAAACAGCATGGATACAGTTGGAGGCAGGGAATATATTATCGAATACCTGTTTGGCCTTTCCATGCTCATGATTAATTTAAGCAGGTTTTGCGAGGACCTTATAATATTTAACACACAGGAATTTTCGTTTATAGAAATCGATGATGCTTTTTGCACTGGCAGCAGCATAATGCCGCAAAAGAAAAATCCAGACATACTTGAGCTTGTCAGGGGCAAAAGTGCTGTTGTCATTGGAAATCTTTTTTCTGTTATGGCGCTTTTTAAGGGGCTTCCTTCAACTTACAACAGTGACATGCAGGAAGATAAAAAGCTGCTTTTTAATGCAGAAAGCCAGACAAAGGAATGCATAGATATTTTTAGCAGGCTGCTGGCAAATATTGTGTTTAATGAAAAAGTTATAATGCAAAGCATTAAAAGCGGTTTTCTTGAAGCCACAGATGCTGCTGATTACCTTGTCAGGAAAGGGGAAAGCTTCAGGAATGCCCACCATATTATAGGCAGGGTAGTAAGGCATTGCATTGAAAATAACTTAAGCCTGGGTGAGATGCAAACCGTAAAGTTAAAACAGTATTCAAAATATTTTGATAATGATTTTTACCGGGCCATACAAATGGAAAGTTGCATAAATGCCAAAACTGCTGTCGGCGGAACTGCCCAAAAAAATGTTGACAGTAAGCTAAAAGAAAGCTTAAAAGTCATTGACGATTATGAGGCCAGGCTTAAAAGCCTTTTTGAAAGGATCCCTGATTTTGAGTTGATAGTATCAGAATACATTTAAGCTCTTAGGAAAAAATATTGTAAAATTTCAAATTTTTTATTTTATCTTAAAACCGCAATAATTCACCGGATATATTTTGGTTTGCTTTTTGCTGCAAAGAATTTATCATAAACAAAGGATATATGGCATTTGGCTTATTGGATTGTAGCAGGCGGAAAGAATATGAAGAACGAAACAAAAAATATAACTGCAACAAAAAACATTTTGCAGCAAAACAAAAAGATGGAAATTGTTGCACCTGCTGGAGGATGGGACAGCCTGACGGCAGCAATAAATGGCGGTGCTGACGGGGTGTATCTTGGCTATAGAAGATTCAGCGCCAGGGCTTTTGCTGAAAACTTTGATTTGCCGCAGTTAAAAAAGGCAGTGGCATGCGCCCATGACAATGGAGTTAAAGTCTACCTTGCTGTCAATACCCTGATAAAAGATTCGGAACTGCCTGAGCTGACAGGTTTTTTAAACGACTACCTTGCGTTTTGTAGAGACGGCATTATAATACAGGACCTGGGTTTATTTAAAATATTGAATGATCTTTTTCCTTCGATAAGGATACATGCAAGCACCCAGTTAAACATCCATAACACAAGATCCATACAGCTTTTAAATGATTTTAATTTTGCACGGACGGTGCTTGCAAGAGAGATGACTCTTGATGAAATAGCAGCAATAACTGCTGGAGAAAGCATGGAAATAGAGGTTTTTGCTCATGGTTCACAATGCTACAGCTATTCCGGAAACTGTTATTTTAGCTCATTTACGGGTTTGAGAAGCGGCAACAGGGGCAGATGCACCCAACCATGCAGGATGAAATACAGCATTAAAACAGCGGGAAGTATTAAAAGTACTGCCGGCCTGTTGTTAAAAGACAGCTATATTTTGAGCAAAAGCGATCTTTTCACTTTAAACATTCTTCCTGAGCTTGCAAAAGCAGGCGTTTCTGCACTAAAAATTGAAGGCAGGATGAAAACGGCTGAATATGTCGGCATAATCACAAAATTATACAGAAAATATCTTGACCTTTACTACAGCGGCACCGAGAGTTATTCAGTATCAAAGGAAGACATATATAAGGCAACGCAGATATTTTCGAGGGAAACAGGGCCGGGATACTTAAAGGAAGAGTTCCCAAAAGATATAGTATCTCTAAAAAAATCAGGCAGTATCGGCAATTTACTTGGCAGGATAACATGGGTAGGTTATAAAAAGTACGGTCTGGCAAACTTAAATTCAGGGAAAAATTTTAAGCCGTTTAGACCCGGAAGCCATTCCAGGAAAGCAGCATTCAATGAAACTGCAGAGGCCTTTCAGGTAAAAAGCAGCTGGCCGGTTGCAAAAGGTGATGTTTTAGAGATATGGACAAATAAGGGCAACGAGCAGATAAAAGTCAATGACTTTAAGCTTCTTGAAATGGCTGGCGGTAAATATATCTTCAGTATAGATCCCGGTAAAAAAATAAGGCTCAATATTGGGGACAGGGTTTTTAAATTTTTTGATTTTAACCTGGATAAGGAAGCAAAAAGCCTTTATGCTAACGGGTTTAAAAGCGGGGTTTTAAAAACAGCTTCAATAGCATCTATAGCATCTGATGAAAGCAGACTTGCGCAGACAACTGGAGCAGGCAAAGATAGGCTTTACCAGACAACAGCCGGAATGGAACCTGCCCCAGTTTCAGAAACCGCAACATCAGCCAATGAGAGTGAGCCTTCACAGATATCAGCAGCATACCATGGTTTAACAGATTTTAACTCCATACCTGCATTTAGGCCCTTAAGCCATGAAAAAATAAATGATTATTTTGGCGGGGAATACAATGAATTTCTAAACGGCGGCACTGAAAATAATGATCGTTTAANNNNGTTCAGGGCATTGTCATTAATAATTACAGGCAGACAATAAAAGAAGCAGGCCCAAACCTTGATTTAATAAAATCGCTAAATATAAGTTGTAAAAATAAAAACATAAAACTGATAATTAAATTGCCCCAGATCGTTTATGACAGGGAATTTGCTCAACTGGAAAGCAGCCTGAAAATTCTTTACTCACACGGGATAAGGAATTTTTCCATTTCAAACCCGGGTATTTTAAAGTCTTTGGCTGAGATTGTTAGCAG
>PMCC01000080.1:0-1985 GCA_003155275.1 Actinomycetota bacterium | reverse complement strand
ATAGGGCTCTCACCTGAGCTTGGTTTTAATGAAATCAAGACTCTTACAGGCTTATCCTTATATTCCGGTATTTCAGATGTTGAATTTAATTTGTACAGCTATGGCTATTACCCTGTGATGAGTTCCAGGTATAGGCTTGAATACCTTGAGAAGGGCTCAAATAAACCGGGATTGCCGGAAAAATATTATCTTATTGACCAGAAAGGTTATGAATTCAGGGTTGCTAAAGACTATAATGATAATCTTTTATTTTTGAACTCCAGGAAAATCTGCTGTCTTTTTGACCTTCCGGAAGCGCTGTCCTGCGGCATAAACAATCTTTATATAGACATGAGGACTTTTGAAATCAGCCAGGCGCAGGAAATCATCCGGACTTATAGAAAAGCGATTGAACTGCTCTCAGTAAAAAATTTTAAAGAGCTGGCAGATTTTCTTAAAAATGCCGGGGAAAATAGTCTTTTTTCAGATTACACAAAAGGCCACTTGGACAGGGAAGTATTATAAACCCGCTGCATAATCGATTAAACCCCTGTGTGGATATTGCTCAATTTACCGGATATTGATTTAACCTTTTTAAGACTAATAACTCAATTCAGATAGGTATAAATTTTATACTTATTTCTATTTAACTGCTCTCTCCGCATTTATCTATGTTAAGTTGTATCTGGCGTTATTGTCGATGATGTGGTGGTTGCTGTTGTTTCAGCTGTTGTTTCAGCTGTTGTTTCAGCTGTTGTTTCAGCTGTTGTTTCAGTCGTTGTTACTGCTGTTGTTTCAGTCGTTGTTACTGCTGTTGTTTCAGTCGTGCCAGAAGTGTCCATCTCTATGGTAATGGCTGAGCCATAATTTGAATATGTCCCGCCTGCAGGCAGTTGTGTCTTTACTTTTCCGGAAGCGGTTCCGTCCGGAAGTATGTTTACAGTAAACCCAAGGCCTTCAAGCATACTTATGGCGTCAGCTTTTTTCATTGTCGTAACATCGGGTACTTTGATGCCTTTGCTGATTTTTATCACGACCTCAGCCGATTTTGCATAGGCTGTTCCGGATTCAGGAACTTGCGAAAAAACTTTGCCTATTTCTTTATCGCTTTCCTCCCGGATTAATGTGATATTTTTATATCCGGCGCTTTTCAGCATACTTAAAGCGTCAGTTTCAGTCAACCCAATGACACCTGGAACACTGCCGTCTGGGTTTTCACCCTTGCTGATGTGAATTGTTATGGGTGTTGTCTTTGTCACTTTTGAATTAGCTGCAGGCTCCTGGGCAAATATTTTATCTGCCGGTTGCTTAATATTGAAATCATAAACAAAGCCTGGAGCTGACAGGCCCAAATTGGCAAGTGTCTGGGAGGCATATTCCTTGGACTGTCCTTTCAAGTCAGGCATGTCAAATGTCTGCAATCCCTGGCTGATATATAAATTAATGCTCAGAGGTTCACCTGTAAGGGATTCAAGTATGGTCGCAGCAGCCGGGTCCGTCTTAAAAACTATTCCTTCATTATAGGTATCGTTAAATTCATATATCTCATTTATAACAAAATTAAGGTCAGTAAACATTTGCCTCACATCACTTATATTCTGGCCGATGACTTCAGGAACAGGCACCTTGTTATGGATGTTGCAGACCTGCGTTGGTTCTTTCCCCTTTTCAAATATCATGAAGCCAAGCTTATCCTTTGGACACCAGAATGTAGGCAGAAGTCCTGACTCCTTGCAGACTTCCACATCCACAAGTTCGCCTGAGCCTGAAGAAAAATCTGAAACAGCCACATCTTTTAATGCGGAGCTCATGAATTCCCGCCATATGTCAGCCGGGAAAGATCCGCCGGTTATGGTCCTGCCGGCGATTTTATCCATCGGTTTGCTTGTCTCAAGATTTCCCATCCAGACAACGGTGGCAAGCTCAGGGGTGTAACCTCCAAACCATGCATCCTTATAATCACTGGTGGTACCAGTCTTTCCTGCAGCGGGTCTTCCAATATTTGC
>PMCC01000027.1 GCA_003155275.1 Actinomycetota bacterium | reverse complement strand
AAAAATATCGGGGAACTTATCCAGAACCAGGTAAGGATCGGCCTTGCAAGGTTGGAGAGGGTTGTCAAAGAGAGAATGACCACCCAGGATACTGAGCAGATAACACCAAAGACACTTATTAATATAAGGCCCCTCGTTGCAGCGGTAAAAGAATTTTATGGCAGCGGCCAGCTTTCACAGTTCCTGGACCAGACCAACCCGCTTGCGGAAATTACTCACAAAAGAAGGCTTTCTGCTCTTGGCCCCGGCGGCTTAAGCAGGGAAAGAGCCGGTTTCGAGGTCAGGGACGTGCATCCTTCACATTACGGCAGGATGTGCCCTATTGAAACACCCGAAGGTCCGAATATCGGGCTTATCGGTTCGTTGGCAACATATGCAAAGCTTAATGAATACGGGTTTATTGAGACGCCATACAGGAAGGTAAAAAACGGCAAAGTGCTTGATGAGATCGAATATCTTTCCGCTGACAAAGACGAAAATTCCATCATTGCCCAGGCTACAGACAGGCTCGATAAAAACGGCTATTTCCTGGATAAAAAGCTTCTATGCACCACCGGCGGCGATGTCATTATGGCTGATGCAAACCTGATAGATTATATGGATGTTTCCCCGAAACAGATATTTTCGGCGGCAACTTCTTTAATTCCTTTCCTTGAGCATGATGATGCAAACCGTGCGCTTATGGGTTCAAATATGCAGAGGCAGGCAGTTCCGCTTATTTATCCGGAAGCTCCTCTTGTTGGAACCGGGATGGAGAAAAAGCTTGCCCGTGACAGCGGCCATATTATTATTGCCGAGGATGAAGGAATCGTCACCAAAGTCTGCGCAGATTTTGTTGAAGTAAAATATAAGAATAACAATATTAAAACATATAATTTCTACAAATTTAAAAGGTCAAACCAGGGGACATGCATAAACCAGAGACCTGTGGTGGATGAGGGTCAGGTGCTGAAGAAAGGCGATGTTATTGCAGACGGGCCTTCAACAGAAGTCGGAGAGCTTGCGCTTGGGAGGAACCTGCTTGTTGCTTTCATGCAATGGGAAGGTTACAACTATGAAGATGCTATTATTCTTTCTGAAAGGCTTGTCAAGGAAGATGTCCTTTCCTCAATTCATATTTCCAAACAGGAAATTGAAGCAAGGCAGACAAAGCTGGGTTCTGAAGAAATAACCGTGGATATTCCAAACGTAAGTGATGAAATGCTGAAAAATCTTGATGAGAGAGGAATTATAAGGATAGGCGCTTATGTCAAACCGGGCGATGTGCTTGTCGGGAAGATCACTCCAAAGGGAGAGACAGAACTTACTGCGGAAGAAAAGCTTCTTCGTGCAATCTTTGGGGAAAAAGCAAGAGAAGTCAGAGACAGTTCCTTAAAAGTTCCCCATGGCGAAGAAGGAATTGTTATCGACGTCCAGCTGTTTTCAAGAAAAGGAGGCAGTGACCTGCCACCCGGCGTAAACGAGCTTGTCAGGGTGTTTATAGCAAAGAAAAGAAAAATATCTGTGGGCGACAAGCTTGCCGGAAGGCACGGAAACAAAGGTATTATCTCAGTNNCAGGTGTTGGAAACGCATCTCGGATGGGCCGCAAGCAAAGGATGGGATCAGGAAGGAGTGGTCAGGAATCCAAACGGCTCGGTGCATGTTGCCAGCCCGATTTTTGACGGAGCAAAAGAGGCCGATATTGAAGAACTTTTAAAGAAAACCAATCTGCCTGTTAATGGAAAAACCGCCCTTTATGATGGTTTGGGAGGAGATATGATCTCAGACAGTATTTGTGTAGGCTATGCGTATGTTTTAAAACTTTCACATCTTGTTGATGATAAAATACACGCCCGTTCCACAGGCCCTTATTCTCTTGTCACACAGCAGCCTTTGGGAGGCAAGGCTCAATTCGGAGGCCAGAGGTTCGGAGAAATGGAAGTTTGGGCGTTGGAAGCTTATGGAGCTTCTTATCTGCTCCAGGAAATGCTTACAATAAAATCTGATGATGTGGTTGGCAGGGTTAAGACTTATGAATCAATAGTTAAAGGTGAAAATATTGAAAAACCGGGAATCCCGGAATCATTTAAAGTGCTCGTCAAGGAAATGCAAAGCCTTGGACTCGATGTGGAAGTCCTTTCAGAGGAAGGCAAGGAAGTAAAAGTGGATGCTGAGCAGGATGAAATTATGAAGACAGTTGAAGAACTCGGTATAGACCTTATCGGGCCGGAAGCGCTTGATTTTGGTGATGAAGAACAGGCGGAAACAGAAGAGGAAGAGGAGGAAGATTTTTTTGCCAACGAACCAAGCTTTGAAGAGGAAATGGGCTTTACAGAACCTAAAAAGGCTGGCAAAAAATCTGAAAAAACAATTATTCCAGACATGGATATCGAAGTGGCTCTTGAGGGAGGCCTGGATTTAATCGAGATTAAGAAATCCGGCAAAAAATCATCAAAACCAATTATTCCCGAAACGGATATCGAAGCTGCTCTTGCGGAAGGGCTTGCAGAAAGTTTGGATTTAATCGAGGCAAGGAAAATCGCTAAAAAATCAGGGAAATCTGCCATGCCGAAGACTGATGATGAGGTGGCACTTGCGGAAGGGCTTGCAGAAGGATCCACAGAAGGATATGAAGAAGGCCTGGATTTAATCGAGGTTAAGAAATCCGGCAAAAAATCCTCAAAATCGATTATTCCCCAGCCGGATATTGAAGCTGCTCCTGCAGGAGGACCTGAAGAGGGTTTGGAATTAATCGAGGTTAAGAAACCCGGCAAAAAATCTAAGAAAACAGGCGTGAAAGATGCGGAGAATAAAGCAACTCCACAGAAACCGGAAACTGAAGACTTAGGGTAAAATTTTTATATATATTGGAGGTTTAATAAATGGTTATTAATATAGATGTAAATAATTTCGATGCAATAAGAGTAGGCCTTGCTTCACCCGAAAAGATAAAATCATGGTCAAACGGTGAAGTCAAAAAACCTGAGACTATAAATTACAGGACACTAAAGCCTGAAAAAGATGGACTTTTCTGTGAAAGGATCTTCGGGCCCACAAAAGACTGGGAGTGTTATTGCGGAAAATATAAAAGGGTAAGGTTCAAAGGGATAATCTGCGAGAGATGCGGCGTTGAAGTAACACGTTCCAATGTGAGAAGAGAAAGAATGGGCCATATCAGCCTTGCTGCCCCCGTGTCGCATATCTGGTTTTTTAAAGGCGTTCCTTCAAGAATGGGCTATGTGCTTGATATAAGCCCAAGAGATCTGGAGAAAGTCTTGTATTTTGATTCCTATATCGTCACAAAAGTAAACACCCAGGCAAGGCAGTCAGACAAAGAAAGGATAAGCCAGCTTCCTGAAGAGGCCGTAGAAAAAGCAAAAGAGCTTCATGAATTGAGGCTCATTGATATCGAAGAAAACAAAATCGATCTTCTAAATAAGTACAAAGACGGCGATGAGTTAAGAAGTGTTGAAGAAATAGAGGATGAGGAAATAGTATCTGAAAAAGATATCGAAGCAAAAGTTGCAAAGATAATAAAAGAAGCAGGCAAACTTTTAATTGAAGAAAATGAGATCTTTGCTGAAGAACTTGAGCTTATAAAAAGGGCCCAGACCTTCTTTATGAACCTTGAAGAGAAGATGCTTGTATTGGACGAACCGCTCTTTAAGAAGATGAAAGAAATATATAAGGATTATTTTGAGGGGGGCATGGGAGCTGAAGCTGTAAAAGAACTTTTAAAAAGTATTGATGTAAACAAGGATGTGGAAGAGCTCAAGGCCACAATAAAAGACTCGAAGGGCCAGAAAAGAATCAGGGCAATAAAAAGGCTTAAAATATTGTCAGTCTTTAAGGATTCCACAAACAAGCCTGAGCACATGATAGTTGAAATACTTCCAGTGATACCTCCTGATTTGCGTCCCATGGTGCAGCTTGACGGCGGAAGGTTTGCAACCTCTGACTTAAACGACCTCTATAGAAGAGTAATAAACCGCAACAATAGGCTCAAAAAGCTTCTTGAGCTTACTGCTCCTGAAATTATTATAAATAATGAAAAAAGAATGCTGCAGGAAGCTGTGGACAGCCTGTTTGATAACGGAAGGCGAGGCCGCGCTGTATTAGGCGCCGGCAACAGGCCGCTGAAATCCTTATCNNCTCCCAAAGGCAATGGCGCTGGAGCTTTTCAAGCCTTTTGTAATGAAAGAACTTGTGGAAAAAGGCTATGTCCAGAATATAAAAAGCGCAAAGACAATGGTTGACAGAGGCAGTGATGAAGTATGGGACGTGCTTGAACAGGTAATTAAAAATCACCCTGTGCTTTTAAACAGGGCGCCTACGCTTCACAGGCTTGGCATTCAGGCATTTCTGCCAATCCTTGTTGAAGGCAAGGCCATACAGATACATCCGCTTGTCTGCCCTCCGTTTAATGCAGACTTTGACGGTGACCAGATGGCAGTGCATGTCCCGCTCTCAAATGAGGCAAAATCTGAAGCGCTGGTACTTATGCTTGCATCAAACAACATACTTTCCCCTGCAAGCGGATTGCCGGTTTCTATTCCATCGCAGGATATGGTTTTAGGGCTCTATTATCTTACTTCGGACCGTGTCGCTAAAGGGGCAAAACCAAAATATAAAAAGTTGGATGGTTATTTTTATAATAACATTGAGGAAGCCTTAATTGATTATGATTATGGTTTTATAACCCTGCACAGCCCTATAAAGGCAATCATCAAGAAGGCAGGCAAATCAAAAGCATATGATACAACAATTGGAAGGATAATATTAAACCAGGCTCTTCCTGAGGATTATGAATTCGTAAACAGGGAGATAAACAAGAAATCCCTTGTTTCTATTATCTCTGACTGCATTAACAAATATCCTGCATCAGTTGTAACAATAATCCTGGATAATATTAAGGAAATAGGCTTTAAATATGCCACTCGCTCAGGAATAACCGTGGCAATAGAAGATATAGTCGTTCCTGAAAAAAAGAAGGAAATACTGGAAGCAGCAGAAAGAAAGATTGAAAAGGCAGAGAGCCATTATAACGAAGGCCTTCTTTCAGACGGTGAAAGGCACCAGATAGTTATTACGACCTGGTCACAGGCCACTGAAGATGTCGCTGATGCCATGGAGAAAAATTTTGACAAGCATAACTCTGTATATATGATGGCAACATCCGGCGCCCGTGGAAATATCAAGCAGCTGAGGCAGCTTGCAGGCATGCGTGGCCTTGTGGCAAATGCCCGAGGCGATATACTTGACAGGCCGATAAAGTCAAACTTCCGTGAAGGCGCAACAGTGCTTGAATACTTCATATCAACCCACGGCGCAAGGCAGGGTCTTGCAGACACGGCATTAAGGACCGCTGACTCAGGATACTTAACAAGAAGGCTTGTAGATGTGGCTCAGGAAACAATAGTAAGAATAAATGACTGCGGAACAGAAGAAGGGGTATCCCTTTATGTACTAACCCTTGAAGGAGAGCCAAACCAGAACCTTATTGGAAGGACAAACCTGGTTGATGTCATAAACACAAAGACAAAGAAAATTATTTTAAAAGCAGGGGAAGAGATTAAGGAAAAAGACCGCGAGGCCCTGATCCATGCAAATATTGAATATGTAAAAGTGCGTTCAGGCCTTACCTGCGAATCAGAATTCGGGGTTTGCCAGCAGTGTTACGGAAGGGACCTCGCATCCGGAAAGTTAATAGCCATAGGCGAGGCAGTCGGTATTATTGCGGCGCAGTCAATCGGGGAGCCGGGCACACAGCTGACCATGCGTACTTTCCATACAGGAGGTGTTGCTTCAACGGTTATCATAAGGAATGTCAAATCCCCTGTTACAGGAAGGCTGGTACTGCGTGAAGAGCTTTTAGAGCAGCTACACCTTAAAAAAGAGGACTTTACCGACGAGAAAAGCGATGAATCCAGGGAGATAAGCATAGAACATGTAGTCGGAAGGCTCACTTTCCAGGTCAGCATGGAAAACGGCAACGTTGTAGACGTAATAATACCAAAGGGTGAGGTGCTGCAGTTAAATAAAAGCACCGCGGTTGAAGAAGGCCATGTATTTGCAAAGATAGTGCTTACCGCAAAAAGAAAACTTCATGTTCACAAGCATGAGAAGACTTTTGAGGGCATTGACATAACATCCGGTCTTCCAAGGGTAGTGGAGCTTTTTGAGGCAAGAAGGCCAAAAGAGCATGCATTCATATCAGAGACAAGCGGTATTGCATCAATTGAAGATGTTGATCCTAAATTCAGGATGATAACGATAAAGAATAGTGAAGATAGCTTGGATAAGACATACCAGGTGCCAACAAGGACAAAGATAAGGGTAAATGATGGAGATCCCGTCAATACGGGAGACCAGTTAACAGAGGGGATAAGAAATCCTCATGATATATTAAAGATAAACGGCATTAAAGCCTGTGAGCAATACCTTGTGAAGGAAATCCAGGATGTGTATAAAAGCCAGGGTGTGGATATAAATGACAAGCACATAGAGATAATAGTTCGCCAGATGCTCAAAAGGGTGACGGTAATTGACCAGGGCGACAGCCAGTTCCTGCCGGGCGCTCTTGTCGACAGGCTTATCTTTGAAAAAGAAAATAAAAAGCTTATTGCAAACTTAAAAGAGCCTGCAACTGCAAAAACAAACCTTATGGGTATTACAAAGGCATCTCTTGCCACTGACAGTTTCCTTGCGGCTGCATCATTCCAGGAAACAACAAAAGTACTGACAGATGCCGCACTTGAAAACAAGATAGACTACCTCGTAGGATTAAAAGAGAATGTAATAATAGGCAAGGCAATACCTGCCGGTACCGGGCTGATAAGATACAGGGATGTCGACCTGATATATGCAGGATACAAAGAAGAGCCGCAGGAAGAAGTTGAGCTGTTCCATGAGACCGGGGACGATGAAAAGCTTGATTTGGATATGGAGCTGAACATATAGAAAAAAACTTGATAAATTTTTTAAATTTTATGGTTATTTTATTTGACTTTTTATTTTGATAATGGTAATCTTCTTGTTCGTGTCTGGAAAGATAGAAGTTTTTAAGCTCAGCTAAAACCTTAAAATATTTTAATTCTTTAATTTTTAAAATTTTAGTTTTTTGGTTTTTTAGTTTTTGGTAATTTAAGGAAAAGGACAGAAAAAGGTAAGGTCATTTATGCCTACGATAAACCAGTTAGTAAGAAAAGGACGACAAAAGATAGCTAAAAAGAAGAAGACTCCTGCATTGCAGAGCAATCCGATGAAAAGGGGAGTTTGCGTCAGGGTTTACACAACCACGCCAAAAAAACCTAACTCGGCGCTGAGAAAAGTCGCAAGGGTAAGGTTGTCAAACAGTCTTGAAGTAACAGCTTATATTCCTGGGGTGGGCCATAATCTGCAGGAACACTCGATTGTTGTAATCAGGGGCGGCAGAGTGAAGGACTTGCCGGGCGTAAGGTACAAAATTGTTAGAGGCGTGCTGGATACAGGCGGAGTCGAAGGCAGAAGAAATTCAAGGTCAAGATATGGCGCGAAAAGACCAAAATAGGTAATTTAGATTTTAAGTTGCTAAGGAGATTATTTTAATGGCAAGAAGAGGCAATCCAACAAAGCGAAAAGTTATTCCGGATCCGATTTATAAGAATGTAGTGGTAACACGGCTTATAAATAAAATTCTTTGGAAAGGCAAGAAAAGTGTTGCCGAAGGAATTATGTATGGAAGTTTAAAAATACTTGGTGACAAAACCAAGGAAAATCCTATTGACATCCTTGAAAAGTGCCTGGATAACGTCCGTCCTTATCTTGAAGTAAAATCAAGAAGAGTCGGCGGCGCAAACTACCAGGTTCCAATTGAGGTTACCCCAGCCAGAGCCAATACCCTCGCTCTCAGATGGATAATAGGGTTTGCAAGAAAAAGAAGAGAAAAAACAATGGCTGAGAGGCTTGCAGGAGAAATTTTAGACGGCGCAAGCAATACCGGCAACAGTGTAAAAAAGAGGGAAGATTTACACAAAATGGCAGAAGCCAATAAGGCTTTCTCCCATTACAGATGGTAATAACTGCAGAAAAAAGCCCCTAAAAGCTATTTTTATTATTGCAGTTATAAAACAATATTTATAAAAATTTTTATTAAATGAATAGCTATGCCTTCAATTCTGCGTTTTTAACGCAGTATTGGAATTTAAGGCATAACACTAAGGCAGACAGAGGGCGAAAAGAAAACAGTCTTAAAGCAAAAGCTTAAATTTAAATGGAACAATTTAAAGGTTAAAAAATAAGCAGACAAACCTGCAATTGCTTTGGATAAGCAAGCAGAAGCTAAAAAGTAAATAGGGAGATGCGCATAAAGTCAGAAGGCAGAAGTTAAAGGAAAATGGCAAGAACGGTACCGATAGAAAAGATAAGAAACATAGGAATAGCGGCTCATATAGATGCCGGTAAAACCACGACAACTGAACGTATATTGTATTATTCAGGTAAAACATACAAGATCGGCGAAGTTGACGATGGCGCTGCCGTTATGGATTGGATGGTGCAGGAGCAGGAAAGAGGGATTACGATTACTTCCGCAGCTACTTCATGTTACTGGGGCGAAAATAGGATAAATATTATCGACACCCCGGGACATGTTGATTTTACGGTTGAAGTTGAAAGGTCACTGCGAATTCTTGACGGGCTTGTAGCGCTCTTCTGTGCTGTAGGCGGAGTTGAGCCTCAGTCTGAAACAGTCTGGAGGCAGGCAACCAAGTACAATATCCCAAGAATTGCATTTGTCAATAAGATGGACAGGAGCGGTGCAGACTTCTTTTATGTAGTGGAAATGATGAAAAGCAAATTCAATGTTAACCCAATACCTGTTCAGATTCCTATCGGCAAGGAAGACAAGTTTACAGGAATAATAGACTTGGTCACAATGAAAGCCATTCTCTATAAGGATGTTATGGGTATTAAATATTCAGTTGAAGAAATCCCTGCAGATATGGCGGATATTGCAAACAAATACAGGCAGGAGCTTATTGAGAATATCGCCAATTACAATGATGACATTCTGCATAAATATATAGAGAATATAGATATTTCAGAAAGCGAAATAATAAGCGCTTTGAGAAAAATTACCCTTGAAGTAAATGCTGTTCCGGTTCTTTGCGGGGCATCATTTAAAAATAAGGGAATCCAGCATTTGCTCGATGCAGTAGTAAATTTCCTGCCTTCCCCTGTGGATATATCTGACCCGAAAGGCATAAATCCGGACAGCGGTGAGGAAGAGACAAGAAAAGCAAGGGATGACGAAAGCTTTTCCGGACTACTGTTTAAGGTCATGACAGATCCTTTCGTCGGAAAATTAAACTATGTCAGGATTTATTCAGGAAGCTTGAAAGTGGGGACACAGGTACTTAATACGACAACAGACAACAAGGATAGGGTTTCAAAAATAATTGAGCTGCATGCTAACAGCAGGGTTGAAATAGATGAAGCATTTTGCGGTGATATTGTAGGTGTTGTAGGTTTAAAGAATGTCAAAACCGGCGATACCCTTTGCGCTCCTTCAAAACCCATAAAGTACGAATCAATTGTTTTTCCAGATCCTGTTATCTCGATTGCCATTGAACCCAAGACAAAATCTGACCAGGAAAAGCTGGGTGTCGCATTAAATAAAATTGCTGAAGAAGATCCTACGTTTAAAATAAACATAGACAGTGACTCCGGGCAGACGATTATTTCCGGAATGGGGGAACTGCACCTTGAGATTATTGTTGACAGGATGCTCAGGGAATTCAAGGTCGACGCAAGCGTCGGCAAGCCGCAGGTCGCGTACAGGGAAACCATTACCCGTGACGTGGAGGTCGAGGGAAAATACATCAGGCAAAGCGGCGGCAGGGGACAGTACGGCCATGCTGTTTTGCATTTTTATCCCAATGAGTACGGCAAAGGGTTTGAGTTCCTGGATAAGACCAAGGGCGGCACTATACCAAAAGAATATATAAAACCCATTGAAATGGGCATTATCGATGCAATGCAGAGCGGCGAGCTCGCAGGTTATCCGGTCGTAGATGTGAAAGCGGTACTGCTTGATGGCTCTTACCATGAAGTGGATTCTTCTGACTTGGCATTCAGGATTGCAGGCGGAAGGGCTTTCAGGGAAGCAAATACCAAAGGGGCGCCTATACTGCTTGAACCCATTATGGACATTGAAGTGGTTGTGCCTGATGAATATATGGGCGAAGTAATCGGTGATCTTAATTCAAAAAGAGGCAAGATAATGTCAGTGATGCTCAGGAATAACCTGAGGATAGTAAAAGCTGATGTTCCTCTTGTTATGATGTTTGGTTACGCAACGGATTTGCGGTCAAAAACACAGGGAAGGGCAACATTTACCATGCAGTTTAAGAAGCATGAGCCCGTACCTGAAAGTATTGCAAATGAACTTTTAAGAAAAGTAAAGGGAAGTATAGCGGTTTAAAACAATAATTAGTTGAGCAGTAATTAAATAATTTAAGCCAATTTTAAAGAAAGGAATTATAAAATGG
>PMCC01000087.1 GCA_003155275.1 Actinomycetota bacterium | reverse complement strand
GATTGCTGCGAAACTGTGCCGTCGGTAATAAAAGAAGGAATCAGGAAAGAAAAAGATGGTTTTGTATATAAGGATGAATGGTGGACCAGCTGGATGGTTGAAAAACCTTTCTCTGACACCAAAGGGCTTAAAGAGCATATCTTAAGGAATATCGATGATTTGCAGGTTTATAACCCTGGCGATGAATTCAACTATGCAGGCTGGGTAAACCTTTGGGGCACATCTGCTGGTGAAGGTGGAAGTTTTGAACATCCGAAAGAGAGGTTTAAAAAACTCCAGGAAAAACTCGGGGATGTTGTTCTGTTTATTGCACAGAGCCCCGTTGGCCTGGATGTAGCGTATAACAGGGCCGGATGGGAACTCTTTGCCTATGCATATCTGGAATATCCTGAACTTATACATAAATGGCTCCAGGCGATTGCAGATTTTGAAGAAAAAAGAATCAATGATATTGCAGATTACAATCTTTCCCCAATAGTTTTGTCATACTGTGATATTGCCTGGAACAAGGGCCTTATTTTTTCTCCGGATTTTTTAAAAAAAGAATTAATACCATTTGTAAGACAAAATGTTGATGCATGGCACAAACATAATATAAAGGTCTTTTATCATTCCGAGGGAGATATTAGGGCAATTATTCCGGAGTTGATAGGCGCAGGAGTAGACGGGATACATCCTGTAGAGCCTATGGCTTCAATGAGCACAAAAGAAATAAAGGATAAATTTCCCGGTCTTATGATGATAGGCGGACTTGATAATTCCCAGATGCTTAGCAGTTGGGGTCTGGATGAGATCGATGCAGCAGTAAAAACAGCACTTGAAGGCGGTAAAAAAGGTGGAGGATATATTATAAGTTCAAGCGAAATACATCCGGCCTGCGACCCGGAAAGGGTTGTAAAGATGTGGGACAGCGAGATTAAATATGGGTGGTATTGAGGTTAAATAATAAATTCAAACAGTCCCGACCATAATGAAGAGCTTAATATAAGCATTTTCACGAAAAAGTGGCTTTAAATTATTTAAAATATCTTAAGTTATTGTGTTGTATTCCTGTGGTATGTGTCGGATAAAAGTATAGATTAAAAAAATTTTTAAAAGACATTAGATGGAGCTGTAAATGACATTAAGCAATAAAATTCCAAAAGCCGGGCTGCTTTTATTTGAAGCCAAATGGTTTATTGACCTTGGTATTGGTGCAGAAGGCGGAAGCGTTGGTGACCTTGGCTCACTTTTAAAACAGGAGATAAACAAGATTGAGCGCTCACTTTCAGGAAAGGTAAGCCTGGTAAATCCGGGAATAATCTTTGATATTGAGTCTGCAAGGAAAGCAATGGAACTCTTCAGGCAGGAAAAAGTCGACCTTGTAATAGTTGTATATCTTACCTGGGCAGAAGACCTGGCATGGATTGAGATTCTTAAAAATATTGGAGAGGTGCCGATACTTTATTGGGAGTATATGAGTGGTTTTTATACGACCGGACAATACAGTGCACTTGAGTTGTATCACAATTCAGGTATCGTAGGCGCACTTCAGGGCTCCGGCAGTTTGAGGAGGTTTGGTAAAAAATTCAAACTTGTAATAGGCGAGGCAGGTGATTCGAGCATTATATCCTCTATAGTGTCTTTTGCAAAAGCAGCAATGATGAAAAATACCTTAAAGGATTCCATAATGGGTCTGCTGCCATTCAGGAATGACCAGATGAAATCGACATGCATGGATGAATACATGATGCTTAAAAAAACCGGTATGCTGCTGCAGATATTAACACTGGCTGAATTAAAAGAAGAGACCGCCAAAATTAAAGAGAAAGAGGCCCGTGAGTTTATGCAATATAATATAAAAAGCTTTAAACTGGCTGGCAATGTTAAAGAAAGGGATTTTTTACAGGCATGCAGAGTATCACTTGCGCTTTCTAATATGTACTTCAGGTATGGCCTTAGCGCTCTGGCGTTAAATGACGTATGTGATGAGCTTCACAAAAATGTGGGCTTGCGTCCCTGCCTTTATCCTGAAATCTACAACAGTAAAGGCGCCATTATAGGGTTTGAAGGAGACGTGGCATGTACGATGGCGATGTATATTATGCATCTTTTTACCGGAAAACCGGCTGGATTTACCGAGATACTTAATTTTAATCCTAACGAAGGTACAGTAAATGCCGGGCACCCGGGACCGAATAACCCGATGCTTGCGGCCTCTTACGGTGACGTAAACATTGTCCCAGATGTAGAATATATGGACAGCGCTTTTGAATATGCAGGTTCCGCAACTCTTGAAATGATAGGCGCTCCCGGCAGGGTCACCATGGTAAACCTGCTGGATGTTGGTGAAGAAATCCAGATGATTGTAAGCCGTGGCAATTCTCTTGGCGGGCATAAAAGATTGCCGGCATTTCCTCATTTCTGCATAAAAACAGATGTCCCGGTTCTGGAGTTTTTGGACAAAGTGATAAAATCCGGAAGCACCCAGCACTTTGCAGTAATTCATGCTGATATAGTAAATGAACTTCTCGACCTCGGAAGTATAATGGGTTTAAAAATCATTCAAATCTAAGAAAGGGATTTATGTTTATACCACTAAAATTTATGATGGATCATGCCAGGCAGAATAATTATTCAATTTCCAGGTTTGCTGTTACCAACCTGGAAAGCATTGAAGCGCTCGCCCAGGCCTCAGAGCTTGCTGATTCACCTATTGTCTATGATATTTACGAGCCGGAGCTGAAAAGTACATGTCTTTCCTGCCTGGAATATCTTATAAAAAAAATGGGAAGCGAATCAGATATGCCTGCAGCCATGTTCTCTGACCATGTAGAAAGTGCGGAAAACTGCAGGGCAATTATAAATAAAGGCTACAGTGGATTAATGGTTGATGCTTCCAGGTATTCCTACGAAGAGAATATAAGGATTACAAGGGAGGTTGTCCAATATGCTCGTAGATATGGAGTTTTTGTGGAAGGGGAATTGGGCATAATCAAGTCCGGCAGGGAAGAAGCTTCTGACGATGATAAGGCCGGGTTGACAGACCCCGAGCAGGCTAGAGATTTTGTAGAGAAAACAGGCTTGGATTGTCTTGCTGTTTCAATTGGCGTAAAGTCGGGCTTTTACCATTCTGCGCCTGAAATAGATTTTGGATTGCTTAAAAAGATAAACAGTAAAGTCAATATTCACTTGTCTCTGCACGGATGTTCCGGGCTTTCAGAAAAAGTCATTAGAGAGTGCATATCAGACGGTATCAGTTTTACTGCCTGGGCTGCTGATATAAGATATGNNTTTTTTTGAAAAAATAGATGAGATCAGGAAAGAAAAAGGAAAAGAATTCGTCTACCCAAGCGATATACTGATACCTGCGCGGGACAAAATGAAAGATGAAATAATAGCAAAATTAAAACAGGCGGGCTCAACAGGGAAAGGGAAAGAATTGGTTAAATTTTATCGTGAAAATCCCGGATGGGGTTCAAGCAGTATGGGAAATAATCTCCACAGCTATGGAGAAAACTCTGATATGGCCGCACTTGTCAGGACCATAACTGAAAATGTCTTGAAGGAATTAAAAAACAGAAACCTGTGATCATTAAAAATCTTTGATAATAAAAATCTGTGAAATTGCATAAAACTTAAGTAAGTAATTCAATAATTAATAATTAATAAAATTAAAAAACAATTGATTCGCGGGAGAAAAGAATGAAATTAAACAGGGCCGAGGTATTATCTTTAAAGGAAATCCAGATGATTGACGATGCCAGCAGGGAAGTATTAAAGGATACCGGTATATTGGTTTTGAGTGACAATGTTTTAAAACTTTTATCTCAAAAAGGCTTAAACGTGGATATGGATAAAAAGATAGTAAAATTCAGCGATAAAATCATAGATGGGTGCCTTGAAAATGTTCCAAAAGAAATAAAAATATATGGCAGGGGAAAAGATTATTTCCTGGAGCTTGGGAAAGGTGAAAAAACTTTCGCAGCAAGCGGGCATAATGCGATTTATTATTATGATGAAAAAAACGATATAAGGCGCCCTGTTACAAAAAAAGAAGTGGGTAATTTTGCGCTGCTGTCTGATTACCTGGACAATATAGAAATTGCAGGAGTGGAAGCCATGCCCCAGGATGTCTTTCCCAAGGCATCTATACTTCATGCAGTCGATGCTGTTTTAAACAACACATTAAAACCCATATTTTTTTCGCCTGAAAATGCAAATGAAACATATGCCCTCCTTGAAATAATGAAAATCGCCGGTGGCAGCAGCAATTTGCATGAAAAACCCGCAGGAATATGCCAGATATCCCCTATAAGCCCTCTTACCTGGTCAGGTGGAACCGCTGAGGCCCTTGCTGCTATTGCTTTAGAAAAATTTCCACTGCTGATACTGCCACAGCCATATGCAGGAGTGACATCCCCCATAACTGTTGCAGGCCTTATAACGATGAATAATATTGAAAATCTTGCCGGTATAATATTTTCCCAGCTCATAAGTCCGGGTTGCCCTGTTATTTATGGAGCCGGCTGGACCACTTTTGAAATGAAAAAAAGTGCGGTCCTGATTGCCACAGCAGAAAGGAATATATGCACTGTTGCAGGCGCACAGCTGGCTGCTTATTACAAAATTCCTTCACACTGCATAGCTTTTGACAGTGATTCAAACATCTATGATGAACAGAACGGTTTCGAGAGGATTTTTAATATTATTTCAACTTTCCAGTCAGGCATTGATGTGGTTATCAACGCAGGCATGATAGGAACCGGTATGTCAGTCAGTTATGAGCAATTGGTGGTGGATAATGAGATGGCAAAATTTGTCAGGAAATATATTGGTGGTGTCAATGTCAACATCGACACAATAGGGCTTGCGGCTATTAAAAATGTTGGGCAGCATAAAGATTTTATGATGGAAGACCACACTTTTAAATATTTAAAATCAGAAGAATATATGGATTATGACGTATCTAACAGGGATATATTTCCAAACTGGGTAATAAAAGGAAAACCGTCAATTATGGATAATGCCAGGGATATGGCAAATGATATAATCGCCAGCCACAAAGCTACAGCCTTAAGCAGTCATAAGCAGGAAAAGATAGCAGAAGTGATTGCAGGTTTTGAAGGTTCTTTTAAAAAATAAAAAGCCTTATTACAGAATTAATAAAAATGGATATCTGTCTAATTTAAGGCATTAGTCTTGGCAGTAAATTGGCCTGAATATAATATAAACAGGCTATTGTGTTGAAGATTACCATAGTGAGGCGGGCTTATATTTTAATAAATTTAAATTTGCTTAACTAATATTGATCCATATTTATAAATTATAGAAACAGGGATTATTATGAAAAACAATATATCTTCAACTCCAAAAATAGGAGTGATTTCGGTAACAGATGCGCCAAGGGAACAGGGCCTGGTCCGGGAACGGGAAGAGTATATAAATGGCGCTCACAGGGAACTGATTGCTTACCTGAGTAATAATAATATAGAAACTGTGGATGTTTCACAAAAAATAGAAAGGCCGAATCCTGACTGGGTTTCCATACATAGCACAGGTCATGCCAGGGAATGTATTAAAGTAATGGCTAATGAAGATGTAGAGGCGCTGGTAATTGGGTGCTGGCACTGGTGTGAGCCAATGCTTATATTAGCTTTGGCAAGGGAGTTTAATAAACCGGTATTGCTATATTCTGACGGCAATCCCGCATGGGCGGGCGTTACGCTAATTTCTGCGGCCGGCGCATCTTTGTGGCAGAATGCTGCCAACCCACATTTAATAACACATAAAAGGGTTTATATTAATAAAGAGGAAGTTGTAAGGTGGGCAAAGGGTGTGGCTGCTATTGAAAAGCTAAAAAAAGGTTCACTGATTTTGTGGGGCGGCTCATATGCATTGAAAATGGAATATCTCCAGGATGACTATTCAAAGCTTAAATCCTTCCTGGTCGGCGATATAATAAATGAGGATCAGTATATGCTTATAAGGAACAGTGAAAAAATCCCGCAAAGCAGGNNTTTGATGATGTTGCCGGAGTATCAGTCAAATGTTTTGTAGAACTTTCAGATATTTTTGGCGCTGATGCCTGTTTTATGCCGTCTTTCCTGCCATATTTTGAAGATGCAGAGGGCGCAAAAGAAATGATGCCATGTGTATGTGAAGGTGACATAAAAGCGTTGATATGTTCCAGCTTGCTTAAGTATATTTCAGGTGGAACTCCGGCACTCTTCGGTGATATCCTGTTTATGGGCGACGGCTATCTTGTCATGGGTAATTGCGGAGGGTCCTCCATTTATTATTCATGTTTATCAAGAAGAGTGAAGGATGTTTTACCAAAACTTACAATTGCCCAGAATTTTGAAGGAAGAGGCGGCGCAGTCGGCTACGATACACAAAAAGATAACATGCTTTCCATGGTCAGGCTGTTAAAAATCAAAGATGAATATGTGGTTTTGCTTGGAATGATGCAGACAATGGAAATCACAGGCAAGATAAGGAGTAAAACAAGTTTTTACAGGAACTGGCCCCTGAGCGCTTTAAAGTTCAATGTTGACAGGGATTTGCTTGTTGATGCCTTGGGCGCAAATCACCTTATAGGAATACCTGGTGACTTTACCCGTGAAATCACATATGCCTGTCATTCCGTTGGAATTAAAGTCTTCAGGACCGATAGTGATAAAGAGATTAAGGATTGGAAAAATTATTATATTGACAAGGCAAGTCATTTTTAATAGCGTCCTTTTTAATTTGCCGGTCCGCTTAAATAAAAATTATTTAAATCTTTTTCGCCCTGATACGGTTTCTGGTACTTATTAAATAAGACAATTCACTGACATGGCACGGTTTATAAGACAAAAATAAAAACTTTATAATCAGGAGAATCGCATGAGCCTGCTTGGTATAGATATTGGAACTACCGGCTGCAAAGCAATTGTTTTCAATATTGGCGGAGATGAGATTGCGTCTTCATATAAGGAGTACAGCCTCATTATTCCGGGTGACGGTTCTGTGGAATATAACCCTGATGAGGTTCTTGAGTCTGTCAAGGATGTTATAAGAAATGTAAATTCCCNNCCCGGTGATGAGGCATTGCCTATTGATAAAAACGGAAAAGCTCTTTATAACATGGTATGTTCCCTTGACAGCAGGGGTTTAAAAGAAAATGCACTTATAAATAAAAAAATCGGCATCAGCAGGCTTTATGATATCACTGGATTGCCTCCTTCAAATATGTATGC
>PMCC01000020.1 GCA_003155275.1 Actinomycetota bacterium | reverse complement strand
CTGGACATTGGCGGTATCTTTCCCTTATGCTCTCCGCTTTCATGTATTGCTTTAATAATAGGAATTAATGAGTCCTTGAAATCCTTATAGCAGTTTGCGCACCCGACCCTGCCTATTGATTTTATGGCAGCCAAATCTATTCCGCAGAAGGAACATTTCTTATCATCAGCTTTTGCCATCTTGTCAAACAGCTTGTCCGGGCTGCTTTTGTCAATAATTTTTATATCGACTTCAAAAACTTTTGTAAGAAGTTTGGTCATGTCATTAAATATTTCCTCTGTAGGAAAGACAGCAAAATCTTTAAGGCAGTCCACACAAAGGTTTATCTTTTCAGAATGGCCGTTTATTATTTTTACCAAATGTATATTTGCCTCATTGACCCTGCAAAATTCGCAAATCATGTTATTTCTCCGTTATATAAAAAAATTTTATGTAATTTCAAGCGCCTTAAAAAAAATTAAATATTGATACTAACAGATTAATATATTATAGCTAAATGGTCAATATGATGATGAAGCCATGTTATGGCTCCTCAGACATATGATGGTGCAGCCTAAGACTAATACTTAGTTGCCGTAGTTGCCGTTTTTCCTGCTATTCTTTTTCCAGCCTTAGCAACGGAAACAATATTACATCCCTTATGGATTTGCTGTCTGTTAAAATCATGACAAGCCTGTCAACACCAATACCTTCTCCTCCGGCGGGCGGCATTCCGTACTCCAGGGCTTTAATAAAATCAAAGTCTATTTTCCCTGTCTGCCTTTCCTCTTCATCTGTGCTGGATGCCTGCTGCTTAAACCTTGATATCTGGTCTTTTGGGTCGATAAGCTCTGAAAATGCATTTGCGACTTCATCCCCGCCAATAAACAGCTCAAATCTTTCTGTAAGCTCTGGATTTTTTGGGTGTTTTCTTGCAAGCGGTGATATTTCTATCGGATAATCCTTAATGAATGTTGGCTGTATCAAATGCTGTTCTACAGTTTTTTCAAAGATCTCATTTATTATCTTGCCTTTTTTAAAGCGTGGGTCAACTTCTATTCCGTGCTCTTTTGCGATTTTTTTTAAGTCCTCTACACTCATATCGAAACTGACTTTCAGGCCGCCGTATTTTTCTATTGAATCTATCATGGATATCTTTTCCCAGCTGCCGTCAAAGCTAACCTCATTTTCCTTGTAAGTGAAACTTAAACTCCCAAGAGATTTTAGTGCAATAAACTTAAACATTTCTTGCGTTAAATCCATCATATCATTATAGTCAGCAAAAGACTGGTAAAATTCGACCATGGTAAATTCAGGGTTATGCTTATGTGAAATACCTTCATTCCTGAAATTCCTGTTTATCTCATAAACTTTTTCAAAACCGCCTATTATGAGCCTTTTTAAATACAGTTCCGGCGCTATCCTTAAATAAAGCTGCATATCAAGCGCATTATGGTGTGTGGTAAAAGGCCTTGCTGTTGCGCCTCCAGGAATTGACTGGAGCATCGGTGTCTCCACTTCCAGAAAACCATGTGAATTTAAAAACTCCCTTATTGCTTCAACAACCTTTATTCTTACAAGAAAAACTTTTTTAACTTCAGGGTTTACAATAAAATCAAGATACCGCTGCCTGTACCTGAGCTCAACATCCTTAAGCCCGTGCCATTTCTCAGGCATTATTCTTATGGACTTTGAAAGGAGGCAATACTGTGCCACATTAATTGAAAGTTCCCCTTTATGGGTCACAAAAACATTGCCCTCTATGCCGACCCAGTCACCGATATCAAGGTCAAGGAATGAATTGTATTTTTCCTCCCCGATATTTTTAATATTTAAGTAGAGCTGAATCTTATCGTCTGAATCCTTTAAATCGCAGAACGCAGCTTTCCCGTGAACCCTGAAAATCATCAGTCTTCCTGCTATCCTGTATATTTCATCGGATTTTTCACCGGGAGCCAGATTTGAGTATTTTTCCTTTAGCTGGCTTACTGAAGTATTTTTCTTATAGTTTTCAGCATAAAGCGTGACACCTTTTTCAGACAAGCGTTTGATTTTTTCAAGTTTTAACTTGAGCGGCTCGCTTAAAGTCTCTTCAGCTTCAGCATAATAGTCATAATCCATTTCGCTGTTTATATCCTGCCGGTTGTTTGTTTCCTTATTTTCCATAAAATTAATTATATAGAATTGTGATTTCTAAAAAAGTATTTTTTGTTTTTTAAAAAAAACTGAATTTTTATTGAAAATCCCTATTATAGTATATCAATGACCTTATATGTTTTTGTAGCCGCAGGTGTTTTAACGGTCACCGTGTCGCCAATTTTTTTATTAAGCAGCGCCCTTCCAACTGGAGACTCATCAGAAATTTTATTTTTTTCAGGGTCCGATTCCACTGAACTTACAATCTTGAATTTTCGCTCCTTTTTTTCATCAAGATCCTTTAATACAACTGTGATCCCTAAATCAATCGTGCCTTTGTCCCCATTTTCAACAATAGTATAATTCTTCATTATATCGTTTATCTGTTCAATCCTGCCTTCAACAAAAGCCTGGTCATTTTTTGCATGCTCATATTCAGGATTTTCTGTCAAATCCCCGCCAAATTCCTTCGACTCTTTCAGTCTTTCGGCAACTTCTTTTCTCTTGTTCTTTACAAGGTCATCCAGCTCTGTCTGCAGCATGTCAAGACCTTCCTGTGTAAGCCTGTATTCCTTCATTAAAAATCATCACCTCTAAATACCTGCATGTCTTAACAACATGGACAAGCATAATTTTTACAGAAAATAATAAAAAAAATAGTTGAGGTATTATATTGCAACAGCGCCGAGATGTCAAAATTAATATCCAAATTAATACCCAGACTCGACAAGCTTACTTTTAATTTTTAAATGGTCCGGTTTCATTTTTCGGCTGAAAACTATTATCCGAACCTGCCGGTTATATAATTCTCGGTTCTCTTGTCTTTGGGGTTGGTGAATATTTTATTTGTATCGTCATACTCAATCAGTGTGGCCGGCTCTCCGGATTTCTCCATTAAAAGAAATGCTGTTTTATCAGAGACCCTTGCAGCCTGCTGCATATTGTGAGTGACAATGATAATGGTGTAATTATCTTTAAGAACATCCATAAGGTCTTCAATTTTTTGGGTGGACACAGGGTCAAGCGCTGAAGCCGGTTCATCCATAAGTATCACTTCTGAATCCACAGCAAGAACACGCGCGATGCAAAGACGCTGCTGCTGGCCGCCTGACAGGTCCAGCGCCGGTGAATTGAGCTTGTTTTTTACTTCGTCCCAAAGGGCAGCTTTTTTCAGGGTGTCCTCAACAATACTGTCAAGCTCAGATTTTGTGTATTTCCGGTGAAGCCTTGGTCCATAAACAACATTTTCATAAATCGACTTGGGAAAAGGATTTGGCCTCTGGAATACCATGCCTATCCTTCGCCTTAAATCCACAGCATCGATATTGTCCTGATAAATGTCTATGCCATCAATCCTGACTTCGCCTTCCATCGCAGAAGCAGCTGCCATCAGCTCATTCATTTTATTAAAGCTGCGAAGAAGTGTGGATTTGCCGCAACCGCTCGGGCCAATTATGGCAGTTATGGCATTCTTCGTAATGTCCATGTCTATTTTCTCAAGAACCTTTGACTTGCCGTAAAAAAACCCGAAATTTCTTACTGTGATTTTAATGTCATTCATAGTTTTTGGATAAAGACTTTTACTTTTTTAAAAATGTTAACATAAATCACCTAAAATACTTATACTTGAGGGAAAATTTAATATTTTTTTAATAATCACGCAATAACCGGGTATCTTTTTTTAATTATAATTTAATTGTGCAGCTATTAATGGAGGCCTTTCTATTGAGCTTCAAGGCTCTGCGTGTCTCTTCCAGGCGCCCTTGTTACAGCTCTTAGATTTTCTAAGTACAGCTTATAAATGCCCTTCTTATGACTCTTCAAGACTACGCTTATATTTTATTAACTTTTCACTGATGTCTGCATACTTAAGCGCCAGTATCTGCACCGCCAATATACCTGCATTTTTAGCTCCGTTTATTGCAACAGTTGCAACTGGTACACCTGGTGGCATCTGCACTATTGACAGTAGTGAATCCATCCCGCCCAAGTCTTCTGTTTTAACGGGCACTCCTATTACCGGAAGAGTTGTATAGGATGCAATAACTCCAGGGAGATGCGCTGCTTTCCCCGCACCTGCAATAATAACTTCAAAACCATTTTTTTGGGCGTCAACCGCAAATTGCCTTGTCTTCTCAGGCATTCTGTGGGCAGAAGATACCCTGATCTCATATCCTATACCAAAACTCTCAAGCACTTCAGATGCAGGTTTCATGACAGCCTCATCAGACTTGCTGCCCATTAAAATTGCAACTTTCCTTTTTAAATTTTCCATTAGATTTCCTCCTCAACCTTAAGAGCTATATCTTTCCTGTACTGCATACCTTCAAATTTAATATCCGAAACTGCCATGTATGCTTTTTTTCTGGCATCTTTAAAAGTCTTACCCTTAGCGGCGATACTTAATACCCTTCCGCCATTTGTATATATCCCGGTTCCGGCTGATTTGGTCCCGGCATGAAATACCTCAACATCCCTGCTATTTTCAAGAAAATCAAGTCCGCTGATAAGATCATCTTTTGAAGAAGTCTCCGGATAGCCCCTGGATGCCAAGACAACACAAACACTTTTTAAATTGTCCCATTTTAAATTGCTGCTGCCAAGCTTTCCGTCAGCGCACTTTACAAGCACCTCCAGCAGATCGCTGTCAAGCCTTGGAAGTATTGCCTGAGTCTCAGGATCGCCAAACCTGCAATTATATTCAAGCAGGAGGGGCTCATTGCCTGATACCATAATACCGCCATACAGAATGCCTTTGTAAGCAATCCCTTCATTAAGCAGGCCGTCATATGTGGGATAGATTATCTGTTCAAGTATTTTTTTATAAAGTTTTGCATCAACGAAAGGGACAGGGCTGTAGCTTCCCATACCTCCTGTGTTTTTGCCCTTATCGCCGTCGAATATCTTTTTGTAGTCCTGGGCCAAAGCCATGGGAAGTATATTTTTACCGTCACACAGGCATAGTACTGAAACCTCAAACCCCCTGATAAATTTTTCTAGTATCAGCTTGTCCCCGGCGTTTCCAAAAGCATTTTTTATAAAACAGTTTTGGATATCCAGTATTGCGCTTTGTTTTGTTTCGGGGATCATTACACCCTTCCCTGCGGCAAGCCCGTCAGCTTTCAGAACTATGGGAAAATCATCTTCATTGAGGCTCTCAATATAACTTAGGGCTTTTTGATATTGGGTCCTTTCAAAAGTGACGCCAGCAGCTGTTGGTATGCTGTATTTTTCGCATAACTGTTTGGTAAAAACCTTACTGCCTTCGATTGCCGCAGCTCTCTTGTCAGGGCCGAAAATTCGCAAACCCCTGCCGTTAAAATAATCAACTATTCCCTCGACAAGCGGCGCTTCCGGACCCACAATTGTGCAGCCGACCTGTTTTTCGAAAGCAAAGTCTGCTATATCCTTAAAATTACCGGAGCCTGTCCCTAAATCATAGCACTGTCCTGACTTGCTGATTCCGGGATTGCCGGGGATAGCATATATCTTGCCCGTGCCGCTTCCTGACTTTAATTTCCAGCAAATGCAGTGTTCTCTTGCACCGCTTCCAATGACAAGGACATCCATTTTAATAATTACCTTTCAGTTTTTAACGCCGGTAATAGTAAAATAATAAAATAAAAAACCAATATTATAAATATTTATATTACTGCTGTTTTTTTATGTTAAAAACCCCCGGATGGCCCTGACGATAACAATTAAAGGACCCCTCATAAGTTTTCTGCCTTCTGCAATTAAAACCCAGGAATATTCCTGCCGATAACAATTATAAGACCAGTAATGGTTTTTTGCTTTTACTTAAGATGTCTTTTTTAAGTTCAGTGTCTCTTGTTATTATCTGGCTTCTTTCGGGCCCGACACTGATCATCGAAAGAGGGATTTTTATAAGTTTTTCAATTTCAAGTATATAATTTCTGGTGTTTTCGGGAAGGCCATCAAAATCTTTAATCTGTGTAATATCCTGTTTCCAGCCTTTCAGGATTTTATAAACCGGCTGGCATTTATGCATTATTGTCTGGTGAGGAGGAATATCTTCGAAAAGTTCTCCCTCATAAGTATAGCCCGTGCATATTTTTATCTCATCAAGACCTGAGAGCACATCGAGCTTGGTAAGGACTATTTTATCAATAGAATTTAACATTATTGAGTATTTTAATACCGGGATATCAAGCCAGCCGCATCTTCTTGCCCTGCCAGTAGTGGTTCCATATTCATGGCCCTTTTTCCTTAAATATTCCCCTGTGGAGTCTTCTATTTCTGTCGGCAGCGGCCCTGAACCTACGCGAGTAGTATATGCTTTTGCCACACCTATTATTTCTGATATTTTTTTTGGCCCAATCCCTGAGCCTACGCAAGCGCCCCCCGCAATGGTTGAAGATGAGGTTACAAACGGATAGGTACCATGATCAATATCAAGGAGGGTCCCCTGAGCACCTTCAAATAAAACACGTTTACCGTCATCAAGGTATTTATTTATTAAAAAAGACGTGTCAATAATATATTTGCCGATAATTTCTACAAACCCTTTATATTTTCCAAATATTTCTTCAAGGTTTAAAGGTTCAAGCCCGTATACTTTCTCTATTATTGCATTCTTAAGCTTTAATGTTTCTTCGAGTTTTGTCCTGAATATCTTTAAGTCCAGGAGGTCCTGTACCCTTATTCCAGACCTGTATGCTTTATCTGCATACACAGGCCCAATACCTTTATGAGTAGTGCCTATTTTTGATTTGCCCAGATTCTGCTCCCCTGCCATATCAAGCACTATATGGTAAGGCATAACTAGATGTGCATTGCCGCTTATCCTTAAGTTTTTGGTCTCTATGCCTTTACGGGCAAGCATATCAATCTCTTCAATCAAAGTCTCAGGATTTAAGACAACACCATTTGCTATCACACATAGTGTTTCCGGATACATAATTCCTGAAGGAATATGGTGCAGTTTAAGCTCTTCGGTACCAATAACGACAGTATGACCAGCATTATTGCCACCCTGAAAACGGATGACCATATCCATATCTCTGGCTAAAAGGTCAGTTACCCTGCCTTTTCCCTCGTCTCCCCACTGCGTTCCCAATAATATTATTCCCGGCATTTGTTTTTACCTCTCAATTTAAAATCATGCTTAAAACTAATTCTCTTCAGGAGTACTGGAAGCATTGACAAATAAAGTATATTCTTTAAAAAATTTCAATTTTATGGTACCGGTCGGCCCATTCCTGTGTTTTGCGATATTTATCTCTGCAAGTCCGGCTTCAGAGCTCGTTTCATCATAATAGTCATCCCTGTATAAAAGCAGCACCATGTCTGCGTCCTGCTCAATTGCTCCTGATTCACGTAAATCTGCAAGCACCGGCCTTTTCTTATCCCTTTTTTCAACTTCCCTTGAAAGCTGTGACAATGCAATCACTGGTATCTTAAGTTCCTTAGCTATGCCTTTTAAATTTCTTGAGATTTCAGTAATCTCCAGAACCCTGTTTTCCCTAAAGTTAATGCCGGACTGCATCAGCTGCAAATAGTCCACAATAAGCAATTTGATGCCATGGGTGCTTACAAGCATTCTTGCCCTTGACCTTAAATCCATTACTGTCAGAAATGCCGCATCATCAATATAGATATCACATTGCGCGAGGTTTTCAATTGCTCTTCCAAGCTTGGGCCATTCATCGTCCCGCAAATTTCCGGAACGCAGCCTCTGAAGATCGATCCTTGCTTCAGAGCACATAAGCCTCTGGGCAATCTGCTCTTTTGACATCTCAAGTGAAAAAAAGGCAACCGGTATTTTTTCAATCATTGCCGCATTTCTTGCAATCTGCATTGCATAAGAAGTCTTGCCCATACCAGGCCTGGAAGCAATAATAATAAGGTCAGAGTCCTGTAAACCGGAAGTTTTTTTATCAAGGTCAATAAATCCTGTTGCTATGCCGGTCATGCTGGATTTTTTTTCATAAAGGTTCGTTACCTGCGTATACACATCCGAAAGGACATCCTTTATTGCAGAAAATTTTCCACTTTTTGAATCATTATTGACATCCTGGTAAATAGAGAAAATAAGCTGCTGCGCTTTATCGATTGTTAAAGAAAGATTCTCCGGAACTTCATAACCCATAACAGCGATTTCTGTTGCTGCATATATAAGTCTTCTTAAGACTGCCATGTGTTTGACTATCCTGGCATAATATGAAGCATTTGCTGCCAGCGGCAGATTATTGACCAGTGAATGGATGTAAGTATTGTCACCGATTTCTTCAAGAATACCTTTTTTCTTTAGATAATCTGCAGCTGTAATAACATCTATAGGCTCGCCCTTTGCAAAAAGCTCCTTTAGCGACTTAAAGATTTCCTGGTTGGTCTTTCGGTAAAAATCTTCTTCAGACAATATTTCGATTACGGCCATGACTGCTTCTCTTGAAATCAGCATTGAGCCTAGTGTTGATTCTTCAGCTTCAAGATTGTATGGAGGTACCCTGTCAAGCTTGCTTGTGTCCAGCGGTTTAACCTGGTTTGATATCTTTGCCTGGTTTTGCATAATTAAAGAAAAAGTCCTGATTATATAGATTATATATTTTTAAACTTTAATAAAAAATCAGCAGATTAAAAGAACCCTTTAATATAAAATAAAGAACCCTTTTGGTTTGATATCAAAAACTGACATTTAGGTTTTTTGAGACTTCTATCCTTAGTAACCTAAACTGTTTTATCTTTGACTATTATAACGGCTTTTCCCTCAGCTATTGAAATGTCTTTTTAGCCGGGGCGTTATTTATTTTCTTGTTGTGCTTTTTTATCAGCTTTTTCTTCAGCTATCTCAATGTCTCTTTCCACAGCTTTTTCCAAAGCGTTTTCTTCAGTTTTTTCTTCAACTGCCACAATATTTTTTTCTTTAGATTTTTCATCGGATTTTTCTACAACTTTTTCTTCAGCTGCAACAATATCGTCACTCACAATTTCCAACTGGATTACAGCTTTTACATCCTTATATAATTTTACAGTCACATTATAAGTACCGACTTCTTTTATATGTTCTTCAAGCTCTATTTTTTTTCTGTCCAGTTCAATTTTCTTTACTTCAAGAATTTTTTCAGCAACATCCTTATTTGTAATTGAACCAAACAATCTTCCTTCAGGGCTTGAATTTACTTTAATAGTTATTACGGCCTTGTCAATTAGTTCAAGCAGTTTTTTTGCCTCTGCAATATTGCCGGCATCTTTTTTGATAAGCGACTTTTTTACAATTTCCATCTGGTTTAAGTTGCCCTTGTTTAAAAGGAGCACAATATTATTTGGAATAAGATAATTTTTTGCAAAACCATCCTTTACATTTATTATATCTCCTGCATTGCCTAGTTTTTCATAATCTTTTGCAAGTATAACTTTCAAATCTTCCTCCTCTAAAATTAAATATTTAACTAATCCGGGTAATTCTTATATTTTTATTTTTATACATTTTTCTTTTCTAAGGGCTTCTGACAAGTTTCCTGAAATTAGCCCAGATATCTATCAGCCCTACCACAGGAAGTACTGCTACAAAACCAAATAATATAAACATAACGACTATTATTATTACCCTTACTGAAACTCTGACTTTAAACTTGTCAAACAGACCCCATAAAACTGCGGTGCCTAACACCAAATATAATAAACCAAAAACTATTATAATATTATAACCTATTGCATCAAGAATTCCGTCATATAACGGATTAAACTTCGGTATTATTAAAAAAATTATTCCCGCAATTACACCCCAGCAAAAGTTCCAGTTTAAATCCCAGTCCTTAAACGGCGGCATTGCTTCAAGCTTAATATTGTATTTTTTTAAAATAATAAAACTAAAACAGTAATTAAGGACTGCCGAAAATCCAAAAAATGCTGCTGCAAATCCCGGTACAAGAACTGGCATGTATTTAAGAAATCCCTGCGTCTGGCCGATGACCTCATTTAATTGCGCGCTGTCTGGAAAAAACAGGCTCTGGTAATTCTTTAGTAACGGATCCTGGCTTATATTGTCAACATACCCATTATAAGTTCTTAGTACTTCCTTAACCACATTCTGCTTAAGTATCAGTGAATCAATAAGCAAAAATAACAATACCGCTATTACAAATGATGCAAATATGCTCAGCAACCTGTAAGATAACTTTTTATTCCTGCTAATAATATATTTGTAATTTATGGCTACTGCACAAATCATGGCCAGTAATATTATTGCAAGAACATAGTTAAAAACAAATAAAATCAGCACTCCCGCTATTGCGCAAATAATCGCATCCCTGTACCTATTTGAAATAAAAAGCAATGTTACCGGTACAGGTATAAATGCAAGTCCCACAAAACCGACAAAAGGTACAAATATCATAGCAGCCAGCGTTATGGCTGTGAAAAACATCATTAAAAGCAGGTTTGCTTTTTTAGTATCTTCATTTTCATTATTTAAATTTTCAAAGGGCCTAAATAACATTTTTTAATTTATCAATAAAAAATAAATATAATTTAAAATCACCTGGATAAAAAGCTCAAGCAAAAAACCTGATGTCAAATCACTCCCGGAATTGACCTATACGGATATGGCCAAGCTCTATCTCTTGAAGTAAGCCATCAGTGCTACTTCTCTTGAGCGTTTTATCGCATCCGCTATCATCTTCTGGTGCTGGACACAATTTCCTGTAGATCTTTTTGGCCTTATTTTCCCTTTATCAGAAACGAATTTTTTTAATACTGCAACATTCTTATAATCAATGTAATTTACATTCTCTTTACAGAAGTAACAGTATCTTTTTCTTTGCCTTAAATTTAAAGCAGATGAACCTGCTGCCCCTGCTGCACCGGGTGCGGCTTTGTCCCTGTCCCTGCCTTGCCTTGAACCCATTGATGATGAACCCCTCGAGCTGCTTTTTTCAACAGTAGGCCTGTTTCCTCTTTTACCCAATTTATAACTCCTTTTACTAATTTAATGCTTTATTCTAATTTAAACTTAATATCTTGCTGTCCATCCTGTTATTATGTTTTTCTTTCCAGAATTTATTGCCTGAACGCACGCGCCTTATAATTAATTTAACTGTTTAAAAAGGTATGTCATCATTTGAAAAATCAAGGTCATCTCCCTGAGGCGCCGTTTTCTGGTAACCCTGCTTTTCTTCAGCACCTGCGCCCATATATTGCCCTTTGCCGCCGGCGCCAAATTCACCTTTTTCGTTCTTTTCTATTTTACAAATTGCATATTCCAGGCTCGGAGCCACGACATTTGCAATTATTTTAAATGTATCCCTTTTGACGCCTTCCTTGGTCTCATAACTTTCTATGGAAGGTATTCCGGCCACAAGTATCCTATCGCCCTTGTTTAAGCTTTCAGCACAGTTTTCGGCAAGCTTATGCCATGCTGTAACTTTATAAAATGATGTTTCATTTGTCCATTCCCCGGTTGCTTTGTTTTGGATACCCCTGTTTACTCCAATTCCAAAACTTGCTACTGGTGTTCCGCTTGGTGTGAACCTTAACTCCGGATCCCTGGTAAGATTTCCAACAACTGTGATATTGTTAATCCCAAATGCCATGATTCTACCTTCTTTCAGAAAATAATAATGAATTCAAAATTATTTTGATTCCTTCTCGTTAGGCTTTACAATAAGATGCCTGAGTATTTTGTCATTGATCTTATTTAACCTGTCAAGCTCCGGAAGCACAGTAGTGTCTGAGCTGAAATAAAGGATAACATAGAAGCCATTTTCCTGGTGTTTGATAGGATAGGCGAGCCTTTTAACTCCCCAGATATCAGTCTTTGTGATAGTTCCTTTTGATTTTTCGATAATTGCGGTGATCTTTGCCAATTCTTCAGTAACTGCCCCTTCTTCAAGGGAAGCGCTGAAAATCAGCACCATCTCATAGTTTTTCACAAGCTTTCCTCCTTTGGACTAAGATTTAATCTTAAAAATTAGACTCTATTTAAAATAGAGCAGAAGAAAAAAATATTAAATTTTTAACACTTAAAAACCTTCCGAAGGGATAATATAACAATTGTTATCAATATGCAACAGGAACTTTAAACTGGCTAACCCGTCGGTTTGCCTCTGTTAAATTTAAAATCTTTTGCAGCGGTTAAACTGAAATATCCAAAGTCTTTTATTTACTATTTATGTTTTATCTTGCTGTAAATCTCTATTACTTTGTCTTCGCTGTCGTCATAAACCGGTTTTAAATGCCCCGTATAATTTATGGAAGAAATATACGGAAATCCGTTGTCGAGAACAATAACATTAATGGCAGCCTGCCTCTGTATGAGAGAGCGCCATCTTCCTGATGGAATACCCAGCCAGTTTACAATAAGCGAAAGGATTACGCCACCATGGCTTACGATTGCAACGCTTGAACCGTCCGGATTTTCATCCACTATCTTTTTAATCTCTTTGTCCGCCCTTGCTATAAGATCATTAAAACTTTCCCCTCCGGTCGGGGGGTGATTATAAGGATCTTCCAGCCAGCCCTGATAATCCTCTTTATACATTGTATTAATCTCATCAAATCTCAAGCCCTCCCATTTCCCGAAATCAAGTTCTCTTAAATCATTCATCACCCTGACTTCGTGCCCGGTGCCTTTGGCTATAATTTTTGCAGTGTTCAGCGCCCGTTTCAGCGGACTTGAATAGATATTCGAAAAATTTACTTTCGAAAGGTAGTGCTTGGCAGCTTTGGCTTGCAACAGGCCCTCCTCTGTCATATCAATATCAAGCGATCCCACATATTGGCCGCGGACATTGCCGCCTGTCTGCCCGTGCCTGATTAAAAAAAGTTTGACTCCCATGTTTTTTAAATCCGGATAAAATTTTTTAAAATAATTCTTACTCAAATCCCGCGTAAGTTTAACATTTTATAAAACTATTTCAAGATATCTTTTCAATCCAAAAAACCCAATGCCGGTCCATAAATTTATAGGGATTCCGGCAAAATGGCATAGCTTGTAATTTAGCTGCAATCAAACCTGGTATTTTATTTTCATAAGTCCCTATTTATCCCTTTAACCAGCCCGCCTTTTTTAAGCATTTTGAATTACTTCTTTAAAGCAGCACAGGCAGGAAACATTTTATAGCTCGTATTTAATAAAAATCCAATATGAGTGATAATGGCAGTATAAAAAAATGATGTATAGTCCAGGAATAATTTTAAAAAGTATAAAAGGAATTAAACCATGTGGAAGAAAGATAAAAAATTTTCATCAATGCTGTTAGCAGGATCAATTCTGGTGATGATCGTTTTTATTGTCTTTTGCGCAGGTTGTACCCCTAAAACAAACGTCAATCTTTACTTTGCAAAATACGAAGATAATCTTGCTTATCTTGCCCCGGAAGCCAGACCTATTGTCAATGATGGTGATTTTTATAAAAGGATAGTCCAGGAAATCATCAAAGGCCCGACAGATGGACAGGCGTACCCGACAATTCCATCAACAGTAAAAGTAAATTCAGTTACTGTAACAAATGGCCTTGCTACTGTTGATTTTTCAAAAGAAATACTAACAGACACAACGAAAATCCCCCACAGCTCAACGACAGAATTGCTTGCTATTTATTCAATAGTAGATACACTGACAGAGTTTAAAGAAATACTGAAAGTCAGGATAACAATCGAAGGAAAACAAAAAGGGTTGATTGACGGTCTATATATTGAAGACTTCTGGGGCCAGGTTGGTATTTATGACGACTTTTCTCGCAATGAACAGGTATTGACAAAAGACACTATAGCAATAACAACAGAAAGTTGATGGTTTTTAACACTTTAAATGGTTACAGAAAATAATGTTCCTGCCTTTTCACAATTTATAAAAAACGGCAAAATCAGCGCTTTGCCCAAAGCAGGTTGGCTGTGCACTTATACCCCTGAAGAAATAATTATTGCGAATGGTTTCTGGCCCGTCAGGATTACCGGAAGACAAAAAGCAAAAAAAGCTGAAGGATATTTCCCCATAAACTTTTGCCCTTTTATTAAATCTTCAATGGAGGACCTTTTGGCTTCAGGAGATGAGCTAAGTGCTGTCATAGTCACAAATTCATGTGACGGTATGCGGCGTTTTTATGACATTGCTTCAAAGTATATTCCGGACTTGCCTTTTTTTATGCTGGATGTCCCAAGAAATCAAAACGAGTTTGCAGTCAGGTATTTTGCAAATAATATTTTAAAGATGTCAGCTTTTCTTGAAACAATAAGTGGCAGAAAAATGCTTTTGCCTGATTTAACATCTGCACAGGAGATATGCAACGAAAAAAGGTTGCTTTTAAAAAAACTTAGCAATTTTTTTAGAAATGACCAAAAAGTCATAGGGGCCAGAAACTACTTTAATATACTTATCACTTCAATGACAGAAGAGCCCGGCTGCTTTAATACCGATTTAAGGTCTTATCTTGAATATATTGAAAGCCAGTCAAGGCACAATCAAGAAACACCCGCCATCGAATCCGGCGACGCCGGCAGCAGACAAATCCCTGAAATAATGATTCTTGGAAACTTTATTGATGAAGAGAGATTATGGGAAATATTTGATGAGCTTGACTGTAAAATTTCTGCAGATGATCTTTGCAGTTCGAGCCGTTATTTTGAAAACATTATCCAATCCGGAAATTTCTCCAATATTTTTGGCAGGAAACAGGAGCTGCCAAACGGGGAAATCTCTATCGACAGGCTTCTTCGTGATATTGCCATAAGACAGCTTTTCAAGCCCCAGTGCATGAGGATGGCAAATCTTAACAATAAGATAGAAGAGATAAATAAAAATATCGTAAAAAATAAAATTAAAGGAATTATTTATATAAGCCAGAAGTTCTGCGATAATACCCTTCTCTTTTATCCGCTTCTGAGGGAAAAATTAAATGATAAAAATATTCCAAGCCTTTTTATAGAAATAGAACATAATAATTTATCAGTCGGGCAGATTAAGACCAGGATCCAGGCATTTCTGGAGATAATCTAATTTTAGACACAGGAGACTTGTTATGGGCATTGCAGAAAATATAAAAGAAAACCTGAAGTTAAAGATACAGAACAACCTTGACAGAAATTATATCAGGAATATTCTAAGAATAATCGGTAAAAGACCGGTTTTGGCAGCATATGGCGCCACCTTTTCTTCCAGGTCTGACAAATATCTTAATATCGCAACCATAAAGAGTATTAGCTGCTCTTACAACCCTAAAAACACTGTGGCTTACGGTTCACTTTTTCTGCCCTATGAGATGTTTCATGCACTTGATTTGGCTCCCTTTTTGCCGGAGGTAATGGGTGGATTTACCGGTGGATTAGGAATTGCAGACAGGACATTAAAAGAAGCTTCTGCAAGATGGTACACGCCGGATCTTTGCACATTCCACAGAAGCGCTTCAGGCGCAGTGGAACTTGATATTTTTCCGGTCCCTAATTTTCTCATATGCTCCAATCTTGCATGTGATGCCGCCCAGAAGACATTCTATATGGATGCTAAAAAATTCGGCCTGGAGGATAACTATTACCTTATCGATACGCCCTATGATAATGATGAATCATCAATAAAATACCTTGCAGCACAACTTGAATCAGTAAGCGTTGATATTTGCAGAAAATCTGGCAAAAAACTTGATATTAGAAAATTTAAAAAAGCAATCAGGTTGTCAAATGAATTCAGGCAGTGGGCAATAAAGGCAAGCGACATCAGAAAAGAGCTCTGCATGTACCCGAAGGGCTTTGACGGCCTTAACTTTATCCTGCCTTTTCACGGTCTTGCAGGGACCAAAGATGCAGTCGATGTGTATAAAACTATGTACTTTGAATTAAACGGGTTTCTGAAGAAACAGAAAAGAGGCAATATAAAAAACACCGGCATTAGAAGGATTGGCGGCGGCTGGACAAGTGTTAGCAATGTAAACAGCATCAACATTAATAACAATAATTTAAGCAGCAGCAGTGGCAATGCCGGCAGCGATAAAGTTAAAAAAATCCTCTGGCTGCACTTGAAACCGTATTATAACAATAACCTTTTCAACCTGCTTGAGAATAATAATTATAAGGTTGTTTTTGAGGAGATCAGCAATGTATATTGGCCGGTGCTTGATCCTGAGAAGCCCTTTGAAAGCCTTGCTATAAAAATGCTTTCTCATCCCTTAAACGGAAGCGTGCAAAACAGGGTAAATGCAATATTGAAAATGGCAAAGGATTTTAATGTGGATGGAGTCATCATGTTTGCCCATTGGGGATGCCGGCACAGCAACGGAGGTGCAAGAATAATAAAAGACAGCCTGAAGGAACAGGATATACCGATGCTTCTGCTTGATGGTGACTGCTTAAATAAAAACAATTCGTCAGAAGGGCAGATGCTTACAAGGCTGCAGGGTTTTATGGAAATCGTTGATGCCAGATATCAATATTAAATCAATTACCTGAAAGGATTTTTATGTACACTTGCGGAATAGATGTGGGCTCGGTATCGGCGGAAGCGGTAATACTTAACAGGCAGGATGGAAAGTTTGAAATAGTTGCATATATAATAACGCCTACTGGCGGAGACAGCAAAGAAGCCGCTACAAATGTTTTTAACCGGGCTCTGGAAAAATCGGGGCTTGGAGCAAGTGACATGTCATCAGTTGTGGCCACAGGTTATGGCAGATTAAATATCCCGTTTGCCACAAAAAATATAACTGAGATAAGCTGTCATGCAAGGGGCGTGGTCCATTATTTCCCCGACATCAAGACCGTTATAGATATAGGCGGCCAGGACAGCAAGGTCATTAAACTTGACAGTAAAGGAAACCCCATAGATTTTTTAATGAATGATAAATGCGCTGCCGGCACCGGACGGTTTCTTGAAGTCATGGCGAGGGCGCTGGATATAGATATAAGGGATTTTGCCAAAATCTTTGCCGGTACAAGCCAGAAGGTCGATATCTCCTCAACATGCACAGTTTTTGCTGAGTCTGAGATTGTTTCACTTATCGGGCATGGGGTTGCCAAAAACAGCATAGTCAAAGGCCTTGTCTATTCCATCACCGGCAGGATAATCTCAATGGTTGAAAGAGTAGGGCTTGAAGGGCCGGTTTGCATGACAGGCGGAGTTGCAAAAAACCTTGCTGTTGTCAGTGCTCTTGAGGAAAGATTAAACCTTAAGATAAAGGTTCCGGAAGAACCGCAGATAACTGGCGCTCTAGGTGCTGCTCTTTTAGGTTACCCAAAGGAATAGCAGCAATATATATTCACCAGGTTATTGCTGCTTCTTGTAAAAAGCATTTAGCTTGATGTATTCATATGTAATGTCATTAGTCAGTATGCGCGCAGACTGCTGGCCACAATTCAGGTTTATATTAAAACTTATATATCTTTCCTTCAGCATGCTGTTTGCGTGCCCCTCATCAAAATCAACAGACATACCAGCCTTCATTACATATATATTACTGCAGGAGATATCTATTTTTGAAGCATCAATATTGTTATCAATCGAGCCAATAGCTGCAGCAATCCTTCCCCAGTTAATATCTTCCCCATACATTGCAGATTTAAAAAGGATGGAATTTGCAATCTTTTTGCCTATTGCCCTGGCTGCATTTTTGTCTGCAGCGCCAGTTATATTTATCTCGACTACCTTGGTTGCACCTTCCCCGTCTTCAACAACTTTCATTGACAAATTTTGAAGAAGCAAAAGAAGAGATTGTTTAAAAACAGTATATAAGCCCTCATTTTCTTTTGTGATTTCCACAGTACTGGCACCATTTGCTATAATAAGAGCCATGTCATTTGTGCTCTGGCAGCCGTCGGTTGTGATGCAATTAAATGTTGAATCCACACACTCAAAAAGCAATTCATCTAAAAGCTTGGGTTTTATTTTTGCATTCGTTGCCATAAAGGAAAGTGTGGTAGCCATATTGGGTTCAACCATTACTGAACCTTTGGCTATGCCGCCCAAGAATACTTCCTTACCATCAAATTCAAATATCACAGCAAATTCTTTGGGATGTTTGTCAATTGTCAAAATTGCTTTTGCAGTGTTATGACCGCCTTCCTGGTCTAAGTGCATGCTGCAAAAAGCCAGGCCCTTATCTATCTTGTCAAGTGGAAGTTGCCTCCCAATTCTTCCAGTGGATGAAACCATTATATTTGCTTCGGAGATCTTCAGATACTGTGCTGCGAGCTTTAATGTCTTTTTGGCGTTCTCTATTCCAAGTTCTCCCGTGCAGGCGTTAGCTATGCCGCTGTTTATAATTATTGCATTTATATTCCTGTTTTTGTTCAACTGCTGCCTTGAAACGACCACTGGAGCGGCTGCAAACTTATTTGTAGTAAACACACCGCTGCATGCAGTGACGCCTGGAACGAAAATTATACTTAAATCATCTTTTGATTTTCTTATTCCACAGTGGCATGAAGATGTAAGGACTCCCGGAACAGAAGTTATCGTCCCATTTTCAATTATTTTTATTTCATTCTTTTTTTTATCTGTATTATCGCTCATCTTTTGGTATTTTTTCCTCTTAAAAAATTTATAAAAAATATTTAAAACTTAATAATATTACCTTTTAACTGAAACCTGTTTATATATAAATTCTGCATATTATACATAATTATTAAATATTATACAATATTAATTATAAGGCGGAAAGCTCCGCCAGGATCTCTTCAGCAAGCATTAGCTCTTCTTTCTTAGTATGGATCTTGCCATCAAGCTTTGCCTGCATTATCCTGTCAAATACGACTTTATAATCCTTTGAAGGTTTGTAGTTTAGAGATTTAAGATCTTCACCCGTTATTTCCACTTTAATATATTTAAGCCTTGTAAAATAGCGCAGTACATTGTCATAATGGTTTTTGCTGACAGCGCTTATTATTATCTTTAGCTCATCCGGCACCCCATTTAAATTGCTGTATAGAAACGAGTTGTTGGCCGCTCTTTTTTCAAGCTGTCTGTTAAGCTCAGGATATTTTTTAACCGATTGCCTTATTATTTCCCTATCATTATTTTTTATTTTCATTTCCCGGCAGAAGTCTACAATCTGCTCATCTTTATCGTTCAGCATAATAACAATCAAAATCATCCTCCAGATTTCTGCGCTTTTATCCCGGCAGGAACTGAATTCTTCAAATTTGTCCCCGATTTTTTTTACCTGTTTTATGAAAACTTCGTCAACATCAATGTCCAAACCGATTTTTTTAAGGGCGTTGAGTTCATACAGCCGTTTTAATGCAACCCACGGGTTAACTTCCTGCAAAATAGAAACAAGCTCATCTCTTATCCTTATNNGTTTGATGATCCATCTTAAACTTTAGCCTTTGTTCAAATCTAACGGCCCTGAAAATCCTCGTTGGGTCCTCAATAAAACTCATTTTATGCAATACTTTTAATCTCTTTGCAGCAAGGTCTTTTCGTCCTCCAAAAAAATCCATTATTTCGCCAAAGTTTTTTTTGTTCAATGAAAGCGCCAAAGTATTTATGGTAAAATCCCTTCTTGCAAGATCCTGCCTTATACTGCCCGGCTCAACATTCGGAAGTGCTGCGGGTCTTTCATAATACTCGACTCTGGAAGATGCGACATCTATGCGCTTGCCGTTTTCAAGGACAATAATTGCAGTTTTGAACTTTTCATGGCTTTCGACTCTTGCAGCAAATATACCTGACAGATTTTTTGCCAGCAGTATCCCGTCTCCCTCTACTACAATATCGATATCAAGATTTGGAACACCTAGCAGCAAATCACGCACCACTCCACCTACAAGATAAGCTTTTACCTTCATTTCCCTTGCAACAGCCGACACTGTTTCAAGTATTAGGGTTATACTTTCAGGAAAAAGGCTGTAAAGCCTTTCTTTCAATTGTACAGTAGTAAAATTATAGTTAATACCTTTCCTGTATTTTTCAGGATATTTTAAATAATTCCTGCCGTGAAGAAATCGCAGTACATCTTTTCTTGTCACAATTCCAATGATTTCTCCTTTTGACACAACAGGCACCCGGCCAATTCCATTTTCAGTCATCATATCCTGTATGTCCCCTATAGTCGCACCGGGACCAGCAGTCACAATACTGCTGGATTTAAACCCTTTTACAGGCGCATGTGACAGGCCGTGCTTTATTGCTTTGTCAATATCTTTCCTGGTGATAATTCCGGCGAGCCTGCAGTTTGAATCAACAATAGGAATACCGCTGTGCCCGTATTTTTTAAGAAGCTCATTTACGCTGGCAATACTTTCATCTTCACTTACAAATTTGACAGGATAAGACATAATATCTTTTGCAAGTACAGGCTTTTTAATGTTTTTATCCAGGGCAGTAAGTATTTTCTGCTCTATTTCTATAAATTCCATACCCTTTATAACTGCAGATGATGCCTGGGAATGGCCACCTCCTCCAATCACTTCAAGTACTTTTGAAACATCTATCCCAGTGTCTTCACTTCGTGCAGCAACATATATCTTGTCTTTCATCTTAACCCAGCAAAATATGACACTGACATCTTCAACTTGTCCGAGCTTGCGCGTCAGCACGGACAGTCCCTCTACAAATCTTTCTGTTACAGCGCTGGAAATAATTAATTCCTTTTCATGGATAATGATTTTTCTTAAGTTAGTTATCAATTGTTCAAGAAGCCTGTGCTGTTCAACAGTGAGTGAAAGATTTAAAAACCTGGAAATAACACAGCTGTTTGCCCCCTGTTTTTTTAAAAATAAAGCTGCCTCCAGATCTTTGTCTACAGTGCCGGGATATGTAAAAGAACCGGTATCTTCATAAATGCCCAGTGAAAAAAGAGTTGCCTCCAGGGGAGTTATCTGGATTTTTCTTTTTTTTATAATATTGACAAGTATTGTTGTTGTGGCGCCACAGTATCTTGTAAAATCTTCTCCATAATCTATATCTTCATGAGATTTCCGGTGATGGTCAAATATTATTATCTGCGCTTTTCTGCTGTCTGCAATATTTTTAAGCAGCCCAAGCCTGGAAGGGATTTTTGTATCAATCATGATTATTCTGCTTATAGATTTTATATCTATATCATCAGGGTCTTTTAATGGCGGAAGCCCATCCTCGTGCAAAGCAATAAATCTTCTTACGTTTGAATTTATAGAGCTTGGCATTAATATCTCGGCTTCAGGATAGATTTTCTTTGCTGCTATCATGCCGGCAAAAGAATCAAAGTCAGAACTTACATGGGTGGCAATTACATGCATAATTTACTTATTATACTTCAGGGATTCTAAAAAGAAACAAAATAGAAATTTTTTCTGGGAAAATTATTTTAAAAAAATATTTTAGAAAAAGGTTTTACATAAAAAATCAGACTGGCATTATGTATTCTTATATATACATAAAATTACTCCAGTATGTGAAAAACTAATCGCAATATTTTTCATAACAGACAATTTCTGAAATGGACTTTCTTCCCCTCTCAGGTGTTTCGGCATTTGTGCCGGGATAGCCTATCGGGGTAAGTGCAACAACTCTGATGTTTTCAGGCACGCCCAGGATTCCCTTTACCAGATTTTCTTTGAATGCTCCAATCCAGCATGTACCCAATCCCATTTCAACAGCAGCAAGCATAAGGTGCTCCAGGGCTATTGCAATATCAATAGGAAAGCTATTCATATAACCGCCCATATTGTGATATGATTCTTCCTCATTGGCGCACACTGCAACTATAAGCGGAGCTTCGGCAATAAAAGACTGGTTATTGCAGGCAATGGAAAGGTCAGCCTTCTTATTCTTGTCCTTGATAATTATAAGTTTCCAGGGCTGCAGATTTTTAGCGGAAGGCGCTTTCCTGAAAGCATCGAGCAGGTACTCAATTTTTTCCGGCTCTACCTCTTTGTCAATATATGACCTTACACTTCTTCTATGAGTGATTATCTCCATCAGGTTATTAAATTTACGCATTGCATTCCCTCTCTTTCAGTGTATGGAAAAAAGTAATTATTAAAACATCGAACGGTATAACTTGTGTATTTTGGCAGTCAGCGGTCCCGGGACTGCGCCCAGTCCGACAGCATAGCTGTCAACCCTTTTTACCGGCATAATTTCCATTATCGAATTTGTTAAAAATACTTCATCTGCCTCAAGCAAATTAAAATAATGGATTCTTTTTTCAGCAAACTTGATTTTGTTTTTATGGCAAATATCAATTACCAGCTGCCTTGTAATTCCGGGGAGAATATTCTGGGTCAGAGGAGGTGTAAAAACTTTTCCGCCCTTTACTGTAAACAGGTTTGAAGCGGCGCCTTCAAGCACGACTTTATCCCTTGTCGTAAAAAGCGCCTCCTGTGCCTGATTTGCTGCGGCCTCATTTTTTGCCAACACATTTTCAAAGTAATTTATAAGCTTATGCCTGTAAATATCATTCCCGAATGCATTTCTTTTTATTGAACATGTGAAAACATTAACGCCGGTTTTATAAAAATCATCTGGGTACCCCATCAACTTCTTTGCAAATATAATAAGGCCAGGTTTGGATTTGGGGTCGAATATAAGCTTGTGCCCATAAGAGCTTCTGGTCACCACTATCTTTATATATGCATCCGTCCCAAGCAAGTCATTCTTTAAGAGAAGCTTAAATACGGCGGACCTGATATTTTCAGAAGTAAAAAAGTCAGTATTGTAGCGCAACTGGAGCATCGAAGAAAAAAGCCTGTCAAGATGCAGGTCAAAAGAAGGGATATTTCCATTGCGGGCCTTCATTGTCTCAAACAGACCGTCGCCGAATACAAATCCGCAGTCGCTGCTTATTGGAAACAGGGCTTTTTTTGAGTCTGTATAAATGTTATTTATAAATATGTATTCGTTCATTTCACTTCCACGTATTGTCCATGTTATTTTATTGTCTTTATATTTTTTATTATGTTTTTTAAAATTGAGTACCCTGCATTGTAAGTTCTTCCCTCCATATCCGGTTGGCTGGCTGTTAAACACAAGCTCCCAAAAGATTTAATATATTTTTTTAAGAGACTTGTCAATTATCTTTCAACAGATCCATATTTTTTTGTGAAAAGAATTCCAGTGTTTCCTTTAAAGCCATACCCTTATCCAGTGTTTCCCTATATTCACTTTCAGGGATCGAGTCCTCTACTATTCCTCCCCCTACATTATAATAGAATTTTTTATTCTTTATGACAAATGTCCTTATTGCAATATTTAAATCCATAGTTCCATCCAAGCCTATATAACCGATGGAGCCTGTATATATATTCCTTGCTGTAGGCTCAAGCGAGTCGATTATTTCCATGGCTCTTATCTTTGGCGCTCCTGTAATGGACCCACCAGGGAATGCTGCCTTTATGATATCGGTATGGCCATACCCTTCCTGCATCTGGCCTGTTACTGTGGAAACCAGATGAAAAACCCTTGCATATTTTTCAACAACTTATTTGTTTTTAAACCGGCTGCTCCGCCTGTACTGCTATCATAATATCTGCTTATGTTATTATTGTAATCACCGTCTATTTTCTTTTTGTAATCATCGAAAAAATCCCTGCAATAAGAGCTGCGGTCCAGAGAAACACGGCAATTTGCTCCATCATTCAGTTTTCTGTAGTTCTTGATAAAATAACACCTGCCATTTTTATGGTTAAAAGCTAAAAACTTTAAATAATAGCAAAGATAAAATACAGGCACCTTTAGATCTTTTTTTGCCTTTGCAGGAAGCTTTTCAATATAATTTTTAAGGTCATAGGAAAAATATCCCATAAATCCCCCCTTATAATCAGGTGAGATAACCTCGCCGGCATCATCCACAACTTTTTGGCAGGCACTTTGATTATGCAGTACGCCTGATCCTGAACTAATGCCTTGCCCACAGTTTATGCCTGATTTTTGGCCGACTCCTTGTCCGTTGCTTATACCAGTTTTTTTACCGACTTGCGATTCAGGGCTTGTATTTAAATTATCAAAATAAATATTTCCTGTATCACTGAAAATAGTTTTTTTCAATATTTTCTCAAGGAATTTAAGAGGATTGCTGCAAACTTTTTCCTTTCCAACTGAATGCAAATCCATAATCTCATTTTTAATTCCGGAGCTCTTTAACACAAATTCCGGCTCCCATGCAAGATAAGAATAAGTGGAAAATCTGTTTGGAACCAGGCTGCTGTCGAGAAATGAAATATATTTATATGTCTTTGCCTTTGTGGCTAAAGTGTAAAAAATATCCTCAAAAACATAGCCCTTATCCAAAGGTACGATTGCAGTTATAACCTGATTTTCTTTTTTTTGCTTATTGCCAGACATTTTGTTTTTATTTTATAAGTATGTCTTTTTAATTATAGAAAGAATATGCTTATAGGTATATTTATTTCTATTGAAAATTTTCTTCAACAGAATATTTATTTTCCAGAGATATTTTCATTACAAGCAGCTTTGTTTTTTAAAATATATATTTTTTTTAAGATTTTATGAAATTATTAATAATCTTTAAGCCGCTGGCTGTAAGAAATGACTCAGGATGAAACTGTACGCCTTCAAGATTGTATTTTTTGTGCCGTATCCCCATTATTATCCCGTCTTTTGTCCAGGCTGAGATATCAAAGTCGTTTGAAAGCGTATTATTTTCAACTATAAGCGAATGGTACCTTGCTGCCTCAAAGGGATTTTCTATGCCCTTGAATATCGTCAGGCAGTCATGATAGACCAAAGATGTCTTTCCATGAACGACAATCCCTGAGTTTATTATATGGGCGCCAAAAACTTCTGCAATACACTGATGGCCGAGACACACGCCAAGTATCGGAATNNTTTGATGGTGACATTTCTTTTATCTCATCAATGCTTATCCTGTCATTTCGCCTGACTTTGATATTTTCACCTAAAATCCCCAGGTACTGCACAAGATTAAAGGTAAAAGAATCATAATTATCTATCATCAGGATATCTATTTTTTTATTTTTTATTTTTCCAGGCATAAGAATCATTATACAAGCTAAAAAATTTTTATAAGGGACAGTGCCTATTTTACAGTAATAAATCTTACAGCAATAGTCAATTTAATGCCTGTAATATTCATGTGCAGTTTTTTTGTTGACTTTTTAAATAAAATATTTCTTTCTTTATAGCTATAGTACATAATAGCTGCCAGTAAATAATTCAATTTTTAATTAATTGTTTTTTGAAAGAGAACTTAGAGTGTTTTTAATTTAGCTTTTTTCTATACTTATTCACAGGAAAATTAAATTTTTTATTTTAAATACAATGATACAGGTTGAAAATCTTTCAAAAAAATTCGGCAATATTCTTGCAGTTGACAATGTTTCTTTTGAGATAAAAGACGGGTCCATATTCGGGTTTCTTGGTCCGAACGGCGCAGGAAAGACCACGACAATAAGAATGCTTTCCACACTCATCAAGCCAACAAGCGGCAATGTAATTATTGACGGAAGAGAACTATCAAAAAATGGCGAGTATATAAGGTCAATTCTTGGAATACTTACAGAAACGCCCGGGATGTATGAGAAGATATCTGCAATTGAAAATTTAAAGTTCTTTTCCGGTTTTTATGGACTGGAAGAGAAAAAAAGAAAGCAGAATATTGAAAAATACCTTAAAATGTTTGACCTTTGGGACAGGCGGGATGACCTGGTCAGCATCTATTCCAAAGGAATGAAGCAAAAACTCGCTATCGCCCGGACTCTCATTCATGAACCAAAAATATTATACCTTGATGAGCCGACTGCAGCTCTTGACCCTGAGAGCGCTTTCATGGTTAGAAACTTTATAGAAAATCAGAAAAATGAAAAAACAACCGTCTTTTTGTGCACCCATAATCTTGAAGAAGCCTCAAATCTTTCTGACGTTGTCTGCATAATTAAAAACAGGATTATAAAAATATCAACACTTGATGATCTTCAAAGAAGTAAAAAGGGCAAAAAAATAGAGATAGTCTTCAATCAGCCTGCTGTCAGATATGCCGGAATCCTCAGGGATTTCACCGAGATTATCGATCTTGAAGTAAAAGAGGATAAAATCAACTTTTCAATGGAAAATCCTGAAAAAATAAACCCGGTAATAATAAAAAAACTGGTCGATTCCGGAGCTGAAATAGTCTATTTTAATGAGATAAAGGCAAGCCTTGAGGAAATATACCTGGACCTGATAAGAAGCTGAAGTTTGCAGGGATAGAAATTTTATGAAGAACGCATTAAAGATTTTTAAAAAAGAAATAAAAGAGGTGCTTAAAAACAGGGCCATATGGCTTCCGATACTGGCCGTAAGTATAATGTTTTCTGTAATATTTCCGGGAATAATAACCTTTACCCTGGACTCTTTTACCAAGGACCCTGATACTGCAAGTTTTGTAGCCAGAATTTTCCTGAATACCGGTAACCTTCAGGTCGCAATGATGCAGTTTATTATAAAACAGTTCATGATATTTTTGTTGCTCATTCCCGCAATGCTGCCAAGCCTTATTGCCCCTGCTTCCATAGTGCTTGAAAAAGAGAGTAATACCCTTGAACCGCTGATTGCCACTCCAATAAAGACAAGCGAACTTCTGCTGGGAAAAACACTTACAAGTATGATACCGTCTTTTACGATAACCCTGATTAATTTTGTTATGATAACTATTGTAATAGATGTGCTTGGTTATATGAAGTTTAAAATGCTGCTCCTGCCAACCATCGAATGGTTTGTGGTTACTTTTCTCTTAAGCCCAATACTCTCTTTTATAATAACAATG
>PMCC01000032.1 GCA_003155275.1 Actinomycetota bacterium | reverse complement strand
GCTTCGCCTTCTGCTTCAAGAATCTTGGCTTGCCTGACCCCTTCTGCTTTTTTAATTTCTCCCCTTTTTATACCATCCGCATTTGTTTCCGCAGCTGTTGCAAAGTCTACTGCAGCTACTTTCTCATTTTGCGCTTTGACAACCTTGTTCATTGTCTCCTGAACATCTTTTGGCGGGTCTATTTCTTTCAGTTCAGTTCGCAGTATCTCGATACCCCAGTCTTTTGTCTCGACCTTAAGCGTCTGGTCAAGGTCTGTGTTGATCCTGCCTCTTTCACTGTTTGCTGATTTGAGCGTAAGGGTACCGATTATATTCCTTAAAGTAGTTCTTGCAAGGTTAACCACCTGCAACCGGTAATTTACTACATTGTACATTGAGTTTTTCACATTTTCTTCGTCAGCCTTAACCTTTATATAGACTTGGGCATCCACAGTTGCATTCAAGTTGTCGTTAGTTATAATTACCTGAGGATCTGCATTGACAAGTTGCTCTCTTATATCAACACGATAAAGCTTTTGAATGAAAACAAAAATCCAATGAAACCCGGGTTGGGCATAACCGGTATATTTTCCAAAGGTTTCTATAAGGCCGCGATGTGTCGGCCTTACAATCCTTATTCCAATTAAGAAATAGAAAAATACAACTGCCGCAACAATGATTATTACTTTAATAATAATATTCATAAAACACCATCCTTTATGACTTTATAAATTAAGATTATTCCTGCATATCTTATATTCAGGTGGTCTAAGAGCTGTAATTATTAATGAGACAATTATACTACTTTAGGCATAGGAATAAAAAATTAAATAGCAATCTTATTTGTACAATCAATAAAGAAATGGCATTTCAGATATTACCGGTAAAGATGTCTGAAAAAATTAAACAGTACTTTTATTGAAAATAACATTACCCATTACTATTGTAAGCACTACTTCAAGTTTTTTATCCAATATGACTATGTCTGCATCTTTACCTGCCTCTAAACTACCCTTTTTATCTTCTATATTGATGCATTTTGCAGGATTAAAAGTGACCATTTGAATGGCATCCGTTATTGGGACTTTGATTTTGCTTACCACATTTTTTACAGCTTTATCCAATGTTAAAACACTTCCTGCCAGTGTCCCGTCCTGTAGCCTGGCGCTGGTTTTGTTTGCTATGACTGTTTGACCTCCAAGATCATATTTCCCGGGAGGCAGCCCGGTTGCCCTAATTGCATCAGAAATCAATACTATTTTTTCCTTTTCCTTTGATCTGAATATTAAATCCATCACCGCAGGATGCACATGTATTCCGTCAGCAATCAATTCTATTATTAATTCAGGAGAGGTTAAAGCTGCACCAACCACTCCAGGTTCCCTGTGATGAAGTCCGGTCATAGCATTAAAAATATGAGTGACATGATTCAGACCAGCATCGATTCCAGATTTCATCTGTTCATAAGTAGCACTTGTATGACCTGCAGAAACAACTATATCCTGTATTTTCAACCAACTGATAAATTCTAAAGCGCCTGGCAACTCCGGAGCTAATGAAACTATCTTAATTAATTTTCCGGATGCCTTAATATACTCTTTAAATTCTTCTATGGAAGGACTTTTGATATATGCTTTATTCTGGGCTCCTTTCATTTTTTCATTTATATAAGGACCCTCTAGATGTATGCCCAGGACCTGTGCGGAACCTGTTTTAATCTTATAAGCTTCCTTAACTGCTTTAAGACTATCTAGAATTTTATTTTTTCCCATGGTCATAGTTGTCGCTAAAAAAGATGTAGTACCATAACGGCAATGAGTGTCGGCTATCCGTTTTATGGCGTCATAGCTCGCATCCATAAAATCTGCACCACCGCCCCCATGCACATGCAGGTCAATAAAACCGGGAGCTATATAATTACCATTTGCATTAATAATTTGCATATTTCCAGGTATATTCTCATATTTATTTTTAATGGAGATTATTTTTTCATCCTTTATTAGAAGCGCCTGATCTTTCAATATTTTAAAGGGGGTAATAATAGTCCCATTAGTAATATAAATACCTCTGAATTTATTGTCCATTTCAAGTTCTCTTTTTTAATATTTTAAATGAANNGAACCTATGTTTTTTAGATTTTTTAATTTTTATTGAAGGTAAACTAGCAGCCGCTATAGACTGGCCCACCCTTCTGCTCTTTTCATCAGGCATATTTATGCTGATTCTTTCATTGAGCTCCGGAAACTCCTTTTTTAAAACTTTCTTTGCTTCATCCAAAATGATTATTCCGCCATCACCCGATGTTACCCTTCCTAATATCAATACTGTCTCCATATGATAAAAATCCGCATAGTGTGCAAGTGTGTATCCCAGGTATCCGCCTATTGTCTTGAAAATTTTAATTGCTCGTTTATCTTCCTTAAACATCAGTTCCTGGATAAAGTTTAATTTTTGTGCCGGGGTTAGTTTACAATCCATTATGATTCCTGACTTTTCTGCCAGTCTTATAACTGCTTGCTGGGAAAAATACTGCACCCCGCATCCTACATCACCGGACCATTCATCTATGGCAGCTCGGGGATTAAAATCAACAGGAAAAAATGCTACTTCATTTATCCAGGGATTAAATCCCCCCTTTGAATTTACAAAACCTCCTGCTTCGCTTGATCCCATAGAAATTCCAAGCACAGAATTCTTATTTAGTGACATTGAGCCGGCAAGCGCAGTAACCTCACCGTCATTGATGATTGTAAGTGGTACGTTCCATTCCTTTTGTATCTCCAGAAATATATCTTTTACTTTCGTATTAAAAATTTCTATCGGCACACTCCTGAAAAGTGAGGCTATCATAACACGATTATTTATATATATTCCTGCAGCACTGCCACCGATAGCATCAACTCTGGGCATATAAGTTGCCGCCTTTTTCAGCATTAACATGATTTTATCAAAATGATATGAAGGATCAGCTTCCTGGCTTGGATTCCATACCTCTTCTGCCGAAAATACTGATCTTCCATCAATTACTGCACTGACCTTGATATCACTTGCACCTAGATCGAATCCGATACGACAACCTTCTAATTGGTGGTCTACAGGTATTGTTTTTTCCCTGATATCAGGCATTTTATTTATATCTGTTATTTCAATTGAAAAAGGTTTTTCATATATTTTTGACATTATGTCTATATCAAAAGAACGTTTTGCATTTTTGGAATATAAACTTTTAATATGTTCTCCAATTTGTTTAGAACCTCCAATCAAAATCTTATGACCACCATAAATCCATAATAGTGTCTTTACCAACTGTTCCGTGAAATAAAAATTTGACGGTAAAAACCCATCTTCTTCAGAAAATATACAAGTATTATGAACCAATGTATTGTCTTCATCTTTGATTATTGCAATAGATAAGAGTTTGCCTTTTTTTGAATTTTTAACATTATTCAAAAAAACATTATTCCACAATGCTGCAGGACAAAAATTTTCATCGAGCAATAGAGGTTTTATAAATTCTTTTGAAAAAATATTTTTGTTATAAGATTTTTCCATTTCTTTTAGTTAATTATTTAAAATTTTTTTTAAATTGATTTAGAAAAAACTTATACTTCAAATTATTTTTACCAACAATAACTGAATCAATCTTGTTTAAACTATTAGACACTATATTTTTAATCAAGCAATCATGTCCTTCGGTCATCATGCTTATTGCTTCCTTTTTGATATTTCTTGGTGAGATAATATTTTCTATATAACCTTTCAAACTATTTAAATTATATGAAAATTGAAGCATAATTGTAAACATCTTGGTAAAATAGGTTATATATAAATCTTATTTATAGAAGGCGTATGAAAATGAAAATACTTGCGGTGGGTGCACATCCCGACGATATTGAAATCTTATGTGCGGGAACGATGGCAAAGTATGCAAAACTTGGATATGAAGTTTATATTTGCCATGTTTGTGATGGAAGTAAAGGAAGCAATATATACACCTCCGAAGAAATCACCGCTATAAGAAGAAAAGAGGCTGTCGAATCTGCTAAAATAATAGGTGCCACCTCTTTAACTGCAAATATTCCTGATGGTGAACTTATTGTGGACCTGGAATCAAGAATAAAGATAATTGATATTTTGAGGCAAACAGATCCGGACCTGATAATTACCCATAGTCCCGATGATTATATGTCAGACCATGTCAATGTAAGCAAACTTGTGTTCGAAGCAACATATCTTGCAAATCTTGTTTTGTGGAAGACAAATTTTCCAGCCACTACGAAATTGCCTTTTCTATACTATATGGACACATTATCCGGATTAAATTTTATACCTGAAGAGTATGTTGATGTTACTGACACTATTGAGACCAAAATAAAAATGATGCTGAAAATGAAATCCCAGATCGGTTGGCTAAAAGATATACATAATAGTAACGCCGATGAATTTATAAGGGTAGTTGCAAAATTCAGGGGATTTCAGGCAGGTGTAAATTATGCTGAGGCGTTTACCCAAAAAAGGATGTATCCCCAGGGTTTAACTAAAAGGGTATTGCCATAAAATGCATGAAATATTAATGGACCATATTTTTAAGGAGTGAAGTTATTAGTTATTTTAATGGTATTTTAACCCATCAGACAATCAGCCTGGAAGATTTTAATAAATTGATGGCCATGCAAATTGAGGAAATCAAAGACTGGGCCAATGTAGGTGTCAGAATTGTTGAAAACACAGACATACTTTATCATGAAATGGCAAGATCTATTGCAAATATAATTATAAACAACAATAGCAATGGCAAAAATACTAAAATAATATTACCTGTTGGGCCCTCCTCACAATATTCAATACTTGTTTCTATTATAAACAGGGAAAAAATAAATCTTAAGAATACCTGGCTTTTCTTTATGGATGAATATCTTGACTGGGAAAGCAGGTGGATCCCGGAAAATCATCCGATGAGTTTCCGGGGTTTTATTTACAAGAATCTTTTTGCTCTTGTTGATAGTTCATCAGGATTAAAAAAAGAGCAAATAATTTTTCCTGATCCTGCAGACCTTAATTATAATGACAAAAAAATAGGTGAACTTGGTGGTATTGATACCTGTTTCGGAGGATTAGGATATCATGGACATATTGCCTTTAATGAACCATATAACACATATTACAGTAGAATGACAATTGAGCAATTCCTTAACTCAAAAACAAGAATAGTTGATTTAAATTCTGATACATTTGTAATCAACAGTCTCTCCAGTATCGGTGGCAACTGTTATGACCTTCCGCCAAAAGCTGTTACTTTGGGAATGAAGCCTATTATGGAAGCAAAAAAAATCGAAATATATTGCGGCAGCGGACATTTAAGATGGCAGCATGCAAGCTTCAGGCTTGCTTTAATGCATCCTCCGACTTTGGACAGGCCAGGGACTCTGCTGCAGCTTCATGATAATCCAAAGGAAAATGTTTTATTTATTGCAGACAAGGTTACTGCCCAACCTATAGAAATGAAATTACATTGTAAATCTGTTTTAGAAAACTAGTATCAATATTTATAATTTTACATTGATATAATAATTAATTTATTTTATTTTTTTTAACATTAGGAGAATATTAAATGAGAAATTCAAGTAAGATCGCAGAAGGCTGGTGGGATTATACAACCCTGGATGAAGAAATATTAAATGATGCCTCAAGATTATCAGAAAAGGATCTTCTCCAGCTTGCAAGACCAGGATTTAAAGTAAAATTTTATGATACTCTTGATTCTTTTTATCTTGCAGAAGCATTGGAATATATCAATTGCTGGAAACAGGCAACTGAGTCAAAACCTGCTGGTATCTGCGGTCCTATAGGTCCAACTGAACAATTACCCCTTGTTGCGCAGCTTGTAAATGATCTGGAGATAGACATAAGTAATGGGCATTTTTGGGCTATGGATGAGTGGTTTATGAATGGGAAAGAAGTCCCCAAATCAGATCCGTTGAGCTTTACTAAAGCTGATATGGATCTGTGCTTTAATAGGATAAGAAAAGAATTGCGAATGCCGGATAAAAACCTACATTTTTTGCGAGCCAATAACCTTGAAGAATATAAAAAATCTTATGAAGAGGCCAGGTGTCTTATAATGCAGGGTGGCCAGGGAGAAGTTAAACACTGGGCTTTCAATGACCCTGTAAAAAGGGAAGGAAAGTATAAGGATGTGCCTCCATCACCTGAAGAGTACAGAAAGTTAACAACAAGGATTGTAGAACTTCATCCTTTAACAATTATACAGAATGCCAGGACATCAGGGGGCGGTGTGGTTACAAATATTCCTACCAGGGCAATATCAGTTGGACCGGTAGAAACGTGGAAATCCGGTAAGGTATCAATTTGGCATGCCGGAAACCATGATAACCCTTTTGGCATCAGATTGACTTCTTTAATGATTTCTAAAAAGATCCCGGATTCTTCTGTACCAATGTCGCTTTTAGCAGACCATCCTGATGTGCAGTTTAGTTTTTATCGCAATGGGATAGGTAAATGTACCGTTGAAATGCATTGATTATTCTTTACATAAGCCTTTTAAGTTAATTTATTCTTATAGATTTGGCTTTTCTTGCAGACTCATAACAGGCTTCAACTACCCTGACGTGATGGAGACCTAGTTCCCCTGATATTTCAGGTTCTATATCTTTCTTAATACAGTCGGCAAAATATTCTATTTCGGATTTATAGATGTTGGATTGTTTTAATTTGAATTTTTTTCCTGATGTAATATCCGATCTTTTTTGATCGGCTTCATAATTTTTCTTTACCGGCTCTATTATAATTTCTGCATCTCCCTTTGAGTCTTGTCCAATGGTTCCTTTGCATAATATACTGCCTTTGTCTCCATAAATCTCAAGAAAATTTTTTGAAGAATTATCTGGGATATTAAAACAATTATCCACAATACCGATAGAGCCATTTTCAAATTTACAGGTTACAATGGCAGTATCTTCTACTTCATAATCATGGATAATATTTCCGACTATGCAATTTACTTCAACAACTTTGCTCCCAAAAATAAACTCCAGCAGGTCAATACAGTGGCTGCCCATATCAGAAAGGCTCCCACCGCCGCCAAGCTTTTTTTGCTGTCTCCAGGCATCTTTAATCGGTGGATACCAGCACGATAACTGGGCTCTTCCCAAAATAATTTTCCCAAGCATTTTTTCCATAACTGCTTCTTTTATTGCCAAATTCAAAGGATTGAAGCGCATCATATAACCTACTCCAAGCTTAACTTTGTTGTCCTTGCATTTTTTTATTATCTCAAGACACTGATTTTTGTTTAGTGCAAGATTTTTTTCACAAAGTATATGCTTTTTATATTCTGCAGCAAGCATGCAATGTTTATAATGCAAAAACACGGGAGTTGCAATATATACTGCATCTATAGTTTTATCTGACAACAAATCCTTTATTTTATCATATACTTTTACGTTGAATTCTTTGCCAATTTTTCTGGCCAGATCAGTATTAGCATCCTGAATTGCTGTGAGATTTGAATTGCCCGCACTTAAAATTCCTTCCGGAATTGTTCTCCTGTATGCGATTCCCCCCGCTCCAATAACACCCCAGTTAATCATAAAAACTCCTCCTATCAATTACATTCATTAAAAAAATATCTTTTATGTTTCTCCATCAAAGAACTTTGTGATATATTAATTCCTTAATAAAAATTCCGATTTGTTATTCATTTTACAGCTTAATTATAGCATTTTTAGGTTTTCCATAAACTCATTTTTAATAATATTTATAAATATAGATTCAGCACTAAATGTTACAAAATATGCCGTTTAGGTTTTTTTATGGGGTATTGATACAGCTTCATTTAGAATTTAAATAAATCAATTCGAAGTATTTACTATTTTATTGTAGAAGTGTACAATAAAAAAAATCTGTTCCGTTGTGGATATTATTGCTATTGTGGACATGCCCCAGGAAGAATTTGAAAATATCAATAATGAAATACTTGAAGAAATGAGTTTCATCAGTTAATTATGCCCGATTAAGCCGGCGTTTGAAATTTAGAGTTCATGTTAAAAAATATTAGTTTGTTACATAAGGAGTGTTAAAAATGGCGGAGGAAAAAGGAAAAGAAGAATTATTGTTTACAGGGTCAGATACAGAGGGTGGAATAACTTCTGGGTACCATATGAATGATGGAGTGAAACTTAAGGTAGAGTATTCTTTCTTTGGCTCTATCTATGATGGTGAAGAAGAAAAAGCTGTATTAGCTGCTATGAAGCAGGAGTCCCAGACTATGGGGCCGCAGGTCCAGCTATTTCAAGATGAATTTGCGAAGGTATTTGAAGTAAAACATGCCTTTGCAGTAAGCAACTGTACTACCGCAATGCACGTGGCAACTCAAACATTCGGGATCAAAAAGGGTGATGAAGTTATTACAACCCCGAATACCTTTATTGCAACCTCCTTAGTCATTTTAAAAGAGGAAGCAAAACCAATTTTTGCAGATATCGACCCAAAGACATTTAATATCGATCCTAAACAAATAGAAAATAAGATAACGGACAAGACTAAAGCAATTTACGTGGTCCACTACGGCGGGCAGATGTGCGACATGGATCCTATCATGGCAATAGCTAAAAAGCATAACCTCTATGTAATGGAAGATTGCGCCCATGCGCATGGCGCAAAGTATAAGGGCAGACCCGCAGGAAGTATCGGAGATATCGGATGTTTCAGTTTTCATTCTCTGAAAAATATGACCACACTCGGCGAAGGAGGAATGATTACTACTAATAGCGATGAGCTTGCAGATAAAATCAAAAGGTTTAGGAACATTAGCATTACCCACTGGGATCCCAAACAAACCCATTTTGAATTTTCAGGGTATAAGATGGATAAGACCGATGTAAAAGATTACTGGATTCCCTCCCATTTTGATGTAATTGATGACGATGGGAAATGGGGAAATAACTACCGCATGACCGAAGCGCAAGCTGCTGTAGGCAGAGCGCAGCTCAGAAAATTGGCAATGATGGTAGAGAAGCGCAAGAACAATGGAAATTATATAAATGAAGGCTTAAAAGGGATAAAGGGGATAACGCCTGTGTATGAAAGTCCTGATTGCTACCATTGCTACCATCTCTATACACTATGTATAGAAGAAGAGGAATTAGGAGCATCACGCGATGAGTTTTTAAGGGTCCTGTATAGGGAAGAAGGCATCCAGGGTATTCTACACTATCAGCCAACTTATCATTTCACAGGGCTTAAAAGAAAATATAATTATCCTGATAAGCTCTGTCCGAATGCAGAAAAATTCTTCTATAAAAGAGAAATTAACCTGCCTATGAATCCGAGATTGACAAAAAATGATCTTGATATGATGATTCAGGGTATTAAGAATGCAGCTAAAAAAGTAAGAAAATAATATTTATTAAATAATAATATATAGAGCAAAAGCATAAATTTTAAATAGAGGCTGATCGAAGTGATTTTGCAGTAACTGATTTTGTTGCAATGTTTTAAAGATTGTACCAACATCTTAAATCAAATTTATGCAAGGACTTAGATATCATAATTAAAAATAGGAGTGTTCTGTGAAAATTATAGATGCATCCGGACCAATCTATGATGGAATGTGGTCCTATGGGCCGCCCTTTCCTGATTTTAAATTGGTTGAACTTGAAAATCCGGACTGGGTAGATTTTAGCGCGTTCTCTCAAGCATTTGAAGGATTTTGTATGTTTACCGGGACTTATATAGATGGTCCCGCCCATGCACTGGGATTAAAAAAAGGCCCTGCAGTGCATACAGTTCCAATTGAAAAGATCTTCGGGGTAGATGCATATGTTCTTAAATTTAATTTAGACGAATTAGGGCTTGAAGGAAACCATCCATTTATTACTCTTCAAGATATAAAAAAAGCAGAAAAGGAATTAATTCCTGATGGCTCGAATATAATTTTTGCGACAGGATGGGGAACCCATTGGAGCAAACCTGATTTTTTAACACATGATTGGTTCATGAAAAAAGATGCTGTAGAATATATAGTTGCCAAAAAACCATTTATTTTAGGAATGGATACACCATCAATTGATAATGTAGACAACGAACAAGGAGTTTGGGATCTCATATATAATAATAATATATATATAACTGCTCCAATGGTCAATATTGAAAAAATAACGAATTTTAAAGTAAAATTATACATATGTCCGATTAAGATCCTAAATACCACCGGCTTGCCTTGCAGAATAATCATTACTGAAGATTAACCCGAGTTTTAATAATTATTCTGACTTTAAAAAGACTCGATATTTAACGGCCTTACTGGGATCCTTATCTTAATAGGCAAAATTTCAGAAATTGGTTTCCCTGTTTCTTCACTTATAATTCTTGCAATTATATTAAAGCATGTTTTTGACTGGCACAATCCAAAACATGCCTGTGTTGCCCTTTTAACTGCATCAACAGTAGTGGCTCCCTGTCTTACAGCATTGCGTATTTCTACTTCAGTAATTTCCATACATCTGCAAGCAAGCAAATGATCATTTTCCAAAATATCCTCCTGCAATTTAAAATTCAAAGTTTCTGACAATATTAAAGTATTCTTTGGGAATAATGATTCCTACCAGCCCCGAATTCTGCTTCTTTAATGGTTTCAATACTTTTAGAACAACAGCATCACATACATAATTGCCCTTTCTGTCAAGTGCCCGGACAATCATATCCTTTTTTGGCAAAGGATAATATTCATAAGGTATGTAAATAAGCGATTTATCATTATTATAATTTTTGTTAATCGCAAAAATACAAAGCCCTGGACAAATACCAAGGCATTTCAAACATCCGCTGCATTTTGAAAAATTCAAAACAGGCAGATTCGTTATCGGATTTCCAACTTTTATTGCAGCATTGGGACAAATGCTTTCACAGGGATTACAGGGAATATCTTCATCACATTCGATAACAGCAATCAGTCCATTTTCTAAATCCTTTTCATCCGGGAAGCCAGGTGTCTGCCTTAACCTTTCAATTGTTAAAACTCCTGTTTCAGAATCATTAGGGATTTTATCTAATTTTTTAACCATTTCACTCCTGGAAAATACTTAAAATATTAAAAAAATTATTAATTAAAAATTGCATGAATTTAAAAGAATTTTTTTTGCTTTTTCTCTTTCAATACCAAAAGAGCCAAGCCTTAACTGATTAAGTCTTTCAATTATTTCACTTTTCTTATTATTAAATTCCTTTTCAGATAAATATCCGAGGTTTTTTGCAGAAGCAATTCCAGCAAGTTTTCCCTCTTCCATTGCAGTACTTGCTTCCTCTACCCCAGCAAGGTCCCCGGCTACAAAAATATCTTTAATAGATGTCTGCATATTATCATTATGAACCGGTACAAAACCACCCAAAACACCTATATACTCCATTTCCATTTTTAAAGCCCAGCATAATTCATTAAAAGGCTGAAGGCCGGCTGCTATGCAAATTAAATCACATTCAACTTCAAATTCATTTGAATCTATCTCTCTGCAACTGTTATCGACTTTTGTTATAACTGCACTCTCTACAGATTGATTGCCTTTTGCTTCCTTAATAGTGTGAGAGACCAGTATTGGAATTGCCGCTCTTCTTATTTTTGAGGCATGTACCTTATAACCTGAAATCTTTGGCATGACATCAAGAACGCCAATGACTTCACAACCAGCCTGTTTAAGCTGATATGAAACAATAAGGCCTACATTTCCAGTGCCAATCATCAAGGCTCTCTTGCCTGGAAGAACCCTGAAAACATTCATCATTGTTTGGGCTGCTCCCGCACCCATTATTCCCGGCAGGGTCCATCCTTTAAACATAATCGGTTTCTCAAGGCCGCCGGTGGCAATCAGGATATTTTTAGCCTGCAGATTTTGAATCTTTTCATTTAAAACAGAAAACATAACAGTTTTATCCGGAAAAATACCATATACCGTAGTATTTAAAGAAATTTCCACATCCGATTTTTTAATATCTTCAAGCAGGCGATTGCCTATTTGAAACCCCCTAATACCGGCGCTATGTTCTTTTGAGCCGAAAAATTTATGAGTTTGAGTAAAAAGCTGACCGCCGGGTCTGTCATTTTCATCTAAAACAAGAACTTTTACTCCAAACTTAGCCGCTTCTTTTGCTGCAGAGAGCCCTGCAGGTCCGGCTCCGATTATAACCAGTTCATTATTCAACTGCATTCCCCCAATCGCCAAGCCCATATAAAGATTTTATTATCATTCCTTCCTTAACAATTGTTACGCAGGTTCTTACATTTGGTTTGCCGTTTACTTTCATTATGCAGTCCGTACATCTGCCTCTGTTGCAATAAACTCCCCTTGGTTCATGAAATACAGGAGTTGTCCTGAAAACTTTTATACCCGCTGCAAACAATGCCGCAGCAATAGTCTCTCCTTCAAATGCTTCTATTTTTTCTCCATCAAAAAATATCGAAATTTTTTTTCTATCAGTAAGATCATCAAGAATAGGATGGTTGGTAATCCTCATATCTGCAAAACCTTTCCTTATAAATTAAATAACTGTAATTAGCCCATCATTTGGGTTATGTAATTGTGTAAAACTGTATAATTATATTCTTTTGGCCATTCAAATGTATGGATGGAAAACCTTTCAGGATTAAGAAAATCTATAGGAACCGTAGTTTTCCCGCCCTTTAGTATATATTCTGCCAAAAGCTTCCCGCAAATCGGACACCAGCTATTGCCGTTTGTAAAACCTCCATTAATATAAAAATTATCATATTTTGTCGGTCCAACAAGAGGATAAGAATCAGGAGTAAAACCGACTGCACCCGCCCAGGCTCTTATAAAAGAAACTTCTTTTACATTCGGCCATGTAAATTTAAAAACATCTCCATATCTTTTGAAATCCATAAAAGATACATCCTGGCTCAAATGATCCTCCATGTTTTTAGGATAAGAATAAGGGGCGCCTCCGATTAGAATATTCCCGTGTTTTTGAGATGAACCATAAATTGCAAATTCACCAGGGTAAGCTTCGACTGATTGAATTGGAATTATTGGAAGCTGCTCAGTCACAAACCCTAAAATCTTGCAGGGTATTATGGGATATTCTTCTATCAATAACTTGCTCCATGCGTTAGTTGCATTTATTACAGCCTTGTCAGCAAAAAACTCTCCGTTATCTGTTTTTACCCCAATTACTTTACTGCTTTTAAAAATAAGCGACAGGACTTTGGTGCGAGTATATATTTTCATGCCTTTTCTTTGAGCAGCAAAAGCCAGTCCATGCGTCATCTTAAAAGGATTGACGCTTCCATCATCATGCCTTAATTTAGCACCCACAAAATTATCTCCATAGGCAGGGCATATGTCTTTTATTCTATCGGGACCAATGAATTCAACACCTTTATCTCCGGTTTCATACTGAATTTCCATTACTTTTTTTATAATGTCTGCTTCTTCTTCAGTAAATGCAACATCTAAACTTCCATTTTTAATGAATTCAATATCACATTCCAGTTCATTATTTAAGCTTTCAAGGAGCCTCTTGTTTAAGCCAGTAATACTGTTGCGTTTAATTATCTTTTCTTTTGTAAGCTCTTCTCTTCCTTCCAGCTGTATAACCTGTCCCCCATTGCGGCCTGATGCTCCTGAACAGATCGAATTCATTTCTATCAGTGCAACATCCATACCTGCTTTTGTAAGAAAATATGCTGTGGAGCATCCGGTATATCCGCCACCAATGACAATCGCGTCAAAATTCTTCTTATACATATTTTTTTATTCTATACTTCCTTTTTTAGATAATTCCTTTATTTGAAATAAAGTTTTATTAGAATTGCAATAAATTGGGATTGATAATTTACTTTTTACTTTCGATTTATTTTATGGAACCAGCTAAAATTCCTTCCCTGAAAAATCTTTGCGCGAGAAGATATAATAGGATGGTTGGTATAGAAATAATAAGTAAAGCAGCCATTATATGGGTCATATTCCCAACTCCGTATTTCCCTTGAAACTTAGCAATTTGAACCATAACTGTCTGCATCTCAGATTTTTGAAGGAAAATAAATGCGAACAATACATCATTCCAAATCAAAGAAAAATTAATTACACATAATACAATAAGCCCTGACCTTGAAAGAGGAAGAAAGACGTGAAAAAGAAGACCGAATTTACTGCACCCATCAATAGTAGCAGCTTCTAATGTTTCATCCGGTATATTTCTAAAATATGTTGTAATCAGATAAATGGAATATGCCAGATGAAATCCGGTATATATGATTATTATCCCAAAATAGTTATTTACCAGATTTAACTTTGTAAACTGGATAAATAAAGGAATTATAAGTGCCATTGGAGAAATATACATTGTTGAAATTATTAAATAACTTAAAGTTTTTTTACCTTTAAACTTGATAAACGAAAATGCAAAACCGGCAAGCACACCTAAAATCAAAACCAAAACTACACTTATAACACAAAGCACCATACTGTTTTTGAATGTTACGCTAATGCCTCCCTTTGTCCAAATATACCTGAAATTTTCAAAATTAAATCCTTTGGGGAGCGAGAATTGGCTTGCATTGAACTCATTTGTAGTCTTAAGAGAGTTTGATATTAAATAATAGAGAGAAAAGATTACTGTTGCAGATAAAAATATAAAAACTCCTTGTACGAGTATTTTATAAAATATACTGAAAGTTTTATGTTTCATTAGAATACACCTTCTTTATTGTTTTTTGATGTAAATCTAATATAAATTAATATTAATATAAAAGTAATAATAAATAATACAACAGATACTGCAGCACCTATCCCAATTTTTCCTATACGGAATGTCATATAATAAATATAATATTCGAGAACAGTTGTAGCATACCCTGGTCCACCGCCTGTACTTACAAGAACCACACCAAACAAGTTGTTCATTACATAGATTGTCATTGTTATAATATACAATTTAATTATATTGGTTAAAGCAGGAAATGTTACATATCTTATAAGCTGGAATTCATTTGCTCCATCAATTATAGCTGCTTCATATACGCTGAAATCTGCTGATGTAAGCTGGGCAAGAAAAATTATTGTTGAAAATCCAAGTTCTCTCCAAATTATGATCCAGCAAAGAGCAATTATTGCAAATTTCGCATTACCAAACCAGTCAACCGCCAAAAAATCCAAATGAATAAATCTAAAAAAATTATTTATGGGGCCATATGCATTTAAAAGAAAGGTCCATACAATACTTGCAACTATTACAGGTATTATGGACGTAATAAAAATAATCCATCTGTAAAATTTCCAGCCAAATACTTTTCTGTAGATATTGTGAGCCAAAAAAGTAGTTAAAAGAATTACTACCGGAATCACTATTGCTGTAAGTGCCAGACTTCTTAACAAGGGACCATATAAAAGTCCTTGTTTGAATAAAGTTACAAAGTAACTGAAATTATTGAACTCATTTGTCGGACGAATACCTTGCCATTTTACAAGGCTAAACATTAAAAGATTTATTATCTGATAAGCAAAAATAAATAATAGAAGAAGTATCGTAGGTGACAAAAACCCATATGCTGAAGAGTTATCCCTTAGCAGCCTGTTTCTGTGTGAAATTCCAATTTTTTTAATCATTTCCTTTTTTTCATCTTTATTAGTCGGGCAGGCTGACAAACCAAACCTGCCCAACTTTTCTTAATAATATAAAGTTTAAAACATTAGAAACTACAATTAAATTTCAATTATTAAATTTTGCTTGATGCTTCCATCTTTTTAGCAAAGTCTTCGTATGTAATATCTCCATGAAGATACGAAGTGGCACTTCTTATAAGCTCGTCATACTGACCTGCAATCCAGTCAACATAACCCATTTCAGTATATTTTCCCTTTCCGGATTCAAAAATAAATTTCATGTTAGGAGTGAGATCAGTAGCCTTACTTACATCAACAGAAGTATATGCCGGAGTAACTCCGTATTTCAAAGCCATTTCTGTCTGCCATTTCTCGCTTGTGAAATATCCAATAGCTTTAGCACACTCTTTAGGATATTTTGTCCACTTGGATATTGTGAGACAATATCCAAGGGTAGGTATGGCATCCTTCAGAGCGCCATTGCCAAAGAATGGAAGTTTCTGATATATTACGTTATCCGGGTTCATTTCGCCTTCTTTGATTGTTGAAACATACATGCTGTTTATGAACCAAACTCCTGCAACCTTTCCGCTCGAAAATCTTGAAAAATAGTTGGAAGCATAATCAAGAGTTTCAGCTTCGGGATCAAGGTATTTTGCGTCATACATTTTTTTATATTTTTCCATACAGTCTTTCAGTGCTGCATTGTCAACAAATTTAGCATTTGTCCAAAAATCTTTATGTTCCTGCGCTGTATTAAAATACTGCTGCATCATGTCCATTACCCAGAATTCATGTACAAGGCCTTCTTTGTTTGCAAATGAAATAGGAATTATCCCGGCATCCTTTAACTTTTTATTCATAGCCATAAAATCATCAAAAGATGTTGGGAGATTAGCAGTATCTACACCAGCTTTTTCCAATAAGCTCTTGTTGTAAGCCATATAAACAGTTTCAAGAAAGAACGGTACTCCCCAAAGATTGCCATCTGCATCTGTATTGGCTACCATTGTATCCTTGCTTAGTTTATCCAGAACATCACTGGAAACAAGATTATTGACAGGCTGGTAAGTGCCGGCTACACCTCTTGCCAAAGTTGACATTGTCCCGGACCAATCCCATGAAAAGTCAAATCCGCTTTGTGAGACGCCTGCAGTTACAAGCTTGGTTATAACCTCCGTGCCTCCGCCAAGATTTTCCTCCATTTTTACGGTAAAATTTTCGTTGGCATTTATATCTGCTATTACATCCTTGTACCATTGAGTCAGACCGCTGCCTGCTTCATTTTGCCAAAAGGTGAGAGTCGGCTTTTCTCCGCCTGCGGCTGTGGTTTCTGCAGCAGCAGTTGTTCCAGAAGCAGCAGTTGTTTCAGAAGCA
>PMCC01000160.1:1572-2772 GCA_003155275.1 Actinomycetota bacterium | reverse complement strand
AGATTTTTAACATTTATTTTTTCTATCTTAATTGCCATTTGGAATATCCTAAAGATTTATTTGCCATTTGTTATGTCATAAAAATTTATTAGTTATTTGTTATGTCCTAAAGATTTATTTGCCATTTAATATGTTCTGGAACTCAGCTGCTATTTATCCTGTCCGGAAATATCTTAATCATTTTAAATTTGTTTAATCCTTTAATATAATGCCCAGCGCCTGTTCCAATATCAAGTCCACTTTCTCCTGCGGATATCTGCAATTCCGGCCCAGCAGCTCTACTTTTTCCTTTACCCTCTCAACAATGCTGATCCTTTCAAGGTCATTAAATATCGAGACCTCACTAAGGCCGGCGCCTTCATCATTATAGAATTTAAAGCCTTCAAGGGACTTGCTTATGGCTGCTTCGAGCATTCTTTTATCTGATGTATAACCTTTTACTTTAAGTCGAATCCTTGCTTTTGAAACCTCATCTTTGCTTAAATCCCAACTTTTAACAAAACCGGCAATTTTATTTTTTATATTTTCGAATTCATTTGATGTCGGAAGCGCCAGCAGGTTTTCACTAAAAAACAGATAATCCGAGTTAACTGTTCTTTCATTAATGCTCAAATCATTCGTATCAAGAATAATAAAACTCCGCCTGCCGGTCTCATTTATATCCATCCCGCAAGGTGAACCGGGATATCTTACTTTGCCTGTTTCCATTTTTTTATGTATATGCCCAAGTATTACCCTTGAGGGACCATAATATTCAATATCAGGCCTGCCAAGAGGCATATAAACGCCTGACTCATAATTATTCGGGTCCCTGGTGCCGGAAAGATAATCCCCATGCCCCACCAGAACCCACCTGTCCGGTAAGGAATCCTTATGTTTTGCGATAACCTCCCCCATTGACTTGCCTGCAAGGTATGGTATAAAAAAGAAGCCCGGTCCTGTATCCCCAAAGGATATAAGCTCAGGCTCATTGTAAATCCTTATATTTGGTGCCGTAAAATACTTTTGGCCGATGGCAGAATCATGATTGCCCGGGATGACATGAAAATCAATGCCGGCATATTTTTTATCCCTGCAAAGTTCATCAAAGACGGAATAATTCTGGCTCCCCATGTCAAAAAGATCGCCTGCAACAATGAGGACGCGGATATCTTCCCTGACAAGCGCTTCGAGCATATCTTTCAGGGCATTATAACGTTC
>PMCC01000160.1:0-1481 GCA_003155275.1 Actinomycetota bacterium | reverse complement strand
TTAAAAATTATTTAACTTTGTTGAAATATTCCTGAGTAACCTGCAGCTGTTTATCTAAAATATTTTTCCAGAGAAATTTTGGTATTTCTTTACTGCTCATTGAAACTTTTGTTCTCTTTAATATGCCGTCATTCATATATTTTCTGTAAAAAAAATGGTCAGTGGTTTTATATAGCTCCCAATCATCTTTTTCACAGAATTTTTTAAGTTCTTTCCAGGTCGGCATTTACACTACTCTCTTATTTGACTTAATATTAAAAGCACAAATGCTTTTAATGCTACTGATATCATTTCCGGCCAGCAACACTCTGTAAATATATGGGAAGTGATTTTTACGGTTAGGGCTATTGAAATAAAGCTTAAACTCATTCATATACTCTTCAGCATATTCCAGCAGATCTTGTGCTAATTTTACTTTTAAAGTTTCCAAATCTAAAGAATTTGATGCTATATCTATTTCATTAAAACTGCCGGTGTATGTGCCATCTTCTTCCATAAAAACATTTACAGTCAAATTATATTCTTTTAATATAAATTCCAATAATTCACCTGACAATACAGCAATCTTGTCTCTGTTGCGCATTATAAAAGCTGGTTTTACCCATTTGACTTCATCCATGAACTGGCTCCAATTATTTCTTACATCCGTTGATTTTAACAAAATATTCATTTTTATTGCTCCCATTACAGTTTTAATAAGTACTTATTGTACAATGTGTACATTATGTACTTATTAAAAATAAATAGCAATTATTTTTATATGGCTATATTGAGTTGAAAAAACCAATCCAAAATCTTACTGATTTATTTTTATATTATATTATAATATTATATTTACAAATTATAAATAGCCGATTTTCTTTTTATTTTTTAAGTTTCTCCCCCAATGCAAAAAACTAAATCATTATGGGTTTGCCCACTTTCATTTCTTTTCAAAATAAACCTTGACAAAACAATATACTTGTTATACTATTTGTATTAATACATTACTATAATGTTTATTTGATAACTAAATAAGAACTTTTACAGTAATAGAGGCNNGACTTACATTTCATTATTTGGGCATCTGGAAATGTAACGAGCCAGTGATGCAACCGGCTATTCTTTTTTAATGGGAAATAATTAAAAGCCATTTAACCTCTATTTACATAAGGTTAAATGGCTTTTTTAGTTATGAGGAAAAAAATGAAGAAGAATTTAAAAAACTCAGTGCTTTTTATACTTGCAGCAGCAATCGTTATTTTAGTCTTATCAATATTTTCAGCATCTTCAGGCTCCAATTCCGCAATAGATGTAAAAGGTGTCAGTACTAGCCAGGGAAACAGCACATCTGTCTCTTCAAAGCCTACAGCTGAGCTTAATGATTATGAAAATGCGGTTGCAGCATATATCAATGACTACAGGGTAGCTAACGGCCTTAATGCAATAGCATATGAGCCAACTCTTACATATGTAGCCAAATACAGAAGCCAGGACTTAAT
>PMCC01000169.1 GCA_003155275.1 Actinomycetota bacterium | reverse complement strand
GCGCAGTATTTTGAAAAATGCGTCGCACTTTATAACAATCCGAAAACCATAAGCAACTGGCTCATGGGGGATTTCAGCGCCTTTTTAAATAAGGAGACCGAGTCAATTGAAGAAAGCAGCATTGCCCCAGAAAGCCTGGTTAAGCTGATTGCGCTTGTTGACGAGGGGAAAATAAGCTCAAAGATTGCCAAACCGGTTTTTGAAGAGATGTTTTATAAGGGGGGCGACCCGGAGGCAATCATAAAAGACAAGGGACTGCAGCAGATAAGTGATGAAGGGCAGATAGAGGCTGTGGTTGCAAAGGTCATTGCAGATAACCCAGGTGTGGTGGAGCAGTTAAAAGGCGGAAAAGTAAATGCCATAGGGTTTCTGGTGGGGCAGGTAATGGCCCTGACAAAAGGCAAGGCAAATCCCAAACTGGTAAATGAGCTGCTCTTAAAGCTGATTAAATAACCCCGAATATCTTAATAACATATATCTTTGGCCATATATCTGCAGCTACTGTGGCCATATTAATACAAATACCATTTAAAGTTTTTGGGCAATAGAAAAGCATTCTGTTTATAGTACTTATCACAAAATATCATTTAAGCATTTACAGGCATACATAAACGAAATGGCTTTTTAGGTGGAATCATAGAGAAATCGATAATAGCTTTAATATAGTTTAAAAAAATAAAATTCCAGGTTAATGTTAAGCAAGGTTTGACAAAATACATCAATAGTCTACTATATTCTTGTGCTTATGAACCGAAAGGTTTGTCTCGGCTAAGGGATCCCATAAGCCGAAAGTAAGCACACGAAAAACCACTCTTTTAAAAGTGGTTTTTCGTTTTTGTCAGGGTTTCTTTTAATTTTGTATTTTCATAACACTTAGAAAAGCAATGTTTCCTGTTTCTACTCTTCTTAAGATGACTTTTATTAAGGTTTGATGTCCCCTAACAATTTCTGTTAAAGTCCAAAACTCTGCTTCTTTTCCTAAATTCTTAACAAAGCATTTCTCATATTGAGATATTTTTGTTGAGTTTTTTATTACTGGTATTACTAAAGGTAAAAGTCCTAACTTATACATTTGTTCTTTTTTAGGTCTCCACTTCCCATTTGGGTAAATAAGATGATTAAAGTTCCTAGAATTAAATATGATGTATTCTTTCAAAATAGGACAATAAATCTTGCCAATATTTTTGAACCAAGTTCTTCTTTCTTCTAATAATTTTTTATAACTATTCATTATTTAGTTAGTTGAGACTTTCAAAGAAATTTTGTCTGTCTAGTGAAATTAAATTTTAAAAACTTTTTATATAATACTTGACAAATATACTTTATATTACTAATATAAACAATACTATTTAAACAAAATAGGTATTATAAATATCTATTAATAAAATTATATATAAAATATTAAAACTAGTAAGAATACAGGAGTAAAACCGCCGGTACTACAATAATTTTTATAAAATAAGTCGAAGTCTGAAATATAAAGGCCTGAAATATAAACTTTTTTTATTTTTTTATTTTAAGATGACAGATTTAAATATTTTCGGAAAAAATAAAAGATCCGTAAATGGATCAGGAAATGGAAATAAGAATTTCAATATCATCATCGCAGATACCCGGTGGGAAACATTTGAGGCCCTGTCAGATATTAAGGAAAATTATAATTTCCTGAATTTAAGCAGTGAGTTTGCAGTAAATTTTATAATTGATTATGAAAAAATCGACATAATTATTATCGGTCCAAAAATAGGTGGCCTGGAAGCAATTGCTAAAAAAGCTGAAAGAAAAAAGGTTAAAGTCTACGTAATGGGAAAAGACCTAAGCTATCCAGTTGACAGAGAAGAAGTTTTAAGCATTATTAAAAAAGAATATGATGAAAAAATCACTCTGAAAAAATCAGGTTCCGGCAGGCATCTAATGAATTCCTTTGAAAAGATTTTCAGGCCAAGGCCAGGTGCAAATGCCGGTACTGGCAATTCGGTGGATTATATAACTGCAAACATAAAGCCTAGTAATAAAAAACATGCCTTAAAAAAATCCGTTGGTAAGAAAAATCCAGACATTTGGGGCACAAACATTGAAGACACAAACATTGAGGACACAAGCACAGAAGCTGCAAAATTTTGGGACATAAACAATGGGGCTGAAGGTTTTGAAATCACAAACACTGGGACCACTGACTTTGGAGATAAAAGTACTCTGGTTGCAAGTGTTAAGGGAGTAAACACTGATACTGCAAAAATTAGTGATACAAACAATAAGGACGAAAACAGCGAGCTTACAGACATTGAAGATATAAACACCAGGTCAGTTATTGCTCAGAACACAAACACCGGTCATGAAAACACCGGGATCTCAGGCATTAAGGCTGCAGATAAGGGGACTGCAAACACTGAGTATGCAGGTATTGGACCCACAAACATTAAGAATATAAGTATGAAACCCGATAAAGAGCAAAGTAAACAATCCCAATTATATAATGATTTCTGGAAAGAAGTGGCTCAGGAAGCCAATGATGGCTTTTTGGATAATGAGGATAATGAAGAAATAAGAAAACCAAACCAGAATATGCATGAATATGTTAAGAAAAATGACAGCTTATGCAAACAGCACTTAACGGATAATACCGGTAGGGAAAATGAAAGCCTGATGTCGGGGCCGGGGAAGGTGGTTACCATAAAACAAAAAATAATGGTATTTGTAAAAGCCAAAGGAGGCGTAGGCAGTACTTTCCTGTCGCTTTACCTGGCTTATGAATTCAGGAAACTTAAGACTTTGCTTATAGACCTTAATTTTTCTGAAGGAGGAAGTGACATCGGATACTATCTCGGAATGCCAAAAAGTCCTAACATGGTGATTTTTACTGAAGGCTACAACAGAGCATCAATGGAAAATTCTGTTATCAATTTCAAGGGACATTTTGATATATTACAGCCCCCGCCCTCTTATGATCTTACAAAAAAACTTGATATGCAGGACATTTACAGCATTGTTGATGTTGCGAGGAAAAAGTATCATCTGCTAATATTTGATTTGCCGAACCAGATAAATGATATATTTTTTGGAGTCTTGGATATGGCTGACCTTACCATAATGGTATCAGATTATACACCCGGAAGTATAGGTAGGCTTGCTAGTATAAATAAAAGATTCATATATAGTGATATGGAAAAAATACTTGTTTTAAATAAAAACAAAAATAACAACAACCACAGCTTTATAAAAAACAATATCAGCGAATTTATCAGTTTAAAAGAAATTGTAAGCATCAACGAAAATTCCTTTTTATCGGGAAAATCAGATTTTAAAGAGTGCGATTTTTCAAATAATAAAGATATGCAGGGGTTTACGAAAAAAGTAATGGAATCTCTCACATGCGACTAAAAAATAAATTTTTTAACAATTATTAGGACTGGAATTAAAACATGGCATTTTCAGGTAAAAAATACCTAGCACTTGCTTTGGCGGGTGCAGTCATACTTGGAGCCGGCACATATTTATTGCTGAATAATTATTTTGAAAGAATTAATATAGCAGTTGCAGCAGGGGACATTGATAAAAATTCAAAGATAGAAGAAAAAGATATCAGAATGCTTCCCTACTTTAAGCAGGCTCTTCCCGAGGGCTATATTTCTGAGAAAACTGGAATAATAGGAATGATAATAAAAGCTGAAAGAAAAAAAGGCGATCCTTTGACCACCGGACTTTTTAGCGGCGAGGACTCCGAAAAAGGTATGTTTGAAGAGATGGTAGAAGGCGAAGTCCTGATGGCAATAAATTTAAATTATCAGGAGCCGCTTATGGACGAGCTTAAGATAGGCAATAACATCAGTATAGTTTCTACTGAGAAGGAAAAAGACAGCAATTACTATTCTGCCGTCAGTGGGGTCACTTCAGGTGCTTATGGAAACAGTGTGACTATTGCCGAACCCAAAGTTCCTGAAATAACTTTGGGTAATATATCGGATGAAACTGTAGGCACTTCGTCAAACAAAGCCTCAGACAGCTTATCTAATGAAACTTTAAAAAGTACATCAGGCGAAAGTGCAGAAAGCACAGCAACTGAAACTACTATAAGCGCTTCAGTTGAAACTAAAGGAGACACTACAAGTGAAACTGCAATTGTGACTACAGATGAAAATACAGGCAGTACACCAGACGAAACCGCCGGTAGCACAGGCAAAAGCATTATAGATTTAAACAGTTTTTCCCTCGCTGAAAATATCATGATAATTGATGGCCAGATAATTATAAAAAACCTGAAAATAGTTGATATTAAGAAAACAGATACAGAAAGCAACGGACTTATTGCTGCTAAAAATAAAAGCAGCTGGTGTATTTTTATAAAATGCAGCCTTAAGGAAGCGCCGGTCATCTCAAGGATTACAAAGGAAGATAAATATAAGATTTTTTTGGAAAAAGTTTCTATGGAATAAAAACAGAATCTTTTGTAATAAACCTAACTCAGTAAATGTAAGGCAAACTAAATTTTAACAAAAATGTGGCAAAGTATTTTAAGGTGTTTTTAGAAAAAACTGGCGGGATGAATACTGTAACAAATAACTGGTCGGTTAGGTAAAAAGTAATAAGGTTATTTAAAGATCTTTAGGAGTAATTCTTATGAAGGCAAGTGTGGCTAAAAACATAATATCCATAGTTTCCAATAAAGGTGGGGTAGGTAAAACATCTATAGCAATTGCTGCGGGGTGTTATTTCAGCCAAAAATTAAAGGAGCCGACATTACTTTTTGAGTTGGACTGCTCGCCTGGTGATTTTGGTACTTTGTTTGATATTGACAAGAAAAATTCACTTGAAATGGCCTTGAGGTATCCGGACAGCCTCAACAAATATGTAAAAAATATTAACTGCAATCTTGATATCCTGATGGGACTCCAAAACCCTCTTGCCGCCGAATCTGTAAAAAAAGAGGAACTGTTTTTACTGCTAGATGTCATCAAAATGAATTATACAAATGTAATCACCGATACGCAGACTGTATTAAACTCAATGACTATAAATATGCTTTCAGAGTCAAAAAAAATATTGCTTGTCACCGATTCTTCAATTGAAAGCTTCAACAGGGTGATAAATTATCATGATATTCTGACAAAAGGATTTTTCATTTCAAAAAATATAATCAATCTTCTTGTTAATAAAAAAACCATTAAAGACTGCTTTAAGTTATGGGATTTTGCAAGGATCTCCGGATTGCCGGTGCAGGGTTTCCTGCCTTTTGAGAAAAATTTCAATAAATCTGTTTTTGCTGAAGGCTCATCGTCCATACAAAGGTCAGGTTTCTACAGGCAGGTCGGCAAAATTATTGAAAATGGATTATTTAAAGGAGTTCCTGATGTCAACTGATCTTAAAACTGGAAGAAGTGAAACGAATTTACATGAGATTGGTACGGTAGGTAAAGTCGAAGCGATTTCATACAAGCTTGAAAAGGATTTGCTGAGTCTTTTAACAGAAAAGATTAAAAAAGACAGTAGTTTTTTTTCAGATAATTTTAAAGACAGAAATGAGTGCAGGGAAAAAATATTTATATTTTTTTCAGAACTGCTAAGCCATAAATATCCTTACGCTGTAATCAAAATCGATGAAGAATTAATAGAAAAAGCGGTCTCAGAGATCTTTGGACTGGGCATACTTGAAAGGTATCTTACTGATAAAACAATAACAGATATTTTTATCCAGGACAAGGAAATGATTGTAATTAAAAATGGTGTTAAGAATTATCTTGGTGAAGTCTTTAAAAACATGGATGAAGTCAATCTTATCATCGACAGAATAAAGCTTGGTTCAGGAAAGAATGTTGACCAGCGTATCCCTTTTTTAAATACCGAGCTTTATGACGGAAGCAGATGCTCGATAATAATACCTCCTGTATCAGACAGGATATACATAACAATACGAGTTTTTAACTGTCTTGATTTCCAGCTTGAGGATCAGTTTCAACTTGGAATGTTTTCAGCTGAAACGATGCGGATGCTTAAAAAATTCGTACAAGAAAAGCGAAATATTCTTATTGCTGGTTCAATGGGTTCCGGAAAAACCACCTTGCTTAATACCCTTGCAAAACTTATTGATAAAAATGAGATAATAAGCCTTATCCAGGATATTCCGGAAATCAAACTCAACAGCCACCCATATGTCAGAATGCTGACAACAAGGCCAAAAGCAAGGGAAATAGATAATGAGGTAAACCAGGAGAAATTATTATTTGAGACTTTACGGCTAAAAGCTGACAGGATAATTGTTGGCGAGGTAAGAAACAGCATGGCCGCTTACCAGATGTTGCAGGCATTAAATACTGGCCACAGGGGAAGCTTTGGCACAATTCATGCTGATTCTGCATACGATGCTCTTTTAAGGATTGAAATGTTTGCCATGGAATACAGATCCAATTTGAGCAGCAGTATTGTAAAGAAAATCGTCTCAAGAGCGGTTGATGCGGTTATTTTTCTTGAATGCGAAAAGGATGAAAACAACAATATTAAAAATAGGAAAATAAGCGAGATTGCTGTTGTAGATAGCAATCTCAATGAAAGTGGTGATTACAAATTAACCCAACTGTTGTGATTTCAATGATTTTTTTACTGGGATTTTTATATATCTTCTGTGCTGCGGCACTCTATGTAAATTCCCGGGAAAATTGGCTGCTGCGCCGTTTAAAAAGGACTTATCCCGAAGAAGACTACTCAAATAATGTAAGCCGAAGGTCTTTCTTTGATAGTAAAAAACAGGGTTTGGCAAACGGCAAAAATATCTACGCATCAGCTGGTCGCAAAACCATACTGGACAGGCTAAACAGCCGGCTTGTTAAAAACAACATCAGAGTCGATGCTGCTACTTTCTTACTTATTTTCCTTGTGGCGCTCTCGTTGATTTTTATAGTCTGCATATTTTTTAAAAACGGTATACTGATTTTTATATCAATTTCAATATTTTTATGCCTTACAGCCTTTATTTTTATCGACATCAGAGGCAGGAAAATGATTCAAAAAAAAGAAAACCAACTTGAAGGTTTTCTAATAGATCTTACCGGCAATCTTTATGCCAACCCTAATGTTCTTATAAGTATCCAAAAGACTCTTGAAATTGCTGAAGATCCACTAAAAAGTGAATTCGAAACTGTAGTTGAAGACACAAGAAGGGGGGTACTCTTAAATGAAGCGCTGTTTAGAATGATTGAACGGAATAAAAGCGAAATAATCATGATGGTGATATCAGGTTTCATTGCCTCAAACGAAAAAGGAGTCGACCTGATTGAATACTTAAAGGATCAGCTTGATTACATAAGGGAAAAGAAAAGTATATCCTCATACATCAGGATTTTAAGCTCAGGGCCAAGATATACATCATATATCATAATGCTTATTCCTGTTGTAGTAGTATGCATAGTCTCATTGTTGAATAAAAATTTTGCCCACAGTCTTCTTAATGGTTTCGGTTTGGGAGTGCTTATATATGCTTTATTAAGTTATATTGCAGGATTTTTAATTATAAACAGAATAGTAAATCTTGCAGAAAAAGCCAGGTAGAAAATAGTATGAATACTTTTATAATAATTCTTTCAGTATCAATATCAGTCTTTGTTTTTATCGTGCTCCATGTGTTGTTCAGGCATTCTGCCAGTCTAAAGCCACGCATTTTAAGGTTTTATGAAAATGGTGGTATTTTTAAAAATCGGGGGAGAAATAGTGATACCCGGAATGATTTTTATGGCTCTAAGGTACCCGGGGGCAATACTAAGTTCAAGAGCAATACTGGATTTAATAGTAATTCAGGATTTGATAATAATACAGGATTTGGTGGAAGTAGTTTTGCCTCAAGGCTGAAACTACTATTTGAAAGCCGCGGCAGGATGAGTGTTTTGAGTATCAGGATGAAAACAATAGAAGAATTTTATATTTTTAGGATTATTTTATCTGTAAGTGTGTTTTTGTTGGTATTGGTGGTAGGATTTTTCTTATCCATAAACCTACTTTTATATGCCGCCCTGGCAGCCGCAGTTTTTTATTTCCTACCTTCTGAAATAGTGAAAGGTAAAACCAAAAACATATCAAAAAAAATCTTAATTGAGCTGCCTGAAATTATTGATTTGATGGCTTCTCTTATAAAAGCCGGCCTCACAATGGATGAAACCATTGCATATATTTTAAGGAATCTTAACGGTGAAATTTCTGGATTATTTAGGATATACAACATTAAAATCCTTGAAGGTGTGACACGGAAGGAAGCATTTGACTGCATTGGAAAAATGTCTTATTGCGCAGAGTTTTACAGTTTTATTAAAGTGATTTATCAGTCTGAAGTTATTGGAAATCCTATAAAAGAAGTTCTAAAGGATCTTTCCCGAGTTTACAGAAATAATCAGAGGGATAACCTTAAAATGAGAGCAGAGAAGCTTGAAAGTAATCTCATACTGATAATATTTATATTTATATTTATTCCGATGCTGCTGATTTTCCTTATGCCGTTACTGCCGCAGCTAAAAATCATAATTGGATAACAACAGGACAATAATTTTAAAAGGGTTAAAACTTAAAAAGCCGAGATGCCTAAAAAGTAAATAAATCAAAAAGCCCAAAAACCAAAATAAAAAGGGATTTCAGTAGTCTTAAAAACTAATATATAAGATTACACATAAAAATTTTAAACAAATATATAATTTATATAAATAAAAATATTATCTAAAAAACATTAGGAGGGAAAAATGCGGGCCAATCTGTCAATTTCTAAAAAAAGAACAATTTCCGTTCTTAAGAAAACATCTGCAAATTTAAAAAAAGTCATTCCTGCAGTCAATGCCAAGGTATGGGTAAAGAATCTGCTTTCTAATTTTACAGACAGCAGAGGGGCAACTCTTATAGAAATAGCTCTTTATGTTGCACTTGTTGTAATCGTATGTATTGGGGTGATAACTGCTTTAGGCGACAAGCTGCAGGGTGTTTTTAACACGATTGTAAACAGCCTTTAAGTTTTGTTACGGGATAGCAGAAGAAGGAGAAAGTCAAAACGGTGGGGTGTTAAGATGAAAAAAATATTAAATGTCTCTTATAATCAAAATGGTAATGTCCTTCTTGAACTTGCACTTATATTGCCGGTACTTCTGCTTTTTATTTCAGGAATAGTTCAATTTGGGTTTATACTCAATGCAAAAATCGCTGTAAATTCTGCTGCTTATGAAGCGGCAAGAACTGCAACACTCTCCGAAGAACCTTACTCTTCAGCTACTACTGCGATTGAAAACTATGCAAACGGCAGTCTGCCGGGTTGGAAGTTTGGAGAAAGGCTAAAGGCAGCAATAAATATTCCTGACACAAATCCTGGAACCCTGATAACTGTAGAAGTGATTTATAGCACACCTGTGTTTTTTTCTGGAATTATACGATTTCCAGGCACTGTAAAAGGTTTCACTGATATAAAAGGTATGTCTGCAATGAGAATAGAAGAAAAGGAGTAGGTCAAAATGGGCCGCAACATTTTTTTGTTTAAAAAAATAAGAATACTAACAGAAAATCCGGATTTTGATAGGTTTTCAGAACTGTATTCGGAACTTTATATGAAAAAAAACTTTAAAAATTTTACTGGAAGGGATTATCTGCGAAGATTAAAGATTATACTTGTTCCGTTTTTATTGATGCTGTTTTACCTTTTTTCAGTTTTTCTGCCTTTCATAATTTTCGAGAAGGATCTATATGGGTCAAATGAAGGATGGTTAAAGTTGGATAACCCTCCTGGTGAGCAGGTCTGGGTTGATACTTCGCATTGGGAAACCAGGATGATCTACAAAAAAGATGGTTACTATCGGGATTTAACAAAACAAAGATATGTTGACACTTCATATATGGTAAACCAGGGTTACTATAAGACCGGAGAATACCAAGTATGGGTTGAAGAAAAAAGCGTGCAGTCTTATGTTACAAAAAGATATGTCGACACTTCACACTGGGAGACAAGATATAGAACTGTTGAAAAAATTGTACATGTAAATTTTGCTGTTATAAACGGTACAGACAGTTATGGTTGGAGTGTCTACTCGTTTGCTTCTCAGGCGCGTGGCATGCAGAAAGTTTCATATAACGGAGCGCAGTACATGGCGGCCATTTATGTTATTGATTATCGGCCTGCCCGAGGCGGACACGTTTATGCAACCAAATATCTTTTTCTGTATAAGTTTGTAACAGTTCAGGAATCTTATAGTGTTATGGTTAGCTCAGGATACTGGGAAAATTACACTGTAAGATATCTGGCTGATACTTCGCATTGGGAAACAAGAACAGGCAAATATTGGGTCGATACTTCATACAGAGTAGCCACCGGTTACTGGAAGGATTATTATGAAAAGGAATGGGTGGACACAAGCCGTTATGAACCCGAGAAATTTTGGGTAAAAGACGGATTTTATGAAGAACCTATTCATGGAAAAGTGATAGTAAGGAAAGATCCGCAGTATATTTTTACCAGATGGCACAAGAATAATGGCGGTAGTGAATGTGGAATGAATTTAAGAGTTGACTGGGAAATTGACTCTGCCGAGCTTATGCCGGGACAAGTTCCCAAAAAAATCATCAGTGCAAAGATTTTTCAAGACGTTGCCAGATATAAAAATAAGGGCACAAACAAGATTGTTATTTATAACGGTAATGTCAGCCCATCTTTAGCAGGCTTTATAAGCACTTTCACACTTTTTGATTTTGCAGGCAATGAAGACAGCATACTTCATGTATTTCTTTACGCCGAGGGCGGCCAGACTATTCATGTTTACTTTAGTAATCCGGTCAATGGCTTTAATTCAATAAATATTAATCTTGAAGGTACATTGTCAGATCCTGAAAGATGGCTTGGTGGGAACAGTTACGGAGAGATAATGTTTTAACTGAGAATTATATTTTAGGTTAAGTATGGAAATAAAAGCTTTGAAACTAAAAAACAATTATTTAAATAACTATTTTAAAAAAGAGACAGCGGCTGTTCTTATAACTGTTGCCATTCTTATGCCGTTGTTTATGATGATAACTGGAATGACGATTGACATCGGCAGGGCTTTTGTCTATAAGGAAGAAATCAACAAAGCCTGTATGGTTTCTGCTGAGGAGGCCGCAAAAGAAATAGAGGTTTTAACAGCGCAGCAATCAGGTTTTACACGACTTGATATGCAAAGGGCGCAGGAAATTGCTATGGAATATTTCAACAGAAATTATCTTCAAAAACCCGATTTCAGTGTAAATAATTTTAACTGCGGTGTCTTTGATGAAAGTACAAACCCGAAATACCTTCAAGTAAGTTGCCAGGCAAAGGTTGATTGTTATTTTTTAAAAATGTTTGGGATTGAAAGCATAAAAATAAATTCCGCTGCAAGCTCAAGATTAAGAAGCATTAAAAATTAACGAAATTATTCTTGGAGACATATTAAATAATATTGCGAAATTGACGGTAGTTATTATATTTTGTTAAGAAATGCAATATTGATTTAAAAATGGAAAGTAAAAAGATTTGTATTCCTAAAGAAATATATCTAAATGTTTTAAATATTCAAAATTGTAAATGCAGGGTTGTCTATTTAAGTGTCAGTACTTAATTTATATACTAAAAAGGTATCAATAGGATTATGAAATATGTTATGGAATTGGTTAAAGTTTTCGATGATGTGGTTTTAGTTTCTGTAAAAATAAATTAGGTCGGTATTCACTTCATTACAAGTATGTATACAATTGGAAATCATCAATTAAAATTCCAGGATTAAAAATGGAAGGTTAATTGGGGCAAATTGATAAATTATTAAGAATTGATATATTTTTAGACTATAATTAATAGTATTTATCGGTTATGGATTATTGAAGTAAAAGGTTCCTACACACTCTGAAGGTAGTAAATTGAGATGAAGAGCTTACCATCCTTCCAATAATCCCTTCAGATATATAAAAGCCTCTGAATAAAATCGAGGGCTTTTGCTACCATACAGCCATTTCTTAAACATACAAAAAATTAATAATTACAATAAATCAAAAATGGCTGAACTTTTTAAATCTTAAATGACAGGAATTTATGCTGTAGATAACTCTTTACATAATCATAGATATAATTTCTAAAATTAGTTTTTCTATTTTTAAAAATATAATTAGTTCTGGTGAACAACTCATTATTTTTAAAAAATTTTAGTTTGTCGAGCGTAAATTTTTTTGAAATTTTGAATTTTGGCCAATTATTCAGCGGAAATTAATTAACTTTAATACTGAATTCAATAGTCTTTACAATGTCACCATTAAGCTCCACCTGTGCGGTATATTTTCCTCCCGGAAAAGCATTGGCAGTTGAAATATTGAAGCTGTAATAACCCGAGCTGAATTCAGGTGGAGAAAATTCCTGTACGCTTAATTCCCTGTTAGTGTCAATATATGTCCACGTGACTTTAAGCTTATCTGTTATTTTGAAATTGGTGAATTTGACAGATAAAAATATTGAATTTGTACCTGGGTCAAACACAGCAGTCGGATCCACCGGCGCATGGCTGCTGTCAACATTTTTGCATATTACCATTTCAGCGATTTCAGCCTTGCCTTTGATTGCTACCTGGACTTTATCAAGCTTTAAGTCTTTGACTGCGCAACCTGACATTATAATGGTTAAACTGCAAAGAATAATAATAGAAACAAAAACCAAAAAAATTAAAAAAGAAAAATATAAAATTCCTCTGGTTTGCCTGGTATCATTTTTTCTGTTTTTATCCAAATTTGTTTTCTTCATGATGATTATAAGATTATTCCAAATGTTTTATAATTTTTAAGCTTTTAGTTTTTCTTTTTATACAGCCCGATAAATTCATCCTTATCAATAATATGGCCCAGCATTGCTGTTGTAAGATTTGCAGTGTGCGCCCCCGGTTTCAAATCAAGAACAGCGTCCAAGGCAAATATCTTAAAAAAATATCTGTGAGTGCCTGAAGGTGGGCAGGGACCGCCATACCTGGCAGAGCCAAAGCTTGTAGTNNTATGTTCCACACGGTCCAGTGTACCCAGGTCTTCATAAGCGCATCAGGGTCATCAACAATAAGCGCCAGCGATTTCGTGCCTGCAGGGATATCCTTTATTGACAGCGGCGGATTTATATTTTGGCCCTCACATGTATATATTGAAGGAATCAGGGTATTATGTTCAAAAGCTGAAGATTTTATTTTCATTCCAAGTCCTCCCGTTATTTTATTTAGACTTTTTATGATTCTTTGTACTTTGAATAATTATAATGGTATCCGGTTTGTTTTTACAGATATTTTAATTTAATAACAAGAGAATGATTCCAAAAAACCAAAAGCCCTTGAAAGATTTGTCCAAATTCTGCATTCAAACATATCAATAATTTGTTTATAATATTTTTTAAGTAAACCAAAGTAACGAAAAAATATAAGAGGTAGGCAAATACCGATTGGTAAGGTTTTAAAAGTTTAGATTTCATTAAATGGAACCAAATAACGAAAAAAGAGAAAAGCTTAAGGAATTTTATTTCAGGATAAAAAACTGTCGCAGCTGTGAACTGGGCAGCACAAGGATAAATTTTGTATTCGGGAGCGGGAATGCCAATGCCTCCATATTATTTATTGGGGAAGCTCCCGGCAAAAATGAGGACTTGCAGGGGCGGCCATTTGTGGGCCAGGCTGGAAAAATTCTTGACGGCTTGCTTGCCGGAATTGGGCTTTCAAGGAATGAAGTTTTTATTGCCAATGTATTAAAATGCAGGCCTCCCGAAAACAGGGACCCGGAAATTGATGAAATTATTACATGCAAGCAATACCTTTTTGAACAGATTGAGATTATTGACCCGGCTGTCATCTGCACTTTGGGTAAATATTCCACGCAATTGATTTTAAACACAACTGAGGGGATTACAAAACTCAGGGGTAATATTTTTAAAATCAACGGAAGGCTTGTTCTTCCTATAAACCATCCTGCGGCGGCCCTATACTCGCCCTCAAGGATTTCGGTATTAAAGGAAGATTTTAACAGGATAAAGACCGTATTTGATAAGTCAGCGCTCGATAAGCCGGTCCTCGATAAGCCAGCCCTTGATAAACCAGTAATCGAAAAGCCAGTTTCTGGTAAATGGGCACTTGATAAGTCAGCACTTGATAATTCAACCGTAGATAAAGCCGCTCCTGACAAAGCTCCTGTTCCCGGGAAGGTTTTAGAAGTTGGGAAAGACCAGGGCAGCAAAGAGGGAGCGGCCGGCAGTGGCGAAGGTATGGCCGGCAGTGGCGGGAGCACGGCTAGTGCTAAAAATCAGGCCGGTAATAATCAACAGTTAGGATTATTTTAAATGCAGTTTGAAATTGTTTCCCAAAACCCTGCCTCTACAGGCATGATTGGGTCGATTTTTTCCAGAATATTAAGGTTTGGCGACACCGTGCTTCTAACAGGCGAGCTTGGTGCCGGTAAGACAACTTTTATTGCAGGATGCGCCCAAAGATTAAAAATAGGCAGCCAGATTTCAAGCCCCAGCTTTACTATTCTTAACCTGTACACTATAAAGGGGAGGCGAAAATTTGTTCATGCGGACCTGTACAGGCTTGACAGCATTGATGAGATCCTAAATATCGGCATCCAGGATTATATATATGATAAAAATGCTATAGTTTTTATAGAATGGGGAGACAGGATCCTGGATTATTTTAAAATGCCTTATATTGAAATAGGGTTTGAATATCTCCTGTCAGATGAGCAGGCAAGAAAGCTTGTTTTTAGAAGCAGCAGCAGATACTGGGATAATAAAATTGAAATATTTAAAACTAATTTAAAAAAATGCAAATCCTTGGAATAGACAGCAGTACAAAAAATTTAAGCGTTGGCCTTAGCCAGGACAATAACGGGTATTTTGGCATTAACTTCAGCAAAGAATCTGCTTTTATGGTAAGCATTATTTCATACATTGACAATGTTTTAAAAAAAGCCTCTAAAAACATTTCTGACGTTGATGCATTTTCTGTAAATACCGGTCCGGGTGATTTTACAGGGACGAGAATCGGTATAAGCGTTGCCAAGATTTTGGCCCTTGTTACTGAAAAACCTATTTANNTTCTTTTCCATATACGAAGCAAGCCTGACAGGTGAGGACAATTCGTTGCTCGCACATAAATTCGGAGATAATACTATTCTTGTAAACAAGGTCTCGGGGGATCATCTTGTTGATTGTGAGAATTTTGCAGACGAATTAGACAGGATTTTCCTGTCTGAACCGATAATTGTAACAGTTGGCAGGAAGCCGTCTATTTTTGTTTCAGGAACGGGATTTCTAAATTACAAGCATCTTTTTAAAGACATTAGAAAAATAAATTATGATTTTTAT
>PMCC01000136.1 GCA_003155275.1 Actinomycetota bacterium | reverse complement strand
TAGGCTAAAATTTCTTTTGCAAATTTATTTTATATAAAGCAGACTAAAAAGACAGACTAAAAAAACTAAAAAGCTCCGGTATCCTGGTGGTGCCGGAGCTTTTTACTCTTAAGATTTAAGTTTTTTATTAAATAATAAAAAAAATCTGAAAAATAATTTAAAATAGTATAAGAAAAAACAAAAACAGTAAAATAAAGACAGTAAAAACCAAAACAGAAAAGTAAAAACAAAATAATAAAGATTGAAAAATAAACACTAAATTAAAACCGGGAGTATTTGAGTGGATAAAAAATTAATTGAAGAAGGCGTCAGGTTAATACTTAAGGGAATCGGGGAGGACTGCGACAGAGAAGGTTTAAAGAAAACACCCCAGAGGGTCGCCGATATGTACGAAGAGCTGTTTAGCGGCATCGGGAAAAACCCTGCGGTGGAACTTGAGTCACTTTTTGATGAAAACCATGATGAGATGATAATTGTAAAAGATATACCGTTTTATTCTGTGTGTGAACATCACCTGGTTCCTTTTGTGGGTAAGGCCCATATTGCTTATGTGCCAAACAAGTCCGGAAAAATCGTGGGCTTAAGCAAACTTTCAAGGGTGCTTGATATCGTCTCAAGAAGGCTCCAGGTACAGGAAAGGCTTACAACTATTGTTGCAGATACGATAATGCAAAAGCTCAAGCCAAGGGGCACAATGGTTATAATAGAGGCAGAACACCTTTGCATGAGCATAAGGGGTGTAAAAAAACCCAATACCATAACAGTCACCTCAGCAGTCAGGGGATTATTCAGGGAAAACCCGGCGTCAAGAGCTGAAGCGATGGCGCTTATAAAATCAGGAAGATAAATAATTTTTATGGGATATAAAATAAGAAAACTTGAATTAAAATCAAAAAACCAGGGACTTGAAGAGTTTAAAAAAATCGGCGCGACTCTTCCGGGCCAGAATATCATGGTTAATAAAATTTTTCCTGTTGCCTTGAAGGTCAAAGGAGTCAAACCGAGGGCCGCAGACATTCTCAAGCAGGAGATGCTGTCAAGGATGGGAGACGTGGTAACATCAAGGGATTCACTGATTCAAGTCGAGGGAAACACAGACGTTATTATACTCGGCACGGAAAAATCAATAAGAGGCCTCGCAGAAAAGATAAAATGCCAGCCTTTCGGGCTTAAAATGCTTTCAGAGGATATAACCGCCTACCTTTCTTTGCTGAGTGAAAATAAACGGCAAAAAACAATTACAATAGGCAATAAAGTTTTTGATTTCTCCGCTCTTGGATGCGGCGCTTTAGTGATGGGGATATTAAATATCACCCCGGATTCTTTTTTTGATGGCGGGCTCTACAACCAGAAAGAAAATGCTTTCAGGAGGGCGGCAGAAATAGTCAAAGAGGGCGCTGATATTATAGATACCGGGGGAATGTCATCAAGGCCAGGTTCAAAACCTGTAAGTATTGACGAAGAACTGACTCGGGTGATTCCGGCAATAGAACATATAAGGGACAATTTTGACGTTTTAGTATCCGTTGATACGTACAGGTCCGAAGTTGCAGCAGAAGCGCTCAGGGCTGGCGCATGCATTGTTAATGATATCAGCGGGCTTGTAATGGATGAAAAAATAGTAAGTATTGCCGCTGAATTAAAAGCGTCTCTGGTTATAATGCATATGCAGGGGACTCCGCAGACAATGCAGGAGAATCCATGTTATAACGATGTTATAGATGAAATATATGATTTTTTATATTCCCAGTCATGTGCGGCAATCGCTGCAGGCGTGGAAAGCAGCAGGATCATTATTGACCCGGGAATCGGATTCGGCAAAAAGCTTGAGCATAATATTGAAATACTTGCAAAGCTGAAGGATTTTACAAACATGGGGTTTCCTGTAATGGCAGGTGCATCAAGGAAATCATTTATAGGCAGCCTTCTTGGCGGACTGCCGGCTGACGAGAGGCTATACGGTAGTGTTGCGGCAGCTGTGTGTGCATTCATTAACGGAGCAGGCATATTGAGGGTGCATGATGTAAAACAGACAGTGGAAGCTTTAAAAATAGCGCGGGCTGTAAAAAAGGCGACATAAGTTTTATATCTGGATATTTTATATTACTCTTTACAGAGCCGGTTAAATAAAGATTTAAATATTTACCGGGTTTATGCCAGGCAAAAAACATGTACAAAATATTTGTTAAAAACTTAAAATTATTCGGATATCACGGTGTAAACCCTGAAGAAAAGATAAAAGGACAGGATTTTATTTTCAATGCAGCAGTCTATTTAAAAGAGGGCTGTGAAAAACCGGATATTGTCTTAAGTGATGACATTTCCGATACAGTAAATTATTCAGAAATAATAACGGTTATTAAAGATGTAAACAACGCAAAAAAGTTTGACCTGCTTGAAACACTATCGAAGCAGATTGCTCAGAAGATCCTTAATGTTTCACCTCTAATCTCAAAAGTAAAAGTAAAAGTTGAAAAACCAAATCCACCCATTAAGGAAGATCTCGAGTCTGTAGGGGTAGTATGCAAAATTGAAAAAACTCTGCAACTTAAAGTCTACAGGTTTTATCTGTCATTGGGTTCAAACACCGGTGACCGTGAAAAAAATTTAAGGGATGCAGTTACCGGTTTGGAAGGAAGAGATTTCATTAAAATATCAAAAGTATCATCCATTTATGAGACCGAACCGATGTATTATAAAGAGCAGGATAGTTTTTATAACATTGCTCTTGAAGGTACAATTGCCGGTGATTATGGCCCCTTTGAGTTTCTGGGGTTTCTAAAAAGCATGGAGTACTATATGGGGAGGAAAGGCGGCGCAGTTCGATATGGGCCTCGCTTGATTGACCTTGACCTGCTTTATTTTGATAAATTTAATATAATGTCTGATATGCTTGTAGTACCGCACCCTCTTATAAAAGAGCGTAAGTTTGTACTGTTGCCTTTGGCTGAAATTGCGCCGGGCTTGGAAGTAGAAGGCAAGAAAATAGCCGATTTTTTAAAAATGTGCAAACTTGATGAAAAAGTAATAAAAATTAAAAACTGGTAGTCTTTAGAAATATATAGATAGATTTATATCCGTAGAGTCGTTGATAAAATAAAAAAAGGTATATGCACAATCAATAAATAGTAAAAAATCCTGGTATGGGATCATAATTATATTAAGAAATGGATTTTTAAGGATAGATAATATGTTATCAGTGAAAGAGGCACAGGAAAAAGTCGTTAACTCGGCAGTTGTCAGGAAGACCATAAAAGTCCCCATTATTGACAGCCTTCATATGGTTTTGGCAGAAGATATAATATCTCGTGATGACATTCCGGCTTATGATAATTCTGCAGTAGACGGGTTTGCAGTGAAATACATAGACGTAATAGGTGCCGAAAAAAATTACCCGGTAAAGCTTAATCTTTTAAAAGAAGATATCCCTGCAGGCAAAGTCTCGGGAGATACAATAGAGTCCGGCATGTGTATCCAGATAATGACAGGTGCGCCTATCCCAAAAGGTTGCGATTGCGTGGTCATGAAAGAAGATGTGTTAAAAGAAGGAAGGGACGTGCTTATTTTCAAGGAATGCAGGGAAGGTGAAAATATACGGTTTAAGGGAGAGGATATAAAAAAAGGTGATATTGTGCTTAAGGCCGGTAAAAAAATTTTTCCGGCTGACATTGGCATATTGGCTTCTACCGGTACCGGTGAGGCTACTGTTTTTAAACCACCGGTTGTAGCCATTCTTCCCACAGGAGATGAGCTTATAGGCATAAATGAAGAGCTTGTTTTGGGCAAGGTAAGAGACAGCAACAGCTATTCGCTTTCTGCACAGATCAAAGAAACCGGTGCCGGAAATAAGAGCTGCGGCATAGTAAAGGATGACAAGGAGCTTATAAGAAACAGCATTCTTTCTGCTCTTGATGAATGTGATATCCTTCTTTTGACTGGCGGTGTATCAGTGGGTGATTATGACTATGTAAAGGAAATGCTGGATTCTATAGGTGCAGAATTTGTCTTCTGGCGTGTAAATCAGAGGCCGGGGAAACCTATGGCTTTTTTAACTTATAAGGACAAGTTTATTTTTGGGCTGCCCGGGAATCCTGTGTCTGTAATGGTGTGCTTTGAATTTTACGTTAGGCCCCTCATAAAACTATTTACAGGCGATGCAGAGCTGTTCAGGAAAAAAATACTTGCAAAAGCGGCAAGTGATTTCAGCCATAAACTTGGCAGGACAGATTTTGTAAGGGTCAAGCTTGATTTCCTTCAGGACGGAACATATTTTAAATCCACAGGTATGCAGGGCTCAGGGATCTTGATGTCTATGTCTGAGGCGGACGGCCTGGCAATATTCCCGGAATCATCCGGAAATATTGAAAAAGATACAGAAATCGAAGTATTTCTGCTTAAATAGGAAAAATGTTGATTACCCAATAAATTAAGCTGTTATTTACTTATTCCTTTTATAACCTGGATAATCTTATAAGCAAAGTCAAACGGATCTTTTTATGGAAGCTTTGCCACGCTGGAATTTAAAAAATAAACCGTTAGCCGAAGGTGACTATTCTTTCACCCTGGCGGATGAGTAAAATTTATAATTATTTCCACCGCTCCCTTTTGCTTCATACATTACAGAATCGGCAAACTTTACCAGGTCCTGCTGATTTAAGGAATCATTTGGAAAGACTGAAATGCCCATGCTCCCTCTTATATTTAATTTTAATTTACCAATTTTAAAAGGCTCCTGGAACACATCAATCACTTTTCCTGCAAATTTTTCCATATCTTCAATGTAAGAGAAATCTCCTAAAACCATTGCAAATTCATCACCGCCAAATCTTGCAATAGTATCGGTCTTTCTTACTATCTTTTTTAACCTGACCGCAAAACTTTTAAGCAGTTTATCACCGATGTCGTGTCCATATTTATCGTTGATTGCTTTAAACTTATCGAAGTCCAGCATGGCAACCATCATTTTTTTGTTATTTCTTTTAGCGCTTTCCGCTGCAAGATTAAACCTGTCCTTAAAAAGAGCTCTGTTTGGAAGTCCGGTTATTTCATCAAAATAAGCAAGTTTTTTAATTGTTTGTTCCAAATGCCTTCTTTCAGTGATATTTTCGGAAATTCCTAGAAGGTAAAATGGCTCGCAGTTTTCATCAAGAATAGGGATTTTTTTTGTACTTATAATCAATGTTTTATCTTTAGAAGAGATTTTTTCTTCTTTAATAAATAAATTGCTTTTATTGCTTAAAACCTCCCTGTCTTTTTTAGTAAAAAAATCAGCCTGGTTTTTCGGGAAAATATCGTAATCTGTTTTTCCCAGCATTTCATTTCTCGAAAGGCCTAAAAGCTCTTCTGCAGCTTTGTTTATCATTTTAAATTTTAACTGCTTTGCATCTTTTAAGAAAAGCATAATGGGAATATTATCGATTATGGAATCAAAAAGGTGGATTTGTTTTTCTGTTTCAAAAAGATTTTTTTGTATTCCACTTATATCTTTTGAATAACCTGTTGTGCCGATTGCTTCACCTGCTTCATTTATAACGGGGGCCTTATATGTTTCATGAAGCTTTAACAAATTGTCAGCATAAGCAAACTCTTCAAATAATTTTGCTTTTTTTTGCTTCATTATTTCCAAATCAACCGCCCTGAATCTATTTGCAGTTTCTTCAGGATATACATCCAAATCTGTTTTTCCTATCATTTCATTTTTACTCTTTGAGACACCATTAGCCAAAAGTTCATTTACTGCAAGATAGCGCCCATCCTTGTCTTTTAACCAGGCTTCATACGGTAAGCCGTCAAGAATAGTCTCTACCTGATTGCTCATCTTTTTTACCTCAGTAATGTCATTGGAAATACCCAGTATCCCGCATACTTTACCGTCTTTATCATGGTAAGGGGCTACATTTGCGCTTAACCAGAAGTGCCTTCCATCCGGCATTGAAATGCTTTCTTCTATATTTAATTTGGCACAGTCTTTATTGATTACTTCCA
>PMCC01000137.1 GCA_003155275.1 Actinomycetota bacterium | reverse complement strand
AGACATTCAAGAAAGATTTGCTAAAATGGCTTGCCTGTTATAAATATTTTGCCCATTAAAACGGCTTACTTGTCTTTCTTCTTATGTAAATTTCATCCACAACTGAATTGCCTGAAAGCCCTAACATAAAAAGCACTGTTTTTGATATATCTGATGTCGGTATCAGGATAGATTTGTCAAGATCCGGCCTGGCTGCTCCAATAAAATCTGTATCAACGCCACCCGGTAGAATAACAGACACATTAATCCCATATTCCTGGACTTCCGCGGCAAGGGATTTGGTCAGCCCCATCACTCCATGCTTGCTTGCTGTATATGCTGAATGGTTTGGGTAACCTTTTATTCCAACAACACTTGAAATATTTATAATNNAAGCACATCAAGCTTGCCAAACTTGCTTTTTATTTCAGCAAATATATTAAATACATCAGATTCAATGCCAAGGTCTGCCGGTATAACGGTAGCGCTGCCACCATCAGTTTTTATTTCTTTTTCCAAAGCTTCAAGCAATTCCTTATTTCTTGCAGTGGCAACAATATAAGCGCCTTCTTTTGCCAGGGTCCGGCATATTTCTTTACCAATACCCCTACTGGAGCCAGTGACAAGGATAACTTTATTTTTCAGGTCCATTATTTTCCTTTTTATTATTTCACAATAATTTATTTTATATTGATTGATAGATTATAAAAAATGTTTGTTTTTCTGATAAATCATTATAGCAATTAAGATTATTATAAAAAGCATTATTTCCATTTTTTTAAATATTGCATATAAATGGTTGTTTTTTTATAATGGAAGCAGTTATCTCATATAATGCCATTTTTTAAGCACTGACCCGCTAATATTTAAAAAATACTGATAGTATATGAAATTTTAAGTTTATAAAAAGGAGTAATAGCATGACGATTGCCATTGACACTGAGCTTTGCAACGGATGTTTAAAATGTATCAAAGTTTGCCCTATGAAGGTCCTGGAAATAAACGATAAAACCAAAGCAGAAGCAGTCAGGCTGGATTTCTGTGTTCATTGCGCCCACTGTATGTGCGTATGCCCGGTTAAGGCAATTTCTGCGGGATTTATTGATTCAAGGCTGGGCAAAAGCATAAAAAACCTCGATTTGCCGACCAGTGAACAAATAGAGAACTTCATGCTGACCAGGAGAAGTATTAGAGCTTATTCAGAAAAAAAAGTTGACAGGGAGACAATTAAGAAAATACTTAAAATTGCAGTCCATGCCCCAACCACACATAATGACCAGAATGTGAAATTCATTATTGTTGAGTCTGATAAATCTGGAGAGCTTGAGACTCTGGCACACAACTATTTTGTTGGCTTGAAAGAAGACCAGGTCGGTATAATTACAAGGGAAGCAGGTTTTAAAATCCTTCTGGGCGCCCCAGTCACAATAGCGTTTTATGCGAATAAATCTGATGAAGGCGACATGAACCTGGTCCTGTGGAACAGTCTTATAGAAGCGCAAAATCTTTTACTGGCAGCGCACGGCATGGGTTTGGGCGGGTGTTATAATGGGCTACTGCTGTTTGCATACAGAAACGACCACAAACTCCGGGAATTTTTNNAATATCATAATAAGGAAAGAGCCGGACATTACATGGAAGTAAGCTTCATATCCATTTTTATACTTTATAATACAAATATTGGTTAAAACAAATATTTTTTAGGAAATTCTGCCCCAACAACGGATTTAAATGAATACCTTACCATTTGATAAACATTTATCCTGAATTCCGGCAGCACTGAAAGCATTACATAAAGATCCCGCACTTTAATGCCATAGTCCTGGGTTATCCAGTCCATCAGGCCGATTATTGCATTTTGGACTGCATCTTCCATGGGACTGTCTGCAAATAACTGGACAATCGAATCCTTTTTTTCAATCCTGGCATAAGGAATACTCTTGTTTTTTATTACCCTGCAGCTTGCAGTTACTTCTGATTTTATCTCATCAGCTGACCAGGTTAACTCAGTATCTCCCTGGCTGGCATGGACATCGCCTAAAAATAAGAGCGCTCCCTCATGATAGCAGTTTAAATATAATTTGCTGCCCTCTTTAATATCACGGCAATCCCAATTACCGCAGCAGGGGAACTGCCCGGTCATTGTTGAAAGAATTTCAAATTCCGGGGAAACCCCGATGGTACCGATAAAAGGCGCAAGATGATAAGATAGTTTGTCATTAAACACCCCTATGCCATCCCTGGTTGTACCGCTTGGCCCGGGAAGGTGTTTTATTAACTTGGTATAAGGCTCACTCAGTTCAGGCCATTTTAATGAATTCTGCAACATTCCGCTGCCAGGGGCAGTATTGGAAATACCATAGTCGTTTGGTATTATCTTTTCAATAGTGACTTCTATCAGGTCCCCTTTTTGGGCGCCTTTTATAAAAACAGGCCCGGTGACAGGGTTATTTCTTACAGGGACCGCTTCACTGAACGGCCTTAAATTTTCCGGCAGAGGCAAATCTTTTTCAGTCTTTATTAAACCTGAATGGTTATCTTCCGTTGAAAGTGTAAAGCTTTCACCTTCGGCCACTTTAATCATCGGTTGCTTTGTATAGTCGAAAGTATAGCTTAAATTTTCTTTATTAATATTTATCATTCTTCTCTCCCAATGCTCATATTATAAATTTTATTTATTATTTGCAAATATGCCATAACAAAACCTCAGGCTTAACCGCCGGCTGTTTATAATTTTGCATATTTTCTTCAAATTTTTAATATTAATAGTTTTAATGAAAGATAACGAATTCTAGTTTTTACTTAAGACGCTTAGTATTCTATCTTTAATTTTATCAACACTTGGTATCATTTCCTCCTCCAGTATATGGCTGTAGGGCACAGGATTATTACTGCTTGCGATACGAATAGCAGGCGCATCCAGATAATCGAACCCTTTTTCCATGACCTGCGCTACCACCTCTCCCATAAAACCTCCGAAGCTGCAAGCTTCTTCCACACATATTAATTTTCCGGTTTTTTTAACCGATTCTAAAACAATATCTATATCCAAAGGTTTTATAGTCCTAAGGTCTATGATCTCACAATCGATTTGCTTGTCCTTCTGTAATATTTCTGCAGCTTCCAAAGATTTTTGTACCATATATGAAGTTGCAACTATGCTTATATCCTTGCCGGGTCTTTTAATTTCCCCCTTTCCCAGTGGAATGGTATAGATGCCTTTTGGAACTTCCTGGGCATATTTTTTACTTTTGTATAAAACTTTATGTTCCAGAAATATTACCGGATTATTATCATAAACTGCGGAAATAAATAACCCCTTGGCATCATAAGGGCATGAGGGCATTACTACTTTTAAACCCGGTATATGGGCGAAGATAGCTTCCAGGCTTTGAGAATGGTGGGGGCCAAATCCAGCTCCTCCGCCTGTTGCTGTTCTGAGAACCATTGGGACTTTTGCTTTGCCGCCAAACATATATCTTATTTTTGCGGCCTGGTTCATTATCTGGTCCATTCCGCATCCTGTAAAGTCAGAAAACATTATCTCCAGTATCGGCCTCATTCCTGTTATTGCACTGCCCACAGCTGTCCCGATTATTACAGATTCTGAAATCGGAGTGTCTCTTACACGCTCCGCTCCAAATTCAGCAAACAAGCCACTGGTTAATCCAAATGATCCTCCATATAGACCAATGTCTTCTCCAATCAAAAATATATTTTCATCTTTTTGCATAACTTCCTGTATTGCTTCCCTGATAGCTTCCAAATAGGTTAAATTACTCATCATCATTCTCCTCTTAATTAAAATTTAAAATTATTGATTCTTAATCAGCATACACATCAGTTTCAAGTTCTTTCAGTTCAGGATATGCGCTTTTTTCTGCAAAGTCAGCTGCATTTTTAATTTCTTCAATGACTTTCTTTTCAATTTCTAAAACCTCACCGGCTGTAACAGTGTTTTCCTCTATCAGGTGGTTCTTATATCTTAATATCGGGTCATATTCTTTCCATCTCTCAACTTCATCTTTAGTCCTGTAAATCTGGGAATCGTGTTTTGAATGCCCCTTCCAACGATAGGTGAGACTTTCTATTAATATTGGCCCTTTCCCTTTTCTGCAAAGCTCTGCAAAATGTGATACGACATTATAGACTTCTACAACATTATTGCCGTCTATTGTCAAACCAACGATCCCATAAGAAGCTTTTCTGTCAGAAATCTTCTCAATATTAGTCGATGATATTATTGGTGTAGACATGCCATACTGGTTATTTTCGCAAAAATATATTAACGGCAGGTTCCATATTGAAGCAATATTTACAGATTCATGGAATATGCCATTATTTGTTGATGCATCTCCAATAAAACAAATTACAACTCCATCGTTCTTTTTTAATTTGTTGGTCAACGCAGCTCCGACAGCTATCCCCATACCACCGCCGACTATTCCGTTAGCTCCAAGATTATATTTATCCATATCTGCAATATGCATTGAACCGCCTTTGCCCTTGCAATATCCATTCCCCTTGCCAATCAATTCAGACATCATAAAATTCAAGTCTGAATCTTTTGCGATACAATGGCCATGCCCCCTGTGATGCGAGACTATCCAGTCATTATGCTTGATTGCAGAGATGGCGCCAACAGCATTTGCTTCCTCACCTATGTATAAATGGCATGTACCATATATCTCACCCTTCAAAATAAAATGCTCTACCTCATTTTCAAAATATCTTATTTGATACATTTTTTTCAATATTTCAATTTTTTTACTTTTCTCAAGATCCTTAAACCTGTCAGCTATTTTATATTCTTTTAAGTCTGTAGTCTTACCTTTTATAAGCAAATTTTCCTTCAATTTGATATCCTCCTGATAGTATTATTAATACTTAATTATATTAATATGATAATTATGATATAGGTTAACGCCTCATTGCACTATGCTAAATATATAAAACACTATTCTTTAAAATAATTTAATTTACAACAAATAACAGCAATTCAATACGACAGAAATCCCCAGTATGTATATTGATTATCAAGCGTACCGGGGTATTTTATTTCATGCTCTTTATAGGATTTACTTATTAAATTGCCATCTAAAGAATAGATGGCAATTTTTGTACCCATTGTACCGTTATCAAACCCAATATAATAATTGGCCACTAAAAAAGCTCCCTGTAATCATTTTAGAGAAATATAAATCTAAAAGTTTTCCAAATAATCAAATTATAAATATTTTTACTAATCCAGTTTTGTTATTCTCTTTCGCCTTGTAGTTATCATATTTGTAATAGAGTCAAATGAAATTGCTGCCACTACAACTATACCGCTTACTGCACTCTGCATATATGGTGAAACACCAAAAAGAACTATGATGTTCTGGATTACAATAATAATAGCAACACCTATCAGGGCTCCTATAGGATTACCCACACCTCCGACAAGAGAAATACCGCCGATGACACATGCGGCAATCGAGTTAAGCGCCCAGGCTGAACCTATAGAGGGTTGTGCGGTACCAATTCTTGCAACCATTATGACCCCGGCCATTGCTGAAAGCAAACCTGAAAAACAAAATGCAAATATCCTGACAAGGCTAACCGGAAGCCCCAATATCTTTGCTGTTTCCCTGTTATTTCCAATAGCATATATATAACGTCCAAGACGGGTGAATTTTACAATAAATACAACAATGATAAACATTACAATCAGGAAAACGTCAGGCATTGGTATATGAAGAAAGCTTCCCTGGCCCATAAAAAATATTGCCTTGGGAATATTTAATACAGCAGCCCCTTTAGTGATTACAAGATTTAAACCATTAAAAATACCTACCGTGCCGACCGTTACTATAAGAGAGTTTAGCCTCAGTCCTGTAACAAGTATGCCATTTACAAAGCCTAAAAAAGCTCCAAGGATAAGACAAAGGAAAACTATCACAAATGGGTTAAAACCTGTCTCGACCATCAATATTCCGCTGATAACTCCGCAAAAGGCCGACATGGCACCCACTGAAAGGTCTATTTCACCAAGGAGAAGCAGCATTGACTGGCCAAGGGCAACCAGACCTATAAATGCAGCTTCACGTACAAGTGTCCTAATATTGTATGCAGATAAAAAAGAAGCTCGTGCAAAAATAGATGCAATTACTACCATTACTAAAAATATTATGAAAATATTGGTCATTTTATTTCTTCTTACTGCATTAAAGCCATCCCTGAATCTCGAAACCTTTTGTTCCATAGTGGAAAACCTCCCCTTTGATCTAATTTTTGCTTAAACCTAATATTGAATGAATAATATCAGCAGTTTTGACTTTACTGGTTTCAAATTCCCCCACTTTTTTACCGCGATAAAGCGTTACAATCCGGTTGGCACACCTCATTATTTCCTCTATTTCAGAAGAAATCATAATAATGCCCACACCTCTGTCTGCAAGCTGTTTCATGATCTTATAAATTTCAACTTTTGCCCCTAAATCAATTCCCTTTGTAGGTTCATCAAAAATAATTATTTTTGGGCTGCCAAACATTGAACGCCCGATTATTACCTTTTGCTGATTCCCACCACTCAAATACTGGATTTCTTTACTTAGCGAGGGCGTTTTTATATCATATTCCTGTACAATTTTATTTGCCAGCCTATCCTCTTTCTTGACTGCCACAGTCATTTCTCCCATCACCTGTTTTAACATAGGCATTGTAAGATTTTCCCTTACACTTAATATCGGGAAAATTCCCTGGCTCCTTCTTTCTTCAGGAAGGTAAACTATGCCATTCTTAACCGAGCGGCTGATATTACCCAATTTCATGGGTTTTCCATTCATTTTTACGCTTCCTTTCGAGGAAGCAAGGTATCCGTAAATAGTCTGCAGAAGTTCGGACCTTCCTGCTCCAATCAAACCTGCAAAACCTAATATTTCACCTTTTTTCAAATTAAAAGAAATTCCAGAAAATCTCTCTCCTGATAAATTCTCAACTTCCAAAATCACTTCCTGAGATACTTTTTCCGGATAAAAAGTCATACTTAAATCTATATCCCGTCCAGTCATCTGCTTCATTACTTCCGGGATAGTAATATCCTTAATTGCAGAATAACCTACTTTTTCACCATTAGCCAATACAGTTATTTCATCCCCAATTGCAAAAATCTCTTCAATTTTATGAGAGATAAATATAACAGCTTTATTCTCCGCTTTTAATTCCCTGATAACTTTGAATAAACGATCTATGTCCTGCAGCCCCAGACTTGTTGTAGGTTCATCAAGCATGATTATTTCAGCAAGCTCATCCACCATTGCGCGCGCTATCTGCAGCAGCTGCTGTTCAGATACTGATATATCTTCTACAAGATCGCTGGGTTTTGCCGTAATATGAAATTTTTCCAAGTATGGAATTGCACTTTTATTTAATTTGGCACTGTTGACAAAAACACCTTTTTTACCGGTTTTTGTAAATGGAATAAAAAGATTTTCAGCTACAGTCATATGCCTGAAAAGATCCAATTCCTGGGGAACATAGGCTACTTTTTTAAAAACTCTCCTGTCTTTTATTGCATCCTTGCCATCAATAAAAACTGTGCCTTCATCCGGTACACGCAACCCAGTCAATATCCTTGCAACGGTGCTTTTGCCGGCACCATTTTCACCCATAAGACAATGTACTTTCCCGCGGGTAAAGGTTATATCGACATTTTTCAGCGCAACAACTCCGGGATATACTTTTGTAACATCTGTAAGTATTAATACATTTTGGTCGCCCATTTTTTAAATCTTTCTTTGTAGATTTACTAAATTACTTGGCAGGAACAAACAAAAAAAATAACATTACATTTTTTATATTATAATTATATTATAAATAATTTTAATTTTTTAGCATTTAAATTTTTAGCATTTATAAAAAAACTTTAAAACCTCAAATTGCCAGAAACTTTTTGCTTCTTGCTTATAAGAATAACCCTAGAGATGGGTTGCCTGAAATAAGGCATCCCATCTCTAAAGCTGTTTATCAGAAATACCACCTGGATCTGCCAGGCCTAAATCATCAGTCTATTTTTTTACTGTGAACTTTGCTATGTATGGATCAACGTTTGTTTTGTCAATATAGGAACAACCGATATCAATAAATTTAGGAATCTGGATTCCCTGTGTATAGAATCCTGCATTTGCCATGTAGTGAAGCATAACGGAATATGCGCCCTGCTGGTCAGGAGCTACATATACTGTTGATTCAAGAACGCCTTCCTTAATATAATCAAGGATTGAAACCATTTCACCAAGGCCGACAACTTGGATCTTGCCGACTTTACCGGCTTCTTTTATTGCCTGTGAAACGCCTACTGGAAATGCTGCGTCACATCCAAGATATCCTACTAGATCAGGATTAGCTGCAAGTGTTGCAGATCCCTGCTGCCTAGCTGTTTCCATATCGTCATTGTCTACTCCACCGTCAACAACGGTAACATTTGGATAAGCCTTTAATGCTTCCATTAATACATCGTATCTTTGTTTGTGGCTTGGTGAGGTAGGCATTCCCTGCATAACTGCAACTTTACCCTTTTCACCAATAAGAGACATAAGCCTTTTCAATTCATACGTTGCTGAATCCACTGCAGATGCTGCAACTGATGTATAGTCTCCAAACGGGCTGCAGTCATATACAGTAATAAGGACCCCTTTTGCCCTGGCTTCGTCAAATACCTGCTTGTTGCCCTGTTCGTCAAGTGGATCGATGAATATACTGGTACAACCTTTTGCTACAGCCTGCTCTACAATATTATTCTGTTCAGCAACATCTGCTGTTGCAGGAGCGATATACTCTACAGATACTTTGGTATTGGTATTTTCTGTAAGGTATTTTGCCATTGCAGCTGCACCTACCTGTACGATCTCAAACCATGGATGTACAACCTTAGGAATGTGCACGATCTTTAATTCTTTAGATGCGACCACTGCTGCTGTTGTTTCAGCTGCATTTGCTGTTGTTGCTGCTGCGGCTGCTGTTGTTTCAGCTGCNNTTGTTTCAGCTGCGGCTGCTGTTGTTGCTCCTGCTGTTGTTGCTGTTCCGCATCCAACACCAATAAAAGACACTGCAACCACTAAGCACAAAACTATTATTGCTATTCCTAGCTTTTTCATTTAGTCTCCTCTGCTTTATCGTTTGTTTTTAATAGATTTTAATAGGGCAGCTATTAATTAAAAGCCCGTCTTCACCTCCCATTGCTTTGGCAAACCCTTTAAAATGATGATAAAATTTATATATAAAAACTGGTATTAATTTGATAACAAAACAAAACATAATTCACCGTAAACAAAACATATGATGATTGTATTTAAATAATATCCGAGATTTCTAACTATAACGATGATTCAACATAAAAACTAAAAACTGCTCCATTCCATAAATCTTCCTCGTATTCAACGCTTGTAAAATCTTGTGTATATAATGTTCCTTCTATGTGTATCACCGGATCAAATTTTTTACAATTAAGTAGTTTTGCATTGGCTTCATCCAAAAAAGACAATTTTAAAATCTGCTTTGAATGGATGATCTTTATATTAAAAGACTCGTATATTTCATAAAGCGACCCGCTAAGATCCATATCCTCTATACCGGGATAGTATTTAAGGTTTATATACCTGGTATCTACCAATAAAGGTATTCCATTGCCATATCTTATTCTTTTAATCTTTAATATTTTTTCGCCATCTATAAGATTTAATTTTTTATGATATTCAGAATAATCACTCAAAATAACTTTATCAATTAATTTTGATGAAGGCTCTATGGATTGTTTCTTCATGCTTTCTGTAAAACCTATAACTTTTTTCAGGCTTCTTAAGATTTTAGTCTGCAGGATAAAAGAACCCTTGCCCTGGATACTCTCAATTAAATTCTCCCTTCTTAAGACATCCAAAGATTTCCTTGCTGTAGTGGAAGAAACGCAATATTTAGTCATTATATCTTTTTCTGAATATATTTTTTCACCATGTTTTAGGGCGCCGGATGAAATATCCTGCTTTACATCTTCAGAAATCTTGATATATTTTGGAATATAGTCTTTTTCAGCAGTAATATACATTGTGATTAAGTTAGTGCGTTAATATATATTAACAATAAGTTGTATTTGCTCAATTTACTAAATAAGTTTAAAAATGTCAATGTATTTTTTTAACTAACATGTATTTTTTACCTTTTAAGGATATAATTTTTATTATATGAAACGCCTTAAAGAATTAATTAAAAAACCCGGATATTATTTTTCATTTGCAATTCTGGCTGTAATTATAATAGCCTCTATTGTATTTTTCTCTGAATTGAGAAAAACTTCCAATCAGATTGAACACTATACCCAGGAAATTTCCAAAATATCCAGTTCCCTTAATGAATTCAGTGAATCTGTCAGACAAAGGACTGCAAAGCTCAGCAGCGCTGAACTTCTTTTAAACAATACAAACCTGATCCTTTCAACAGTTTATTTTGGAACAGCAGATGAGGGCACACGAGAAGAAGCTACAAATTTTACTGCCTTTTCAATGCTGTATAAAGATAAGTTTTATATTATTACGGCAGGGCATTGTGTTGAGATGGATGGCGTAAAATATGAAAACTTTAAATTTAAATCCAATAAAGGCAAGACCTGGATAATGCCAAAGCTGCTTGATTACAACAATGACTATAAAAACAACCTGGATTATGCAATCTTTTATAATGGAAGCCCTGTCAATATGGGATTGCTGTCCGCAAATCCCGGTGAGGATATGGCGCCGCAATATGTGTTGGGCAATCTCGAAAGAAGTTTGAACCTGGTAAAACGTTACAGTGATGCAAAGGAAGGTGAAAGCGGAAGCCCGATTCTAAACTCCAATTGCCATGTAATAGGGCTGATGATAAAAAGCGACGGCTCCTTTACGCCAATAAAAGCTGTGCTTGATGCGCTTGCTAAATTGCCTACGGAATGATTCCAATTGTCAAATAATCATATCTTTACTTTATCTTTGATACCAAGTAAAGATGCCGGATAAAAACTTACCTGTTTATCTTAAAATATATTTATAATATTTTTATTCGTACGTATCTTTTAAAGGTTTTTTACTATGCCGGCCTACATCATTGAATACTTTTCTGCCATTTTTTTTATGAATTTATAGCTCTGGCGAGATAGTGTGTCTGCATCAGGTGCAAGCCTCCTCCATACCGCAACGACAGATGCTATATCTATAGTATTGTCCACAAAGCTTTCCACTGCAACGATACCGTTATAATCTACATCTTTCAAAGCTCTGAAAACATCATCCCATGGTATGTGGCCTGTTCCAGGTATTCCCCTGTCATTTTCATTTACATGGAAATGAAAAATCCTGCCTTTTGCTGAGACTATTGATTTGTACATATCTTTTTCTTCTATATTCATATGGTATGAATCAAGAAGCAGCCCTACATTTGGCTCATCTATTGCATCCAGCATCTTAAGGGAATCTGAAACAAGATTTATCATGTAATTCTCATAACGGTTTGCCGGCTCAAGACAAAGAGAAATCCCATATTTTTTTGCATAATTTGCCACTTCTTTCAATCCTGTGACAGCATAATCAAATTCTTCCTTTGTTGGACCTTTGCCTGTAAAAATACCGGCAGTGGCATAGAAGAGGCCGTGGTAAAGGGTTATTCCTATTTCAAAAGCCTTCCTAACTAGTTCTTTCATATATTCAACAGCTTCAACCCTTTTTTGGTTATCCTGCGAGATTATCTCTTTTGTTTTTGGCAGTGAGCCACCTCCAGTGAGAATAAGATTTAAGCTTTCAGCTTTTTTACGCATCTGGCCGGTAAAGTCAAAATCAGTATTCCTTAAATTGACATCCATTGAATCAAAACCAATTTCCTTTATAAAATCAAATATGTGCAGATTCTCTGAATTTAGCTTGCTGGTAAAAACATGCTGGTGGATACCGATTTTAATTCTATTCATTTCGTGCCTTTCAAAAATAAAATTTATTTAATAATCTTAAAAAANNACTCTTCTAAAACAGGCTTATATCCATATTAAGACTTATAATATATATATGTATGTATATAAAGAAACTTTATGGTTAAAGAAATAGGAATCTATATCAATACCCCGGTATAATCAGGGGTGTATGATAATTTCAGATTGCGATTCATTTTTTATTTCTTTATCAGATATTTGAACAGTAAAATTTAAATGCTTATTTGTATCCAGGAATGAAAAACGGATTTTATCCAAATAATTATCTGAATAAAGGACATCAATACCCTTTGAAAGAAGAAATTTTAGTTTTTTCTCATAATTGTCTACTTCCATCTTTATATGGTGTATGCACTCGCCATATTTTGAAAGATGCTCAGAAAAAATTGAATCCGATTGCGGTTCAATCAGTTTGAATATTATATTTCCAATCCTGCAGAATGCCATCCTTGATTTAATCTTTAAATTGCTTTCTCTGCCGAAACCATATATTTTCCAGGGACCGATTCCAAACTCCTCATATTTTTTTACTTTATCATCAATATTTTTAACTATTATTCCTATTACTGAAGGTTTTATAAAAACAGGGTTAAAATCACCTTGTCCTGAGCCGATCCACGAATCAGGCCGGGGTTTTATAAAATTTTTAGTTACGTTGACAATTTCTGTTATAAAACCAAATTCTTTTTGAGTATCTAAAAAATTATACATATTTTTACCGCGATCACCCAACTGGTGGCCCGTCTGGATAATATTTATATTCCCGGCCGTGAAAAAATTTAAGGCTTCTTTATAATCTTTTACATCAAACTTAAGATGATGGATGACATTTTCATTATAATGATCATAAAAATCAGAAAATATTGATTTGTCCAGCGGTTCTATATACTCAAACCTTACGTCTCCAACCGGGCAAACAGCAACGTTCATTTCATATCCCTGTTTTTTTCCGTAAACAGTCATAGATTTGACATTTTCAGGACAGAATTTCAATAAATACCATGGGCCGATACCGTATATATTGATACAACTGTCCATAATTCTTTTAAGTTCCCTAGATATAAAACCTACCTGAATTATTTTTTTATACATTCCCTGCTTTTCCTAACTAAAATAAATTTTTGATGCAGTCGTATACATGGCTTCCAAGTTCTCAGGGGGAATATCCGCCTGTATATTATGGCTTGGAGAAAAAATATATCCACCTCCCTGATGCATGATGCCCATAATGTTATATACCTCGTCAATGACTTCTTTTACTGAAGCATTGGGCAGGAATTTTTGTACATCCATTCCTCCCCAGAATACGAGATCCTTTCCGAATTCTTTTTTCAGTTGAGAGGGTTCCATTTCAGGTGCGCAAAATTGAAAAGGATGGTAAACTTCAAAACCGGCTTCTATCAGCTTTGACAAAATGGGCCTGGTGTTTCCACAGCAATGAAGTGCGACCTTGGCATTGGTATACTTTTTTATAGCTTCAATATATTTCTTATGATAAGGCATTATCATTTCCGTATATGTCTGTGGAGAAATAAGTGGTGACAGCTGGCCACATAAATCATCCGAAAGTTTAAAAATACTCAAGTATTTTCCACAGATCTCCAAAAAGTTTTTTATTCTCCGGATCTGTATATTTGTAACTATATCAAGCAATTTATGGGCAAATTTTTTATTTATATAAAGATCAGTTAAAAAAGTTTCAAAACCTCTCAGGTTCCAGCATCTTTCAAAGATCTGCGCGGATGTCATATTGCCGATTATTGCAAAGTCCGTCTTGAAATAGTAATTCTCCGCACTTTCCTTAAGCCCTGCGGTCCAGCCTTCATCATCCGGATCCAGCCAGGTGAATTTATCTATATCACTCTCGTCATAATTCTTCAGCGGATATTCAGATATATCATAGTATAGACCCTTTCCTGAAGGGCTATATTTGATTCCCCAGTCATCCAGATAGCTTCCATCAGGAAAAGTGACCTCTTTTTTATTTTTTGGCTTTCCGGGTTTTACGCTCCTGAAATCTATATTATACCTGATCAATATATTCTCTGGGACATCAACAGTTTGAAAGTGTTTTGCCATCAGATTAACGCTTACTTCTTCTTTTGTGCCTGTGAGGAACTGGTTTAAATTATTTAATGCTTTTAATGTAAGTGTAGAATTGCTTTGGCCGCCAAGATCCAGTGGAATCCTGTATGTTTCTTTATGGTTCAAGGCATTTGCAACAACCTGCCGCGGGGTTTTTGTGTCTTTTAACATTTAGACCTTCCTTACTTTAAAAAATCTCTTTACTTAAAATTATAATCCAGTCATTTAAAAAATTGATATGCCGGTGCCAATAAAATT
>PMCC01000039.1:6866-7527 GCA_003155275.1 Actinomycetota bacterium | reverse complement strand
CCAACCTAAAAAATTACTTGATTTTTCTACGGAACACTACTAGGCTAGCGCCAATTAAAAACACTACTTTCGTGCTTAATTTGGGTGTTTTTAATACTAAAATCTGTTCTTTTAAAACACATTTTTTAAGTATTTTTAGAATTGGAGTTAGTCTATAAGCCGAGTTCTGTACCAAGTACTGCCATAAATGACAATACCCGGCAGTGGCCATCCATCTCGGGCAAATGTTGCCATTTACCTCAAGCGGCCTAACCCGGAAGAAAGGCGGGCCACCCCATATCTTCCCTATTTGGCCTTGCTTTGGATGCGGTTTTCCAGGCCAGCCTGTTGCCAGGCTGCCGGTGAGCTCTTGACTCGCCATTTCACCCTTACCAGGTTTAAAAATACTATTAATATCCCTGGCGGTATATTTTCTGTTGCACTGTCGCTGAAGCCATGCTTTAACATGTCTTCGCCGGGCGTTACCCGGCATCCTGCCCTTTAAAGCTCGGACTTTCCTCCCGGGAATACTATTATCAGGCGTTATGCCTTTCAAAAAGCGCGCCCGGGCGGCCACCCAACTAACTCCAATACATATAATAAGTTTAAATATATAAAAATCAAGATGATTTTAACTGCCATTAAAAACAAATCGTTCAATTGCTTCAGCAACTCCGTCATT
>PMCC01000039.1:0-6815 GCA_003155275.1 Actinomycetota bacterium | reverse complement strand
GCCATTATCTTTTTTAAAGCTCCCATCTTACCTGCATTTTTATTGCAGCCTGCAAGAAAATATGGCCCTCCCCTCCTGAGTTTTATTGCATCCCCCACACATTCTATTGCAGCATTATTAAATGGGTCATCTTCGTTGACTGTTGCGGTAATAAGAAGCACCTGGTTGGCGATTTCAGGATTTAACAGATTATCAGTATGTTTAGGCTGTTCACCCGTTTCCCATATATAGTCAAGATATTTATTTTCTTTCTCATAATAAACAAAACCGTCCAGGCAGCTTGCGCCAAACCCGGCTCCATATTGCCTTGCAAGCTTTACAGCTTTCCTGTAAGCCTTAACCGGGATTTTTTTAATATAGACTGGAGTAAGGTTCCTGTCTATTATTACAGAACCTGCTGATGCTATCTGCGGATCCTGCAGCCCGAGCTCTACAATCAGCTTCTTTACCCAGTAAACCGTTTTGGCTGTAGTTATAATTACCTTTATTCCACTTTTAAGGCATTTATGTATGGCTTCCAGATTCTTGTCTGTAATTTTTGATGCTGAATTAAAAAGTGTCCCGTCAAGATCTATAGCAACCAGCTTTATTGCCCTATCTGATTTTATATCCATATTTTCTACTCTTCTATTGTTCCGAAATTTATAGTATCTCCATCAAGCAGTGTACCTGAGCCCCCGGCGCCTTTCAGTTTAAAATCCAGCGCCCTGTTAACAAGCCTGTCAGCTGCAGTATTTTCTTCGCGGGGAATGAGGCGCAGGTCCACGACATCATATTCTTTAAGCTTCTTTACAATTTTTCTATGGATTTCGAAAATATTCTCATTTTTTATTTTCCACAATCCTTTGACCTGGCTGAATAGCAGCTTGCTGTCAGTGAAAATCATAATCCTTTTAACGTTATATCTGGTTCTGTATTTTTTTATAGTATCAAGAGCAGTATCAAAAGCAGTATACTCTGCCATATTATTAGTCGTTTCACCGATAAAAAGGCTTATCTCTTCAACAATATTATCATTCTTGTCAAATATGACAGCCCCGATAGCCGATGGCCCCGGATTGCCGCGCGAGCCGCCATCTATATAAATTTTCAAATACTCAAAGTTTAAATCCATAAAATTAACCCTGATTTTTACATTTCATCAATCTCGGCCTTAAGGTTTTCTATGCTTTCATTGCTTATTATCAGCATCCTTTTGCATTCCGGACATTTATGGATAACTTCTGGATCCTGTATCCTCTCAGCCTCCCCTGATGATATCTCCATCCTGCATACATCGCATACCCTGTTTTTCAAAACTGCAACACCTATTCCACCTTTCTTTGCTTTTACCTCGTCGTACCGGGCGCAAACTTCTTTTGGAATCTTTGATATGGCAGCTTTTCGCCTTTCCCTAAGTACTGCAAGCCTTCCTTCAATATCTTTTACCTTTATGCCTATCTCCATTTTTAAGGATTCAATATCCTTTGAATAGGCCTGCTTTTTTATTTCTGCTTGTTTTAACTTTGGCCTATATTCGTCAATCTTAATCATAAGCTCAATCTCTTTGATCTCAAGCCCGTCATTGTTAAGCTTTGACTGCTTTATCTCTTCCTGGAAATTTACCAGTTCTTTTGAGGATGTTATAGTTCCGCTGAATAATTTTGCTTCATGCTTTTTTATTTTTTCATTATTCAATGAAATACTGTCTTCCAGTTTTTTCTTTTCATGTTCTAAATCCAGATAATCCCTGGACATGGATTCATGAATGGCGGAAATCTCGCCAAATTCTGCCTCCAGTTTTTGCAGTTTCCCGCTTTTCTTCAGCAGGCTTATTTCATTTACTTTACGGATTATGTTTTTCTCTAAAAGCTGCAATTCCACCAGGTTTATCAGGTCATACTTATTTTCACTCAAAATAATACCTCCAGGGTAAATAGCCTGATTTGCTTTTCAGGATATCGATATCATTATTTATATTATTATTGTTCTCTAAAAAGTTCTTTATCATTTCAGACATGCCGTCGATTGCCAGTTTCTCACTTTCTGCATGCCCAACCGCAATAACTATTATGCCGCTTTCTGCAATCTTTATGGCATTTGAATACTTAAGCTCTCCGACTATTACAGCATCTGCCGCCTTGCCGCCGGCATCTGAGAGAAACCCGGGTGACGACAGGTAGCCAGCGCTTGAATTTGCTCCACCACTAATGACAGCTACCCTTTTTATTGTTCTTTTAATATCAGAAGCATGGTTATCTGAGAGCCATTGGAAGCTTTCAAGATCCAGCCTTTTTTTTAATTCTTCAAAGAAGTCTTTTAGAGTTTTTTCACTTGCAAGGTTCCCAACCCTTCCGATACCGGCGCCGGCAAACTCGTTTTCCGGATTATCCTTGCTGTGCACGGGCTCAAGTAACCCAATATCTTTAAGACCTATTTTTTCAGCAAACAGCTGGTTTAGCCCTCCGGGCATCATATCGTAATTCGTATGCGCGGCATAAACAGCGATCCCGTTTTCTATAAGCTTTAATATTTTTGATTGTATTTTTTCCTGTGATGTTATGTTTTTTAAGGGTTCATAAATCAGGGGGTGATGGACAAGTAAAAGACCGGCCTTCATTTTAATTGCTTCATCAATTACTTCATCTGTGGCGTCAAGGGCAATAAGTATTTTTTTTACATCCTTATGAACCGTGCCAATGAGAAATCCGCAGTTATCACCTTCAAATGCAAGTTCTTTTCTAAAAAGTGTGTCTAAAATTTTTATTATTTCAGAAAGTACCATATTGCTTCAGGCAATTAAAAATGCCGGTATTTATTTTTTTTATTTACAAATATTTCATATAATAATAACAGAAAAAAATAATGGGTGTAAGTAAAAAAACTTTAATTGCAGTTGCATCAATTTTTGTGTGCATTCTTATTGCTTTGTTTTTCTACCTTAGGTTTTCAGTTCTAAGCAATTATATTGCTCTTGAAAAAATCGAACTGACAAACAGGATCGTCCAGGCTGTAAAAATACTCAATAAAAACATCGATTCTGCTGACAGGGTTGCCGCAAACTTGTCAATCTCAAATGATGCATATGACTTTATGCAGGGAAATAATGATGCTTATGTCAGCCGTAATATTTCTCCGGTACTTTTGAAAGAGCTGCAAATTGATTTTTTTGCTTTAATAGACAACAACAGCAATATTAAGTTTTCTATCTTAAATGATAAAGACGGATGGCATACAGACAGCCTTTCGGAAAACTCAAAAACTCTTTTGTCAAATAACAAATATCTTACAGGGAAAAATAATATAAGAAACGGGCTTTCAGGAATTATCCTTCTTGATGGCAACCCTTATATATTTATATCAAAACCGGTATTGCAGAATGATTCAGGCGCCGCTTCCCCGGCAGGCACGATGATATTGGGCCAGATACTGGATAGCAGCATTGTCACTTCGATAGGAAATGAACTGAGAAACCCGGTGTTTTTCCTAAATATTAATGAAATCAGTACGCAGAATGATTATAAAGAAATCTTAAAAAAGCTTCTCGGTGGAAGCAGCTATGAGATAAATTATAAGAGTTCCAAGGAAATAGAGGGATTTACAGTAATAAGGGATATCGATTCAAACCCGCTCCTGCTTCTTAAAGTCGTATCTCCCAGAGACACTTTTACAGAAGGAATAAACAATATCTATACTTTCTTTATTGTGGTAACGCTTATAGGCCTTGTAAGCTGCCTGTCTTTATTTTTTATTATGGAAAAATTTGTATTCTCAAAGATGCTTTCGCTGAGTTTAAAAGCTGAAGAAATAGGCAGGGCAAAAGACTTAAACATAAACATCCCTTTTAAGGGAAGGGACGAGGTTGCCAAGCTTGCAGTCAGCATAAACAGGATGCTGAGGGACCTGAAAATAAATGAAAATGATATATTAAGAAGTGAAAAAAGATTTAAGGACCTGGTTCAGCTTTTGCCTGAAATAGTAATAGAAACAGATAAAAACAACCGTATGGTTTTTGTAAACCAGTCGTTTTTTGAAGTCATTGGGTATAATGAAGCAGATCTGCAAAATGGGCTTTACATTGACGAGATCCTTACTCCTGCGGATTTTTTAAAGGCAAAAAATAAATTCAGTGATTTGGCAATGGGAGGAAAAGCAGAAAGCTCTGAATTTGCGGCCATAAAAAAGGATGGCACGATTTTTCCGGTCCTTATTTCATCTGTTGCAATATTTGATGATGGAGGGGGTTTTTCCGGCATTAGAAGTATCCTGGTCGACATTACGACAAGAAAAAAAGAAGAGGAAAAACTGAGGGAACTTGAAGAAAGATGGGAATTCGCTCTTGAGGGAAGCGGTGACGGCGTGTGGGATTGGAACTTCGAGACAAATGAAGTTTTTTATTCAAAAACGCTTAAGGAAATCATGGGTTTCGATGATGCCGAATTTAATAATAAGTTTTCTGAATTTAAGGAAAGGATCAACCCCGATGATGTGCAGAATGTTATGGATAATATAAACAGGCACCTAAGAGCAGAGACTCCGTATTATACAGCAGAATACAGGATACGAAAAAAAGACAGGACGTATATGTGGGCCCTTGATAGGGGAAAAGTAATAAGATGGGATGCAGAGGGCAAACCTTTGAGGATGATAGGCACTTTTACTGATATTTCAATCAGGAAAAGGCTGGAGGAAGAAATAAGGAAAATGGCTTTCAGGGATCCGCTGACAAATCTTCCAAACAGGCTTTTATTTAATGACCGTTTTGAACAGACCATCTCAATTTCTATGCGCCATAAAAAAATGTTTGCGATGGTAATAATCGATATAGATAAATTTAAAAAAATCAATGACACCCACGGACATGACATCGGCGACAAGCTTATAACGCATGTAGGTTTGAAGATAAGTGAACTGCTGCGAAAAAGTGATACAATCGCCCGGTTTGGCGGAGATGAGTTTTTGCTGCTGCTGCCGGAAATAGGCAATAAAGCCGATGTGGAAATAATCGCCAAAAAGATTATTGATTTCTTCAAGGCGAAAATACTGCTTGGCGGCAGGAAATTATCAATTACATTAAGCATGGGCATTTCCTTATACCCCCAGGACGGCCAGGACAGCAGTATGCTGTTAAAGAATGCCGACCTTGCCTTATATGACGTTAAGGCAAGCGGGCGGAATAATTATAAGTTCTACATTCCAAAAAAAGCTGAAAAATTTATTTAGTTTTAAAAAAATAATTATAAATATCCATAAATGGTAAACAGGGTTAAATTAACCGGATGGAAATATCAGGATGGAAAAACCGGACATAAATAATCAAACATAAAATAACCGGAACCAGGGTAAAAAGGAATTAATAATGGTAATAATTATCATAATCATGGCTACGTTGACCTTTGTATTATTAGTCAGTGCCTTGATAATTGCGATGGCCATAAGAAAAAGTAAGACGGGAAAGCGCAAACTATATATCACACACAGGATTCTTGCAATATCAGGAATATGCTTTGCTGTTATTCATGCGCTTCTTGCCTATAATTTTTTTATACATAAATTATTTTAAAAAAGAGACTGTAACGTTTTGGGCTTGTTGCCTAAGGCTACGGGCCCGGTTAACTATAGTTCATAGAATATAGATAAAAATAAAATGATAGGACTGCTGTTCTCATTGACTTTTTCAAAGCTATATTTTAATTTATTAGAATCGATTTGAATAATAAAATAGAATTCCATGCAAAAACCAATTCCAGGTGACAAAGGCAATCCTATGGCTATTCAAAGGTTAAAATTTCTATCGAGAATATGTGCCTGGCTGCTTCTTGCAACAGCAGTTATTCTTGTTTTTTCTGGATGGGGTATTACACGTACTGAGATTATATATAAAGTAACATTTGGGCTTATTGATCGCAGGCTCGCAAACTATATACACAGGTTTACAAATATCCCGCTTGCAATATTCTTTTTAGGCCATCTATTTATAAACATAAGATTATTGATTTATCGAAAAATTCCACAAAGAATACGCATAATTGATGGTATTCTGATATTTGCAGGGTTGTTGTTTACTTTTATAGTTATTTATATGGAATTCTGGATTTAGGAGGTTTTAAGATTAAAGAATTTAAACCGATCTCTATTTTCGTTTCTGCTATTTTAATGTTTATTATAATATTATTTACTGGATGCAATATTCCTGTTTCTTCTTCAGCTTCGGCATCTTCAGCAACTTCAACGTCTCTGGTATCCGCAACGGAACCACCAGGGTCAGCAGCAGAAGAGATAGAAGCCACTGAGTTTCAGGGTGTAAAACTTACCCCAATAAGTCAGCAGGACAACAATGCCCTTGCAGGCACGCAAAATATTGACAGAGGAACTTACAAACTTATTGTTGATGGCCTTGTTGAAAATCCTTTGACGCTGACCTATGAACAACTGCTGGCATACCCCCAAGAATCATGGCTTATGCTATTTAACTGCGTAGAAGGATGGAATTTCACAGCCAAATGGACCGGCCCGCAGATAAATTCAATTCTTAATGATGCCAAGGTCAAACCAGAAGCAAAAATAATTATCTTCCATACAAAAGATGTCCCGGAAGGATATTCTTCATTGGATCTGGACTATATACGCAATAATAACATATTACTTGCCTTGAAACTTAATGATATCACNNTTAATTTCAGAGGATATTGGGAAAATGCCGGATATAATAATAATGCGGATGAAAAGGGGCCGGCATTTGAAACCTCAAAGTAATTAATTCCTCTAAGCAGGGTCGTAATTTCAATACCTTGCGCAGCCAGATTTTAAAATAGGAAGAATATACTATTTTCATA